>JAPLNP010000565.1 GCA_026401055.1 Planctomycetia bacterium
TTTGGGGAACGCTCGACGCCGCGTTGGCGCACGATGACGCCGTTGGTGTCACCGTGACCCTTGACATCGGGGGCACTCAGGAAAACGTCTTGCCGCCTCTGTGGATGACACTCGGCACGATCCCCGAGGATGCCCACGTCCTGATCGGCGAAGTGGACGGCGAGTGGTACGTGGTCGGCGCCGCCAAAGCATTGACGGCGATCACGGCCCTACAACGAGCGAACGGAAAGATTCAGTACAAGACCACCCCCATTCTGGTTCTTGTCGCCGGAGAAGAAGACGCCGAGTGGGCCGACATCGACGGCCAGACCGGCGTCACTACACAAACCGTGGTTACCGACTTCCAGGTTAGCGGGATGACCCTACAAACGAAGACCCGATCCATTTACGTCGATCCGGCCGCCGATGAATCCGGCTGGACCACCGACCACACCGGGACCGCCGATTGCCCGACGCCGTAGCCGTGCCGATACGCTTTACTACCGAAGGGCAGATCCTTTTCAACGCCGGGCAGATCGTGATCCGCGACGACGAGGACCCGTCGTGCTGTTGCGAGGAGCCCGTCGAAACCGATGATTGCGAGGTATGTACGGAGTCCGACGGCAAGTTTCGCAAGCAGTTCTATGCCGAAATCGCAGGAATATCGGGCGATTGTGCCAACTTCAATGGCGCTTACGAGCTTCTTGGTGGTGGCATCACCACTATGACTAACTGCGGCACGTATGCCGACGTGACGCAGGCCGATCAACTCCCCTTCACCGATTACGCTTGGTGCAAATCTTTCTACTTTCACGTCTGGTTTTCCTCCGGCCAAATCAACTTTACAATCTGCCCGGCCAATTCTATGTGCAGTGGATACTGTTGGTTTCAGGGGCAGAAGGCTTTCGCGATGGATTGCGTCAATTTCGACGTGACTTTCACCGCGGCCGACATCACGCCCCATTGGTGCAGCGATTCCGGCATGACTGTCAGGATTTATACGCCGTGACCCTACGCCAAGACCCTGTATCGAAAACGTGGTCTTGCGACGAATGCGGCTGGACGTTTCGGGCGCGGACTCCGGCGATTCGAGACCTTGAGCCGCATCACGCATGCCAGTCCGGCAAGCCGTCGCCGCCTCGCGAGTCCGGACCGGTCGATCCTGCCGCCCTCATCGCTCGCCTGTTGGCCGAGATCGACGCCGCGATCTTGGCCGGCCAAATGGCCCCGTGGTCATACTTCCCGCGCGACCGCGCCGCCGTGGCCGCTCTCCTGGCCACCCATTGCCAGCCCTGCCCCGAGCTTTCCCGTGCCGGTTGCGAGCGTGTCCCCTGGCCCTGCAAACGCTGGTCGCTTTGGCGGCAAACGGTGCTTGTTGGGTGGTGCAAGCGGTGGGGGCAGAGGGCGGTTGACGGTTCTCGGTAGGCGATGCGCGTGCGCCGTTGGGCGGATGTGTGCTGCGCAAGATCTGCCGCGAGGGGGTTCTGCTGGCCATCACGCAGGCCGAAGCTCAACAGAGTGGCGGGTGATTATTCCTGGCGCATGTGGCTGTTCTGGCCTCCGGAACCGAAGGTAACCCATCAACCGAGGTCTCCATTTCACGCTGAACCAAGACGGAGCAAGCCGCATATCACCAAACCCCTCCAAACACGGTCGCGGATTCAGGTACTCTCACAACACATGGATCAGGTTTTGGGGAGCAGGCCACCGGTTCATGATCCTTCCCGTTGGCAAGTCGCCGCAGGTCGTCTCTGGCTTTGGCACAAGACCGCCGCTGAGCCGCCCAACGTGGAAGCTCAACGGCGCGGCTCTGCCGCGTCCGCTGAAGCGCCTTGTTCGGCGCGGTATCCTTGGTTTGGGCGTTTGAAGAATAGCATATTGAAGTAAAGGCCTGCCCACTGTGGACACCAAGTTGGAAAGACCCGAACAGTATCAAGTACGAAATGGGGCTGGGCGCATTTGCCTACTTCATGAAACGTCGTAACGTGGTGTCTCTCGATGCCGCGGTAGCCTATAAGGGGGAACAATGCTGCCATGGCCTTATCCACCCTGGGCATGCCGATCAACAGCGTTCCATTGGGCCTCAGCAAACTCGCAATCTGGCTGAGTGCCATCGCCGGGGCTGCGATGTGCTCAAGCACCGAAAAGGCCACCACAAGGTCAAACGGATCGCCACCGTGTCGCCAAGTGCGGCAGTCGCCTTGAGCTAGCCGGGCATGAACAGAAATTCTGCCAAGCCGATCAGCCACACAATCAGGAACCGAATGTGTGTCTATCCCCCATAGCTCGTCGCCCATTCGAGAGAGCGTTGGGAGGGCTATTCCACTACCATATCCTATCTCCAGGATGCGCCGGTAGGGGGGGCGAAGGAGTGATAGCCCTGACTCAATCCTCTTGCGATACAGATAGCCGGTAATCGGCCTGTAATAATATGGTAGCGGATCATGCTCTTCATCGTTGGGGTCGAGGGTGCCCTCGGGTGGTAGCCACATTTTGATTTTGTTCATCGGTGTTTCCCGGAGAGGAAGCCTCTTCGAGCGATCTCTCCCCGCCAGCAACGCCACAAGGTACTGTAGCGACACGGCTTAGGGTCGGCGAATCAATAACTGTAGTATTGTCGCCTTTCGCTCCGCAAAAGTAGCGTTTTCGCCTGTCGCCGCGCGGAAGGAGCGCAGCTTTCGCGGAGCGATAGGCGACAGTCATTTCCACGCCGATCCTTAGCGTTTTCAAGCCCCGTTCGGTCGCCGTCCACGCGGAAGCGACCCGTAGCGCAAACGCCAGGTACGCGAGCCCGTCTTGGGGGGCGGGAATCTGTTAAGCCGGGTATTCACTTCGCCGGCGGTCGAAATGGCGACTTCGGGTCACTCGGTTTTCTAAACTCGCTGGACCAACACAGTTGCCAGACTTGCTGGACCAGAACCAATGTATTTCAGGGTGCTGGCATCCAAACATTTACATAGTGCACCAGCACGACAACCTGGACCGAGGCACTCGCCAGCAGGTAAGAATACCAAAGCACCCTCCATTCACGGTGCAGCCTACCCAGAAGAAGGAAGATAGGAAACAAGAAGACAGTGAATCGCGGCAACCCCCAAAGGCTACCGGAAACCAGCGTAAGCATGACGCTTGCACCTACGAATGTCGCCTCGGACCAGGATCGACGGTGCAGCAGGAAGATTGCAGCACCGATAATCAAGCACAGGCAAGGTAGTTCCAAGTAGACGTACATCGACCCGATATCGTGGTTGGCTTGTGCCATAGCAAAACGTGCCATGCCAACGGAAACCGAAACCCATGGCGCACAGAGTTGGGATCCGAAGAACTCTCGCTTGATTGTGAGGTAAGTCATCGGATCGCCGAATGCCCACGTATAGTATCCGGCAAGAATTCCGTAGGCTGCTGCCGCACCGAACGCCGGAGCGAACGGCCACAGCGATCTGCGATTCCGATACCATTCTACCGAGCCAAGGACACCCAGTGCGGGGATCAGTGCCAAACCGTTAATTCGGGTCAACCCTGCGAGAAGCGACACTAGAGCCGCTGGGAGGTACCGCTGTCGGCGAGTCAGAACGAAGGCGGAGAGAGTGAGGGCGAGAAAGAGGGATTCCGAATAAACAGAAACCAAGATGAATGAAGAAGGAAACGCCAGCATCGCCACAAGCGGTTCCCAATTGCTGCTTTCGCCGGCCCCTGGAGGCTGCTGATAAAGCATTAGCATGACCAATGTCAGAAGAAGCGACAATCTAGACACCCATAGACCAGCCGTGAAAGGATCGACGCAAAACAACTTGGCGGTCGTGCGCATGAGGACCGGATAAAGAGGGAGAAACGCCACCTTGAAGCGTCTACTGCTCGTAGAAGTGAGGTATTTGGAATACTGGGGGCGGAGTTCCGCATAGCCGCGCGTGGCAATATCGTGAAACCAAAACGAATCCCAACGGGCTAAGGGTGGTACCTCGACACCCTCGTCCTCCAGACAACAGGTTGTCTCACGCAACGCGTCGCCAAAATACTCCCGACCCGTCACTTGGCTTCTGTCATTCGTCACCATCGAGGCGACACCCTCGATGATGACAACGTAGCCTGCCCACAGCACGAATATCCCCAGGAGGCTGGAAGCAGTAATACCTGGAGGGGGGCAAAGCCTCAAAACACCTAGTCGCTGCCTTCCCCAACCAACCCATTTCTGCCACAAACCGATGAGGGACGATTCGACCGGATCGGGAACTCTCGAATCTGTGTTTTCCCGTGACGTACTACTCACTTCTTGGCCCTTATTCTCATCAAACCGATCAGCGTCATCCTGAGCAATCTCCAGCCGTCGCGAAATCGACGGATTTGGGAAGTCCCGTAGTCTCTCGCGTCATAGGGAATGGGGACTTCGACGATCCCCAATCCGAGAACTGCTGCCGGAAAGAGAAGGTTGAAGTCCCCGAAGGGATCATAGTCCCCAAAGTCATCCCGCCAGCGGAGAAAGCGTTCGTAGTCATGGCGAGCAAACAGCTTCGTGCCGCAAAGCGAATCCTCCAGCCTCACCTCAAGCACGAAGCTGAGCAGGGCTGCGAACAGAGGATTCCCGAGTCGGTTAAGTGGCCGCATGGCCCCGGGGGCCATGGGATAGCGCAGCCGATTCCCATTGACAAAATCGCCCTGCCCGTGACAATACGCGTCATAGAAGTCGCCCAACCGTTCCGGTGGCATCGTAAGGTCCGCATCCAGAATAGTGAGAAGCTCGCCGGAGGCGTGGGCAAACCCCAGTCGAACCGCGTCAGCCTTTCCTCGCCCCGTTTGGCGTAGCGCCTTGATCCTAAACGGAGCAGAATCAGCCCCGGCCACTCGCTGGATTTCCTCCCACGTCCCATCCTTCGAGTGTCCTTCAACGAAAACGACCTCGATGTCAACACCGGAGAGGTCGGGCAATCGCCTCACGGCATTCTCAATGTTGCCACGCTCATTGCGCGCAGGTATCACTATGGAAAGAGATGGTCTTCGTGGACAAGTTATCAACGGCCGAAGTAGGAACACGCGTCCCCTGCTCAGCCACCGCAACACGGGAATAATTGAGACCAAGCGGTCCACAACTTGTCCTATTCCCAGCAGGCGAAGCGGACAACAGCCAACTGGACGCGCACGAACCATCTCGTAGTCCAAGCTTTGAGAAATGTCGTCGATCCGAGTGGGGAGCAACACAGGTTCCCCGCACCACTCTTGCCCAACGCCGAACCATCGCGAGAGTGATCGCAGCCAGTGGAGCCTGCGATTCTTGCAGACTACTGCTATGCGGCTAGTTCGGGCCAAGTTCGGGCGGAGTTTCTCTAGGAGCTGCCGAATACTCGGGCCGTGGTTCGATGCCCCATCGAGCACGATCAAGGTCCGCCTCTCCAACTCATCACTTAAGTCAGGGAGTTCTTCGACCGCCGCAACCGACTCCTTCGAGGCGCTGTCAATCAGCGATAGCAACCGGTCCGCGCCGCGCGACGAATCGCACCATTGGATAACACGGTCGTAGTATCGACTCAGCGAGGATAGCTCGCGGGCAACCGCCTCCAGCAAATACCGATCCCAGATAGCGCCCTTCATATTGTCTTCATCCCGGCCTAACGGCCTAACGGCTGACTGTTTGACCCAAACCGGCCTCACCTTCTCCTCCAACACTTGGCCGTCTGATATGAATTCGTAGGCAATGATCAATCGGCTCCTCGGAAAGAATGGCCAGGTATCCACCTCCGCCTGCCCCGCAGAGCTTAACGCCCAGCGACCGCCCGCAAAACTCGCGGGCAAGGGCTTGTATTCGCGGGGTCACCATCCGTGGAAACATGCTCACTTGGGCCGAGAACGATTGATGGACCGCTCTACCCAGAGCCCTCGAATCCCGGCACAAAACCGCTTCCCAGCAAGCCTCAGCCGCCTCGGCCAACTTGCGTGCCTTGTCTGGTGTCACCAACATTCTGCCGAGTACACGAAAACCCTTTGGCCGTGGCCCTAGCGGTTTCAGGTACACCCGTTCGTCAAGCCAAGCAAGGATAGCCTCGTCGCAAACGGAGTCAATCCGACGCGGCCAATACTCTCCACCGTAGTGTAGCCGACTGACGCCTGGTAATACAATCCCCAGCGCGTCTTGAGATCCCGAGATCTCCTTCTTGCCGGGAGGGTTTTCGCATGCGAACAGGATCCTTGCGTGCTTCTCCGGATTGCCTGGAGGCAAGGCCGTCCCCCAGAGTTCTTCAGCCATTTTCCTTGTGCTGGTCGCCATGCCCGAACCACATGCGAATGCCCGATCCGGCATAACTGACATCACGATCACCGGCCCGGCGACGTGCATGGAGACAAACGGCTGATCAAGCCACCCCCCGGCCAAGTCGATCCGATATGGAATGCCCGCCCCGGCTCGCAGGGCCGTTGTGGACCGAGCGGGAAGTTCTCCAGGAGGTTCCCTATGGAGAACCACATACTCGACCTCCAGGCGGACGCAAAGCTCTTGTTTCTTAGGCGAGTCTCCGTCCTCGTTCACGACGAAGAAATCGGGCCGAAGCGTCCGTAAGTCCTCCTCGAAGTCGAGTAAGCCCACGCCCCTGGCGACTGCCGCCTCTCGAACACAGGCCAGGGCCTTCACCAGATACAACCGCTCTTGCTCCGAATAGACGGGTGGTCTTCCCTTGAGCCGCCTGACGGTTTCGTCGGAACCGACCGAAACGAAGAGGTCCCCGAACTCCGCGGCCTTCTGGAGAAAGCGGACGTGCCCACAATGCAGCAGATCGAAGCATCCACTTACGAACACCCGCTTCCTGCACTCGACAAAGGAATCCATCGCTGGCGAATCATCCCGGTTGTTGGATACCTGACACTTGTCGGAGAATTCTGCTCAAGCGTTCTCCGTTGGCGGCCCTCTGTACGCGGAAATGGGTCGGTGAATCTCGAAAGGGATACGGCGTGTGGACGCATCGTGAATACCCAATCGACTCCGCCGTCAGGCGCGCTCTCGGAGGCATGTTGGATGTAGTATATCTCCTTTGACTCCGGCTGATCCTGGCACATCCATGCCAATATGTCAACACTTTGCAGTCCTGCCCCCGACAGAGTCTTTAGACTTCACCAAAACCCCTCTAGGTCGTGGCACCCGGAATAGCGGATTGACTGGCGACTGGGCAACAAGCCTCTCTCAGGGGCGGGAGGTCGACGTGTGAGGAATTACCTGGCAGGTGCGGCCTAAGCCCGATGGATCCACTTCGTTGCGAGCTGACCGTCAGGACGACGCGTTTCGATCGTCTTGCGTCAAGCGTCGCTCGCCAAGATAGTCTCCAACTGATTCGCCAATCCGCCTACGCAAGTGGTGTCGCCGATCGTGACTTGGGCGCTATAGTGGGGGTACCCGCTATACCAGGGGTCGCTAGATCGTGGTATTTTTCGGACAAATGTGCTTTATTCTCCATGACTCGCCCTCAAAAGCTTGACAAAAGCAATTAGCTTACTAAAAAGGTGATTGCTGGTCTTTGGCTCCTCTTAGTGGTTTCTCCTAGGCCATGAGCGCTATCGCGGTTCGACAAACACGCATAGAGATAGTGGCATTTTCGCTGGAGAGGCATTCGATAAGTACACTACTCGGGGGCCTGTTGACATTCTCGCGGCGGTTGCTATCTTAGCGGTAATCTTGTCATCGTCGGCGTTACGTACATGAGGTGGTAACGGGAAAGCGGATTCTCGGTCGAGATGGGAGGATTCGATGGGGTGTTTGGCTTTTCGATGGGCGCGTCTCACGCCCTACGACTTCGTTCGGGTCGCGTTGGCGGCGATCCTGCTTGTCGCAGCCGGCTTGAAGTGCCATCAGTTGGCCACCTCGCCGGTGCTGGGCGACGGGCTTCTTGATTCCCGCTGGCTGTTGATGGCCACCGTCGAGTTCGAGTTGTTCTTCGGCCTGTGGCTGCTGGCCAACCTGTTGCCCAGTTGGACCCATCGCGCGGCCGTCTTGTGCTTTGGCCTCTTCGCCGCCGTTTCGCTCTACAAAGCCCTCTCGGGCCACGCCTCCTGCGGCTGTTTTGGCCGCGTCGAGGTCAACCCCTGGTACACCTTCACCCTCGACGCCGCCGCCGTTTTGTCGCTGCTACATTGGTATCCCTCGGGTGCGTCCTTCTCGTCGCTCGTTCCCTCGCAGGGAGTCGTGTTACGTGCGACGGCCATCACACTAGCATGGCTATCCGTCGGCGTTCCGGCCGCCCTCGCCATGGCTATCTACCAGCCAGCCGTACTCGCCGAAGATGGCATCATCCTGGGTGATGGCAACGTGGTAATCCTGGAGCCTGAGAAATGGACGGGCAAGCGGTTCCCGCTGCTGCCATTTGTTGGGAATGCTCCGGACGTTGTACAGGTGGGCCAGCACTCGTTACGGGAACTTCTGGCCAAAGGCGAGTGGGTTGTCTTGCTCTACCACCACGACTGCCCTATTTGCCAGGAGATCATCTCAAGATACGAACGACGCAGCTGCCATTCAGCCATCGGCCCCGAATCGCCAAGAGTCGCCCTAGTCGAGATGCCGCCCTACGGCGATGCCAGTGGCGGATCGGCCGTGCCCGGGTCGGCTTGCTTACGTGGCCGGCTGAGCGACGCGAAGGAGTGGTTTGCCGAGGCGCCGATTGTAGTCGAGCTTCGACAGGGTCTCGTGACAAGGGTGCGAGGAAGGGAACAACTGGCCCCGAAACCAACTGATACACCGGCGATAGCCCAGGCAGCGGGCAACCGTTCACACCCCGGGGAACAGCGACGGGGTGGATTGGTGGGCGAGGTGGGACTGGATGGCGGCGGTGAGGCAGTCGAAGGCGTTGCGATGTTGTTGACGGTAACATCACTCGCTCGGTAAGCGATGGAGGGCTGTACGATCGCATCTGCTCGCACTTCCTCTAAACCATCAGACCAGTCTCAACGCTCAATCAGATGGGTCGTTGCCGTCTTGTTGACCGCTCATGCGGTGCTGTTGGCTTGGGGAGCGTATCGCCACAGTCCGACGCTGGATGAACCTGCTCACCTCATCGCTGGTATCAGTCACTGGGAATTCGGCAGATTCGAATTGTATCGGGTGAATCCGCCGCTGGTCCGGATGATTGCGGCATTGCCCGTCATGGCGGTTGGTTGCGAAACGGTATGGAGTGGTTTTTCTGACGGCCCTGGAGCGCGACCCGAGTTTCAGATGGGCGCTGACTTTGTTGCAGCCAATGGGAAAAGGACATTCTGGCTGCTTACGTTGGGTCGCTGGGCCTGCATTCCTCTTAGCCTAGTGGGCGGGTGGACGTGCTTTGCTTGGGCTCGGGATCTGTTCGGACTGCACGCGGGCGTGGTGGCGACTGCTTTGTGGTGCTTCTCTCCTAATGTAATCGCCCACGGGCAGTTGATCACACCCGACCTCTGTGCTACGTCCCTGGGGCTTATTGCCTGCTATTCCTTCTGGCGTTGGCTGCAGTGCCGATCGTGGACGCGAGCCACGATTGCGGGTACGTTTCTGGGGGCTTCAACCGCCGCTAAGACAACGATGGGTCTTCTTGTTCCGGTCTGGGTGCTATTGTGGGCAGTCCTACTCCTATCCAACGGCGGGAGGTGTTCGGCTCGATCGCGATGGCGAGAGGGAGGTATGCTACTCTTCGTCCTAACGCTTGGCCTATTCGTGATCAACGCGGTGTATGGTTTTGAAGGTTGCTTTCAGAGGCTTCGAGACTTCCAGTTTGTCAGCCGTGCGTTGACAATAAGTGGTGGAGAGCCGAGTGGTGGCCTTGATACGTCGACCAACGGTGTGCGTCGGAACCGTTTCGCAGACGCCTCGCTCGGCGCAGTCCCAATACCGCTTCCTCGGGACTATCTCCTTGGTATTGACGTTCAGCAACGCGACTTCGAGGATCCCGTGGGGCCGTCATACCTCCGCGGTAGATTTCAGCAGAATGGTTGGTGGTACTATTACCTGTATGCAGTGGCGGTAAAGACCCCCCTCGGGACAGCCTTGCTAGGTGTGCTCGTCTTGGGTGTGGTGATTCGAAAGCGGAGTGATGGGGCTTTGTGGCAAGACCAATTGGCTCTCCTCGCCCCGGCATTTGTCATCTTTGCAGTTGTGAGTTACAAGTGCGAGTTTACCCACCACATGCGATACATATTGCCTTGTTTTCCATTTGCGTTCATTTACATTAGCCAACTGGGAAGGTCTCTGCATCGGTCATCCTCCCAGATTCGGTTTGTGGTGCCGGTGGCACTTGCGTGGTCATTGGCCAGCAGTATGTGGGTGTACCCTCACAGCCTCTCCTACTTCAATGAATTGGCAGGTGGCCCCAGATCCGGGCACGGCCACTTGATCAATAGCAGCATCGATTGGGGCCAGGATCTCACCATGCTAATGGATTGGCGTCGTGAGCATCCAGACTGCCGACCGTTCTACATGGCATACTATGGAAACTTCGATCCGAGACACGTTGGACTTGACTACGAGTTGCCGTCCGAGAGATGTGTCACTGGCGACGAGCAACATGTTCGCGACGTGGCTCTGCAGCTACGACCCGGGTGGTATGCAGTTAGCGTTAATCTATTGCACGGCTTTCCACACTGTGTCTATGATGATCATGGGACACTAACCGACTTGGACAGCGGCCTCCTGACGCAACTGCTGCAGCGGGAGCCAGAAGCAACGGCCGGGTACTCGATCCACATCTACCATATCTCGCCCAATTGACGATCTCTTAGGAGCAAGTCGCATGCGAGGACACTTGTCTATCGGTGAGCGTGACATGCCACCTTCGGTTGTTACGGTGAGGTCCCCTCAGCGGTTCTGCAACGGCCCATTTCGTTGTGTCTCGCCTCAGATTAAGGTGCAATGCGCGTCAGGCAAGGTCGGTAGCACATGCATGCCAAAGGACACATCTGCTGACCGATCACTCGCCAATTCACAATCATCCTTTCTCATGTCTCGACGATCGATAGGGGAGACCATATGAACAGCCGCAAGCCATCGATGTTTTCTGGTCCACTAACGGTAAGTGTGGGGGTCATCCTTCTCCTGCTTGGTGCCGGCCTATGGACTACTTCCAGACGAATGGCTGTTGACGCATCGGTTCTGACAGTAGATCCAACTCAGCTTAGTTTGGGAACTCTATGGGAGCAGGACGACTATCAATGGACCTTTCAGATCAAGAACGAAACCAGTGAAGCGGTACACATTCTGCGCTTCCAGACTTCGTGCAATTGCGTCTCAACCAAGCCGGGGTCGGTGACTGTCCCGGCAAACGGATCCGCTGACGTGACACTTGCTATGAACCTTGCCAGATACTCGTCTGATGGACAAACGGAGTTCAGCGCAACGGTTACGCCAGTGATTGAAGAAGGGTTAAGGCCTTCGCCAGTAGTCTCTTGGCAGTTTGCGGCCATGGTCCAGCGGCCGTTTGCTGTCTCACCCCAGGTCATTAGTCTGGGTGGCAGTCGACAGCTGGTCAAGGGCGCTCCTGTTCAACCGATTAGAGTTTCAGTCGTCTCTCTCTATCCCTGCCGAGACGTAAGGGCAATGTGTGATCAGCAGTGGGCCACGGCCCGCGTGGAGAAGAGTTCAGACGACGCGAGTCGCTTTGAATTGAGTATTCTCCCAAGGGATGTTCTTCCGGTTGGTCGCTTTGAATTCCCTATTCATCTTTCCGCAGTCCTAATGTCGGGAGAGACTGTTGGCCGTGTACCAGTGGAGGTGAAAGGCGAAGTTGTCAACGATATAGGGGTGTTTCCTGAAACGCTGCAACTTGGTGCCGTACCCCTAGGGACGGACCTCGTTCAGCCCTTCTTCCTGCAATCGCGCCTTGGTGAGCATTTTCGCGTCGTCGACGCCAACGTAGCGTGTGAGGCCGACGTGCTTCCCAGGCTTGAGGTCAAGTCTGTTCCCGAGGCCTCCGACGGGGAGTTGGGGCAGAGTAAGTACGTCGTTCAAGGCCGCCTCGATAGGTTAGGAGCGTGTTCATGCACCGTCACTTTTACGATTGAACAAGAGAAGGGCGAGAATATCACCCTTTCAGTGCCGCTAAAGGCGTATGTGATTGCGTCAGAGAGAGAGGAGGACTAGTACGATGTTCGCGCGTTCATGTCTCCTGGGCCTGTTGGGCTATGCTGTCCTGGTATTACCGAATCCTCAATCCGCCGAGGCAGGCATTGATCAGATTATGGCAGATTGGAAAACGCGGAGAGCGATGGTTGATACGATTAGATACGTCGGCAAAGGCACCATTACGGTTCCGAAAGGTGCATTCAATAGAGACCTGCCGGAGGATACGCCGGAGGGTGTGAATGCCCCCGCGGAAGACTACACGTATCCCGTTGAATTCGACTGGCTAATCGACTTCAAAAACGGTCACATGCATCGAAAATGGAAGCGTCAGGTTTTCTATGTTTCGAAGCGGCAGTTCATCCCCGACGTCACGATCGAAGCTTTTGATGGTCAAGTGAGACGGCGTTGGGAGCCACGATCGGAGAATGCGAGCGAAACCTATGTCCCAAGCGTCGCGCAGGCGGAGATAACAGACAATCTCTATACGGTTGTGCGATCGGAGGACAAGGGTATATTCTTTGCGCACGGATACTTCCCCCTCCCAGGGGATCGTCACAAGGGGCCTCTATTCCAGTGGCCTGTTGATAGTGCGGATTTCGCGATTGTCGGCGAAAGTGAGCACGACGGCAGGCGTTGTGTGATTCTTCGCACGGCTGCGACACCCGATGATCCGAAGTCATATCAGGAGTTCTGGGTCGATCCCGACCGCGACAGCGCGGTCGTTCGCTGGGCAACGATGCGAGTTGGCGCCGCTGTTGAATCGATGGAACTGAAGTATGGACTGGTCAAAGGCCGCTGGTTACCTCGCGAAATGCACTTCAACTTGTTCTGGGGTGGTGCCCCTGACGTTCCGATAAACGCTTTGAAGCTTGAACTGGTAGAGGTTTTGCCGGACCTGCCAGTACGCTTGGAGGACTTTCAGATCAAACCGGAGCCAGGAATGCTCGTTGAAGACATGCAGACGGGCGAACAATACCGATTTGGTGAGGCACAATCGACGTCTGAGAACTCGCGAGGGAACTGGCGGACAGCGCTCATGATCGCGGCGCTCGTACTTGTCGTTCTCACCGCAGCTTTATGGATCCGCAAGAAGCGCCGTAGCGCGACATGATTATGAGATCACATCTGCTATCGCGGAGTGGAAGCGGCGTGGGAGCTTGCGGCCGTCCTGCGGTGGTCGGCTTGGACTCAGGCGCCTACGCCGCGCGGTTCAAGGAACCGCGCAATCCGGGCGTCACGCGGCTTGTCGCAGCGTGGAAAGACGATCGGAGCATGTTGCGGGCTGGTTCAGCCGTATCTCCGCTTCCAGCGTGCCCCTGCAACATCTCGGATTCCCGTCTCTCAAAGACAGCATCGTCTCTTGGAAGGCAGCCAATCGCATCAGACTGCTCGCGCGATGGGGTCGCCGCCAGACAATCCGTTCTTTCAGACGCGCACGCCTCAGACAGTGTTGTCCTTTTTCGCTGGCGACCGCAACGAAGATCAAGCGAGGCCGTGCGATGCAGCAGGATGGGAGTGTGTATGGCTTCCTGGAAGGCTACAGCACATCGGCCGCGTGCGCCGCCGTTGTCCCCATCCTCTTTTGGGGAACCTGAGAAACGCGTCAAACCGCCTCGTCCGGTTTGCCGACGTACACGGGGAATACGACACGGAAGTACCCCGTTCCAATGGATACGTCAGAGTGATTCAGGCAGCTTCGAATTCTAGTACACAAGAACGTTGTTCCATGAAAGGTTGTGAGATGAAACCTATTAGTGTAGTATTCCGTCGCAAGTGCGTGCTGTTCCTTCTTGGAGCCGCCGTGTTCTTCGCCTGGTCCGTGAGTCAATTTGCCGCGGCGACGACGTATTGTGGCATTGTTTGCAACACGCAGTGTTACGAGTTGACTCGCCAGGGACAGAAGGACATTGTCACATGCTACGCACACGACCGGTTAGGGTGGGACAAGACCCAAGCGATTTTGGCGAAACACACTGGAGGGGCGAAGCCTGGCGGGCCCCACAAGATGGTGCCAGAACAGGTTAACAAGAAAAGCCCTTGCGACTGTGGGCTCTCCGAGTGTGGTATTATCTCAGTGAGCACGACCCTTGTAGGTAACCCGGCTGACGCTTGTCCTGCCGGTGTGTCGGCTGTCCCCAGAACACAATGCGCGCTTCCGGAATAGGGCGGCCGATCCAGCATGGAGGCCACATCACTGTTGGTGCATGGCGGCAACTGCTTACGCGTTGCCGCCATGCTCCTCGACAGTGGAGTGCAGAATCGGCGTCACTCGACCGCACTGCTAATCGAGATGGCAACATGAAGAAACTAATCGCCATTCTGGGTCCTCCCACTGCGCTGAGCATCCACTTGCTCTGCCATGCTGTTGCTGCTGAAACGCGACTTTACCGTCTAACTCCGGACACCGCTACGCGGGCATCGCTCGTGTACGATGTCCGGTTTGCGCCCGACAGTCGGGCTTTGCTGGCATCGGATAGGGAATCGATAAGGATTTGGGATGTGGACACACTCCGCGAGTCGCCCCCCATTGTCGGACACGAGAACGACGTTTTCGCTTTTGATGTTGCGCCGGATGGCGGATTAGTCGCCTCGGGGGACACGGCTGGCACAGTGTATGTGTGGCGATTGCCCAAGGATCTGGACGCACGGGCGCCGCCGGAGCTTCTCCACAAGCTGCCTCGTCCAGACCGGACGGACGGCGACTCGCGCCCCATGAACGTCGAAGACCGAGTGCTCAAGATCGCCTTCTCCACGAAATCGCCAATACTCGCGGCGGCCTATTTCGAGGACGAGAACATCGTAGTCGTGCTGTGGGATTGGACCCAACACGAACAGATCAAGAAACTGCAACTCAAGGTTTGTGGCCAAGTCAGGCAACTGTGTTACTCCTCAGAGGGCAGGTACCTGTTGCTGGGCGTCTGGAGAACAGGACATCATCGAGGAAAAAAGGGGCCCTGGCATCTCACTGAGATATATCGATGGGATACCCTCAAATACGAACTGGTCCGCAAGCCGGAAACACTCGATGACGCGTGGTGGTGTACGTTCTCATCTGACGGGAGACTTGTTGCGACGTTGTCTCGACCCGCGGCACTTCGACAAGCTCCCAGTACTCTTCATATTTGGGACCTCTCTGTCGGGAGGTCATTGCCGCTCGGAATTCTGCCGGACAGTGCTTCCGGCCGAATAGCATTCTCCCCAGACGGCAGGGCGCTGGCGACTCCCAGCAATGAGCGGCCGTGGTCGGTGAAGCTCTGGAATCTCGCAGATGGCAGAACGATTGCCGAGCACGAGGTTCCAGGGGAGGGGGTTGAGATACGCGACACCCGAATTGTTTCAGTCGACGCATTCTCTCCCGATGGCCGATTCGTCGCTGTGTCGCTACTGTGTGACGTTAACTTGAGACGAAGGCATTTTCTCTGGAAGCTGCCAAGTGGTGAGGCAAAGGAATCGTCGAGGATGACGCAAGAATAGGGGAGTTGATCATGTTGGTGTTCGATCCGTATCGCTGGTTCGTCGATTTCGAGCCCGTGGGGTCGGCGGGGTATTCCATCTACATCTATCACATCACGCTGGACGATGCCAATCGCATGCGGCGGGAGTTGGGGCTGCCGGAACTGACAGAGGAGAATGCGGAGACGGGCGACAAGGTGGATGGGGAAGTGGAAAGCCGCGGCGGGTCGGCTCTGGGACGCGAGACGTGATCCGCAATGAGGTCAGAGTCGTTGGAGGAACCAGTGGATCCCGATGAGCATGACGGAGTGGGAGTGATAGCCATGGAGACAACCGCGTCAGTCGCGACGGATGCTGGCTCGATGGAAGAATCGGCCACCACTGGCGACGTGTCGGACGTCGAGCGGCCGCTTGCGGCGCGGGAGGTCTTTGGCTGGGTCGAGTTGGGCTGCTGGACGATGGTCGGGCTGACGCCGCTTTTGTATTGGGTCAACGGGCCGGCGGTGTCGACGGACCAATTGGTGGTCCGTAGCGGACTCGTCGGGTTTGCCCTGGGCGGCGGACTGGTACTGCGGTTGGCGGCTTCGCTGCGCGGTGCCGAGGCGGGCGGCCGTCGGTCGAGTTGTGATGATGACGCGGGCTGCCCGGGCGGGGAAGCTGCCGAGGCGGCTGAGGGCCCGGCGGGCGGGAAGGGTGCGACCGATGGTACGTAGCGGGAAGCTGGGTTGGACCGAACTGGTGGTGCTGATCGTTCTCGTCGGCGTGCTGGGGGCCATGCTGGTCCCGGCGCTGCTACGTGGGCGAGAACAGTCGCGCAGCGCACAGTGTGAGGCAAATCTGAGCCAGTTGGGCGTGGCATTGCACGCCTATCGGGACGCCTACCAGTATTTCCCCCCGGCGGCCATCCAGCCGGATCGCGAGGCGCAAGTGAGCCTGAAGCGCGGCCGGTCCGATCTCAAGGAGACCGCAACCGTGACGCACCTTAACTGGGCCGTCATGCTGTTGCCGTACCTGGAGGACGGCGAGGCGGCGGAGTCGTTCAATGCCGGGCGGGCGATCTGGGACGAAGCGAACGCCGCCGGCCGAAGCTGGGAACTGCCCGGGATGAAATGCCCGAGCGATGGGTACAACAGCCCGGAGAACGCATACGTACTGGAGACAGAATCGGGCCTGACGGCGACGTTTGCGCGGGGCAACTATGCGATCAACGGCGGGTCGAGCGCAATTTACACGTGGCCGGGCAATACCTCCGCCCCCGTGGCGTCCGGGATCGTCAAGCGGCAGGTGGGGGCCGCAATGCGGTGGCTCGGCAGCGGCGTGGCGGGGTTCAACGCGGCGTGTGCGCCGAACGAATTCCCCTGCGGTTTTTCCAACATCGTGGCGGTGGACGAGGTCCGCGCCGGTATCAGGCCGTATGACTGCCGCGGGGTGTGGGCATTGGGGCTTATCGGGGCGAGTATAACCTACGCCCATGGTCTTTACGGGGACGCACAGGGGCCGAACGCGACGTGGTGGCGTTCGGATGACACGTTGGGGTGTCCACGGCTCCACGAGGAACTCGGCCGCGAGCGGATTGCCCAAGAGGGCATGAGTTGCCTGTGCGACGCCTATACTCCGATCCAGGCGACGTCGAGAAGTCAGCACGCGGGCGGGGTGAATGTGCTGATGCTCGACGGCGCAGCTCGGTTCGTCAGCGATGGCGTGGATCCCGATATATGGCATGTCATCCATTCCCGCGATACGCGGGTCGACGTTGCCCCCGCAGACTTCGGCTCGTCGTCAAGAGGGGGCGCGGCGTACACAACGACGGAAGTGCCGGCGTCTACGGCGGAGTCGCTGGGGGTCTTGCCGAAGGATGCCCCGGCGCCATCAGAAAAGCACCTGACCAACTCGATCGGGATGCAGTTCGTCGAGATACCGCCGGGCCGCTTCGTCATGGGGCTGCCCGACGAAGGCGCCCGCGCTATCGAGCAAGTTCCCGCCCACGTGGTCGACATCACGCGGGCCTACTGGCTCGGTGTCCATGAGGTGACCCAGGAGCAGTATGAGAAGGTGTCGGGGGCCAATCCGAGCTATCTGCACAAAGGCGGCTGGGGCGGGTGGAGGCTCAAGACGGATGACACGACGCGGCTTCCCGTTGAGAGCGTGAGTTGGAACGACGCGGCAGACTTCTGCTTGAAGCTGTCGGATCGCGAAGAAGAGCGGCAGGCCGGGCGGTACTATCGCCTGCCAACCGAGGCAGAATGGGAGTATGCCTGTCGCGGCGGCTTGTCGGTGCCCTATCGCTACCAGCGAGACCGGGCACCGGATGATGACTCGGGCGAGAATGGCGGCGGCTCGGAGGGGCATCCGAGGACCGACCCGTTACCGATCGTCGAGGTCGGCTCCTATCGCCCTAACCGCTTCGGGCTATATGACATGCGTGGGAACGTTTGGGAATGGTGCTCGGACCGCTACTCCCGGGACTACTACGCGAGGTCGCCGCGCGAAAATCCCCAGGGACCCGCGACGGGGGGTCTCCGGGTATTTCGAGGAGCCGACTGGGTCTTCTGCGGCAACCCTTGCATGATTAACATGCACACGGCCCAGCCGACGGTCTCGAACCGTTACGTTGGGCTCCGCGTTGTCTGTGTCGAAACGAAGGATGAGAGCCGGGGTGACGTGTCTTCCGCACATGAGGAAGGAGCGACGCCATGAAGAAGAACCGGGCGGGTCGAGTCGGTTTTACATTGGTGGAACTCTTGGTGGTGATCGCCATCATCGGGATCCTGATCGCGATGTTGATCCCGGCGGTTCAGGCAGCCCGGGAGGCGGCCAGGGCGACCACATGCAAGAGCAATTTGAAGCAGTTGGCCTTGTCGGTGCTGGCCCATCACGAGGCGCGGAACTGCTGTCCGATCGGCCGTTTTGGGATGTGCGGGCCGGAGCGGGGAGGCCCCGACGTGCCTTCCTGGGGCTGGATGGCCGACATTCTGCCGTACGCTGAACAGCAGACGCTGCACGACCGTGGCGACGTACCCCGTGTGACTCATCGGCAGAGCGGCGTTGTCGGCGAGGTGGTTGGTCTTTTCCTGTGCCCGACCGATCCGTACAGTCATCGCGGGCCCAGCAGGAATGTTCCCGCGTTCCGCGCGGACCTGCCCTTGGGGTACACGAACTACCACGCCATCACCGGCGCGAACTGGGGCGCCGATCAGTCACGAAACATGACAAGCACCGGCACGGATTGGCCCAATCCGGGCACAAATGGCTCGGCCGACGGGTTTGAGAACGGCGATGGGATGATGTTCCGCTCCGACTATCGGCGCCCTCGGCGGCTCAGCGACGTAAAAGACGGGACCAGCCACACCTTCGTGATCGGCGAGACTCTTCCCGAAGTGAACGCCCGGGCGGCGTGGCCATATGCCAATAGCAGCTATGCTACGTGCGCCATTCCACCCAACGTGGCGCGGGCCCGGGGCGCGCAGTACTCGCCGGAAGACCACGACAACGTCGCGGGATTGCACAGCCGCCACCCCACGGGACTCCACATCGCGCTGGCCGATGGTTCCGTCTCGTTCGTTGCCAATGAGGTCGACTTGGAGGTTTACCGCGCCATGGCGACTATTGCTGGAGGCGAGGTCTTTGATGCCGGAAGCACTTCTCACTGAGGCGCGTGCCTCGGACAAGGTCCAACGATGAAAGCCGGCGAAACGGACCACGAGGCTCGGCCGGATACGGCGATGAGCGAGGATCCTGTGGGCTCACCGCAGAGGATGCGTGCTTACTTAGTCCTCGCGTCCATCCTGGTAACCGGCCTAGCCGTTCGCTGCTTCCAACTCACCGGACGGAGCCTTTGGTTCGACGAGTCGTTCTGTTGGGGAGTTTCCCAGTTCTCCTGGATCGAAGCCATTCGGCGAGTGGGGATGGACAACCATCCTCCGCTCTATTTCGTGCTTCTGAAGACATGGATCATCCTGTTCGGCGAGAGTGTCCTCGCCATGCGGGGCCTGAGTGTTCTGTTGGGCGTTCTCACCGTGTGGGGAATGTATCTCTTCTCGGTCGAGGCCTTCCGCCCAAATGAAGCGGAGGTTCGTTCGGGCGGTTCCGACCGGCGGCGTGCCGGGCCGTCAACACGCGGTGGTCGCGGACGGCTCATCGGGCTCATGACGGCGGCCCTGGTCGCCGCCAGCCCGTTCTTGATCCGCTGGTCGCAAGAGGTCCGCATGTACACGCTGGCGACGTGTCTGGTTGCCTTTTCAAGTTGGCTGCTCTTCCGGGCAATCCATCAGCCCGACTCGGATCGGCGTTGGGTTCTATTCGCGCTGACAAGCCTTGCGCTGGCCTATACCCACTACTACGGGCTTTTCACGGTCGCCGCACAGTTCGTGTATCTCTGGGGCTATTGGCTCGCCGGGATCTGGCGGGCGCGCCGCGAGCGGAGGAACGAGTCACACACCACTTGCACGAGCGGAGCCGCGATGAGTGCGACGGGCGTGGCTCTATCGACGGCGATTGTCTTGGCTGGCTTTCTTCCGTGGGTCCCCACGCTCTTGGACCAGCGTGCGCAGGTCCAGGCCGACTACTGGCTCAAGCCGCTCGATCGATGGGCCATCCCGAACGCAATCGACCAAGTGAGCGACCTCGTTCCTTGCGAGCATGGAGAGACCACGGCGCTGCTAACCACCGGGCTATTTGGTTTGGTCCTGGTTGCCTTGCTCTGGCGGGCCGGAGAGGGAGAGGCGTATCTGCTGACCGCTGTCGCCGTTCCTTTGCTCATGTGTACGCTGATCACCTTGTTCGACACGAGAATCTTCCTGGCACAACATCTCTACGGTGTGCATCTCTTCCTGCTGACATCGCTGGCGGCCGTACTGTCGCGAATCCGTCCGTGGCAGGTGGGAGCCACTGTCGTATTGCTCCTGACGTGCAACGGCATCGGCGCGCG
>JAPLNP010000529.1 GCA_026401055.1 Planctomycetia bacterium
AACGTGCCGGCGGGTGAGCCCGAAGACCTTGAAGAACTCGTTCCAGAAGGTCTGGGCTTCCGCGTGCTCGCGGCTTTCGCCGGCCCACTCTTTCGAGAATGAAATTGCGCGGCTTCGGATCTCGTTCCATGAAATCGGCATAGAGAAGTGCCTTCCGTGAATCGAGTGGGAATGGCCGGAGGGGAATGGGCGCCAGCTTGTCGTCGCCCATTCTACCGCAGCGACGGCGATCCACAAGTAGGGAACCACCAACCGCAGCTTCCGCTCGTGGTTGGGGGGGAATCCTTGCTCGTGGTTCCCGGGCCGCGAATCCCTGGTCTCCAACAGCCCGCGCCGCCGACGGCCGTAGCCAACCCCGCCGACGCAGTCGGCGGGCGTTTCATAGCTTGACCGCGCCGCCGCGGGTGGCCTAGAATGCGCCCGTGTGTGCGTCCTTCCTGCCCCTCCCTCCTGCCAAGAAACTACGAGGTCCCGCCATGAAATCCCTCCGCGTGCTTTTCTTCTTGACGGCGATGGCTCTCTTGCTGCGCGGTCTGACGGCTCCGGCGGCGATCCCCAACGCGAATTTCGACCAGGGCACCGACGCTCCGGCGGGCTGGAAGCTCGTCGAGGGCCGCGGGAACTGGGTCGATCGGCAGATGCTCGCCGTGACCGGCGACGGCAAGGACACCGCGCGATGGCAGTCCGAGCCGTACCAGTTCACGCCCGGCGGACTGTACCGTTTCCAGGTGCGGGCGCGTCGCGACAAGGGGACCGGCTCGGCCATCTCGGGCCCGGAGTTCGCCAACTGCGACTACGACGAACTCGGGGCCGACTGGCGTTGGCTCGGCCAGGTGTTTCGCGTGCCCGACGGGGTAACATCGGGATGCTTCCGCGTCGGCCACTGGTGCGCCGACGGGACGCTCCAGTTCGACGCCGCGCGGCTCACCGCCGTCCTGCCCGTCTATTTGCAGGTCGGCAATTTGACCCTGGGCGAGGGCGAGTCGATTCGCGGCGACCGGTACGTGTTCGACGGGAGCCTCGGCGGTCCGTCGGGCAACTTCCACCGGACGCTGGCGAGCACGACGGCCTATTTCAACAGCAACCGCTGGTGCTTCGGCGGCGGCAACCAGGTGACGTATCAGTTCGGTCTGCCGGGCCACGCGATCACCTCGGGCACGGTCCGATTCAACGTCAACTACTACACCGGCGGCGAGTGTACGCTGGAGGTCAGCCGCGACGGCGATAAGTGGCGCCCGCTCGCGACGCAGAAGAGCGTCGGCGCCGCCGAGGCGGCGCTGTCCGCCGAGCTCCTGCCGGCCGACACGCTCTTGGTGCGGCTCCGGGCGTCCGGCAAGGGCGCGTCGTTCCAGGTGGACCGGCTCGAATTCGACGCGAAGCTGACCAACTCGCCGGACGACATGATCAAGCTGGTCGACCTGACCGGCCGGACGCTCTTCGCCGAACTGGACCGGGACGAATCCCGCTCGTTCCTGGAATCCATAAGGCTCGCGGAGCGTCAGACCTCGGGCGGGACCGAGCTGACCGTAAACGTGAAGAACCCGACCACGGCAACCATCACCGTATCGCTCGAACCGTCGGGCGCCGGGGCCTCGTGCCGCCGCGGCAACGTCGAATTGCGTCCGGGCAACGTGTGTGCCTACTGCGTTGATTTGCCCGACGCGAAGCCGGGCGAGAACGCCGTGCGTCTGAAGCTGGCGGTGTCGGATCAGCCGCCGATCGAGACGACCGTGAGCTTCACCGTGCCCGAATACTACCGCGACGACTACGGCGAGCGGATCGAAGGTATCGAGGGCGATATGGCGGTGTGGTGGTGCCCGGCCACGTGGAAGATCGCGCCGCGGCGCCGGGCGCCGGAGAAGGCCGTGGCGGCCGCGACGCTCTCCGCCGCGCGAGATGACCACGAGGCAGTGCAGATCGTCGTCCGCCCGGGCTATCCACTTAAGGGCCTGACCGCCACGGCAGCGGCGTTGGCCGGGCCCGACGGAGCGACCATTCCCGCCGAGAACGTCAAGATCCTTCGCGTCTACTACCATTTTGTCGAGCACCCGACCGACGCGACGGGCGTCAGCGACCGCTGGCCCGACGCCCTGCCGCCGCTGGCCGGGCCGATCGACGTGGCCGGCGGCGACAACCAGCCGCTCTGGGTGCTGGTGCATGTGCCCCGCGACGCCAAGCCGGGCGATTACACCGGCCAGGTGTCGCTGGCGGCGGAGGGCTTCTCGGCCACCGTGCCCCTGCGGCTGCACGTCTGGAACTTCGCGCTGCCCGAGCGAAATCACCTGTCCACCGCGTTCGGGTTCAGCCCCGGCTTGGCGTTTCAGTATCACGGCATCAAGAGCGAAGCGGACAAACGCCGGCTTCTGGACCTGTATTTCCAGAGCTTCGCCGAGCACCGGATCAGCCCGTATGACCCCGTGCCGATGGACCCGATCGGCGTGAAGTTCCTGCCCGACGCGACGCCGCCTCGGGCGGAGCTGGATTTCACGGCGTTCGACGCGGCGATGGCCCGGGCGATCGAGAAGTATCACTTCACCGGGTACAGCGTGCCGATCCACGGGATGGGCGGCGGGACGTTCCATTCGCGCTCGGAGCCCGACATCAACGGTCTCGGCGAAGCGACGCCCCAGTACCAGGCGATGTTCTCCAGCTACGTCAAGCAGTTGGAGGAGCACCTGAAGGCGAAGGGCTGGCTCGGCATGGCCTACGTTTATTGGTTCGACGAGCCCGACCCCAAGGATTACGCCTTCGTCACGAACGGGATGCTGCGGCTGAAGAAGTACGCCCCGGGCTTGAGCCGGATGCTGACCGAGCAGCCCAACGACGACCTCGACGCCGTGGACATCTGGTGCCCGGTCACGCCGAACTTCGACGCGGCGGCGACGGAGCGTCGCCGGGCGCACGGCGAGCGGTTCTGGTGGTACGTCTGTTGCGGTCCCAAGGCCCCGTTCTGCACGCTGTTCATCGACCACCCGGCCACGGAGCTTCGCGCGTGGCACTGGCAGACGTGGCATCGCGGCATCGTCGGCACGCTGGTCTGGGAGACGAACTACTGGACCTCCTCGGCGGCCTTCCCCGACAAGCCGCAGAACCCCTACGAGGACCCGATGGGCTACGTCAGCGGCTACTCGACACCCAGGGGGGCGAAGCGTTACTGGGGCAACGGCGATGGGCGGTTCATCTACCCGCCGCTTGCCGCCGCCACGCCGGGGACGTCGTCCGAGCCGGTGCTCGAAGGGCCGGTATCGAGCATCCGCTGGGAGATGCTCCGCGCAGGCGTCGAAGACTACGAGTACCTGTACCTGCTACGCGAACGGCTCGCCCAGCGCCGCGACAAGCTGCCCGCCGAAGAGGTCAGCCGGATCGAAGCCCTGCTCAAAGTGCCCGAGTCAATCACCAAGGACATGACGACGTTCACGACCGACCCCGCCCCGATCCACGCCCGCCGTGCCGCGGTGGCCGAGGCAATCGAGCGGCTTGAGTAGGGTCAAGTCGTGGGGTGGGCCGAGCGCAGCGAGTCCCACCAGAAATGGCGGAATTCCCCGGAGTGCCAACGACGCAGCACTTTGTCTCGGCTATTTAGGGGAGCTTGACGGCCCGCTGCCAAGTGCGTAAGGTAGATATACGGAAAGGCTTCTACGGCTACCGGTCACCGGGGTCTGCGATCATGCCCATACTGGAAGTTGGCGACGACGGCGTGCTGCGTGTGCCGGGCGAATGGCTGGCCGGCGCGGGTCCGCATGCCCGGTTTGAACTCGACGTGCTGGGCGACGTTGCCGTGCTTCGCCCAGCCGGCGGCGAGCGTCCGTTCTGGCGCCAGGCGACCCCAAGCCAACGGGCGGATGCCTTCGCCGAGTGGGCCAGCGCCGCGCTGCCGGAGGCCCCGGACCTGCCCGCCGAGTCCTTGCGCCGGGAAGAGCTTTACGACTGATGGCCCGATACGTGGTGGACACCAACGTGCTTCTGCGGGCGGTGGCATCCCCGTCCTCTCAGCATGCGTTGGCCGTCGCCGCCATCACGCGGCTGTTGGCCGGCGGCAACGAGCTATTCCTCGTTCCGCAGGTGCTGGTCGAGTTCTGGTCGGTGGCAACCCGGCCCGTCGAGGTCAATGGTTACGGGTGGCCCGCCAGAGATGCTGAAGCGAAGGTGGCGGAACTGCTCCGGCAATTCGCGATCTTGCCGGAAACGCCGGGGGTATTCCCCGAGTGGCTTCGCCTTGTCAGCCGGCACGGGATTACCGGCAAGCAAGTCCACGACGCTCGGCTGGTGGCGATGCTCAACATCCACGGCGTACCCAATCTGCTTACCTTCAACGTCAGCGACTTTCAGCCTTATGGGACACTGGCCGTTTCCCCTGAGCAGGTGCGTTGAGTCGATGCCATGCTCCCGGTGGGCCTCGGCCGCCGATCGAACGTGATTCTCGCGGCGGACGTTGTCTCGGTCTCTTTCGTCGGACAGGCTCGTCGGACAGGCTGGACAGGGCGGCCGGCTGGGGGGAAAATGACGGTTTGGGATTCCGGACACCGGCCAGCCGCGGAGAGGTCGATTCATGCGGGACGAAGACATCGCGGGCGATACGGAAGGTCAGTCGGGCGGGTCGGAGCCGGCGGCCGGCGAGGATTTCGAGCTGCCCGTGGCCGGGTTCCAGGGCACGCCCGACGAAATCGAACGCCAGTGGTTCGAGAAGGTCTACCGCGGCCGTGGCGACTCGATGGCGCAGTTGACCTGGCGAGCGGTGCTGATGGGGTCGCTCTTGGGCGGCGTCCTGTCGCTGACCAATCTCTACATCGGGCTGAAGGCCGGATGGGGCTTCGGCGTCGCCATCACCGCCTGCATTCTCTCCTACACGATCTGGACCGGCCTGTACGGACTCGGCCTCGCCCGGACCAAGATGACGATCCTCGAGAACAACTGCATGCAGTCGGCCGCCAGCGCGGCGGGCTACTCGACCGGCAGCACGCTCATCTCGGCCTTCGCCGCCTACATCATGATCAACAACCAGTCCCTGCCGGTTCACCTCATGCTGGCCTGGGTGTTCTTCCTGGCCGTGCTCGGCGTGACGATGGCCGTGCCCATGAAACGGCAGATGATCAACGTCGAGCAGCTCCGCTTTCCCAGCGGCATCGCCGCCGCCGAGACGCTCCGCGCCCTTCACGCCCACGGCGGGAAGGGTAAGCGGGCGGCCATGGCCCTGGGCATTGCCGGCGCGATTGCCGCGGTCAACAAGTTCTGGACCGAGGGCCTGAAGCTCTTCGGTGAACGATCGGAGCCCTTCTCGCTCGAGGCGCTGATTGCGAAGCTCAACGAATGGTTCCCGGGGAAAACGTGGACGGATCGGACCGTGATGTTCGCCTGGGACCCGATCTTCCTGGCCGCCGGCGCGCTGACGGGCCTTCGGGTCTCGGCGAGCATGTTCGTGGGCGGGACGCTCTGCTGGGGCGTGTTCCTCCCGATCCTTCAGCACAAGGGAATCGTCACCAGCGCGAAGTACAGCGACCTCGTCCAGTGGACCCTCTGGGGCGGCGTGGCCTGCATGGTCACCTCGGGCCTGCTCTCCTTCGCCTTCCAGTGGCGGAGCATGGTGCGGGCCTTTGGCGACCTGGGTAGCATGTTCTCGCCCCGCGGCCGGACCCGCGGCGAAATGGAGGCCATCGAGACACCGGGCTCCTGGTTCCTTATCGGGCAGGGCATCTCGCTCGTCGCCCTGGTCTGGCTGGCCTGGATCTCGTTCGACATGCCCCCCTGGCAAAGCGCCTTGGCCGTGGTCCTCTCCTTCTTCCTGGCATTGGTGGCCAGCCGCGTGACCGGCGAGACCGACATGACTCCCATCAGCGCGATGGGCAAGGTTACGCAGTTGATCTTCGGCGGGCTCAACCCCGGCAACGTGAACGTCAACCTCATGAGCGCCAACATCACCGCCGGCGCTGCAATCGCCTCGGCCGACCTCTTGACCGACCTGAAAAGCGGCTACCTCCTCGGGGCGAATCCCCGCAAGCAGTTCCTGGCTCAGTTCTCCGGCATTTTTGTGGGCACGATCGTCACGGTTCTCTCGTTTCAGGTTCTCGTGCCCAACGCCGCGGCGCTGGGCACCGACCAATTCCCCGCCCCGTCCGCCCAAGCCTGGAGGGCCGTGGCCCTGGCCCTCGGCGAAGGCATCGAATCGCTCGATCCCATCAAGGTCTACTCGATGGTGATCGGCGGGCTGGTGGGGATCATTCTTCCGATCCTGTCGAAGGTCCTGCCCAAGAAGTACGAACCGTGGATCCCGTCGGCCGCCGGCTTCGGCCTGGCTTGGACCTTCCACTGGTACTACGGCATGTTGTTCTTCCTGGGCGCCCTGATCGGCTGGAGCTGCCAGAAGGCCTCGCCCAAGAAGGCCGAGGAACTCACGTTTCCGGTGGCCTCCGGCGTCATCGCCGGCGGCTCGCTCATGGGCGTGCTCGTGATCTTCGTTGAAAACGGCCCGAAGATCGCCGAGAAGCTTCTCTCGCAAATCGTGGGGCCTCTGCGGCAGCTTCTGGGGCTCTAGGCGATATCATTCGCGTGTTGCCGACATCGGACGGATCTTGATGTTGCGATACTCGATGGCTCCGCCGTAATCCTGGAGGCCGATGTGACCTCTCGTGGCCTGACCCCAGTTGCCTTGTCCGTAGGCGGTGAGGTAGTACCTGCTCGTCTTCACGTGAGCCTTCCAGCGATCGCTGCCGATGTCGTACTCGAGCAGTTTCTCCCCGTTGAGCCAGTGCTCGACGTGCTTGCCCTGGCATAGAATTCGCGTCTCGTTCCATTGGCCAAGGGGCCGCGTCGCGTCCTTCGCCGGCGCGAACACGGCATAGCACGCGCCAGCCGAGGCCAACGGGTTCAGGCCGTCCATGTGGCCCGCGTTGTCCAGAATCTGATACTCGGGCCCGGACTGCCAGACCTCGTCGTGTTCCTCGGTCGCGCGATAGATCACGCCGCTGTTGCCGCCTTTGGTCATCTTCCACTGCAGCCGGAGTTCAAAATCGTCGAATTGATCGACGGTGATAAGATCGCCCGTGGACTCGCCCGCCGCGTGACGCGCGAGCAGCGAACCGTTCTCCACCTTCCAACTGCCGGGCACCGTTTTGGACTTGTACCCGCGCCAGCCGGTGGTCGACCGGCCGTCGAACAAGAGTCGCCATCCGGCATTCTTCTCTTCATCGCCCAGCGAATTGGGCCCCTCGGCGGACGATGCCACGTTCGCAAGCCCGGCCAACGTCAAGACCAGCAGGCCGGCAAGGAGCTTCAGTGTCATGGGGTCGTCTTCGTCGTGGTTAGGAGCCGTAAACGAACGACTCGGCCAATCATTGTAGGGCGGACTTTCGTCCGCCACGTCCTTTCCAGGCGGACTGAAGTCCGCCCTACGAAATGCACAGGTTATTCTCTTGCGGCCCCTTCTTGGGATTGGCGCGGAGACCAATGTCGCCTTTCGCTCCGCGAAAGAAGCGCTACTTTCGCGGAGCGAAAGGCGACAATGCGACGGTCATTGATCCCCCGGTCCTTGGGTTAGAAGTGTGCCAAGAGTCATCTCCGCGCCGTAGGCAATGCACGCGCGGATGTCCGCCTCTTCCAGTCCCGGATAGCTTTCGAGAATCTCGCCGACGCCCATTCCGCTGGCCAGGAGGTCCAAAATCATGGACACCCAGATGCGATGCCCCCTAATGCATGGCTTCCCAAAACACACGTCCGGATCGACCGAAATGCGCGCCAGCAACTCTTCCGTCGTCACGGTTGTGTCCTCCTGAAATACCGCCATGCATGGTCGAACTCATCGCTTCGCTCCTTTCCCCTCATTGTACCTCAACGCCGGTCGCCGCCGTAGGCGAGACAGGCTTGACTATCCTCGGGCGTCAGGTGGTCGTATTCGCGAAGCACCTGCTCCGTCGTCCAGCCCCCCCGAGCAGGTCGAGGACAAACTCGACCGAGATCCGCGTTCTCTTGACAATCGGCTTGCCCGCCAGCACGTCAGGGTCAATCGTGATGCAGTCTTGCCGGGTCATGGCCATCCTCTTCAAGGCGAGGCAACGTCACTTCCATCTACACCACATCTCACGACTCTCGGGGTAGTTGCTATGCACCGCTCTTGGTATTGACAGTTTCCCCGATTGGCCCATAATAGTGGTAATCCGGTTCACCGGAGGTGGATGGCGCAAGCCATCGGGCCCGAAAGGGCCTTTTTCATGCGCTCAGAGTAGTTTCTTTCCCCACACCTTCCCACCCCGCTGGTCGTACTTTTGCTGAAGGATGGCGATGACCTTCTCGGCAAATACGGCGGGCGGTCGCTCGGTGAGCCGGTTCTCCCAGAGAATCTCATGGCGACTGGAGTGCGCCAGCAGATCGCACAACTGAAGGCCCGCAATGTTGTTCGCCTTCGTCTTGACCTTCAGTTGCTTGCTGGTGAAGCGTTCCTGAAATTGCCCAGGCTCCACGAATTGCGTACCCTGCTCCCAAAGCCTGACGAACGATTTCTTCAGCCGCAAGTCCTCCTTGCCGCCGCGCGATTCGGCCATCACGTCGCCGTGCGCACCCTCGCGCCCAAGGAAGAATGCGAATCGCTCGAGCAGCACCGCCAAGCAGTAATGATACGGGTCGTAGCGCCAGGTCGCGTAGGCTTCCTTGTGCCTCTTCTTGTCCAGGCAGACGGTGATGACCGTATATTGCCAAGCCGCCAGCAGCGCGAGCAATTGCCCGTCAAACTCCCGCCGCGGTTCGTCATCCTTGAGGGCCTCAAAAGGCGGACGGGCGTTCAGCATCTCCTTACGATGGAAGATGACCGGATCATCGGGATGCGAACGAAAGAACTTCGCCTTGATCACTTCCATCTGCGGATGAACGACCCGCTCAACGTGGCCCAGTTCAAGGATGACGCCGGTGAGGCTCAAGAAGCGGTGGTTCGGATCGTCCGAACTGTCCAGATCGGGATTCCCCACTTCGTCGATGTAAATGCGATACTTCGTCATCGCTGCCGGCATGTTCTCGTCGAGCTTGATTCCCATTGCGTCGGCACCGTGTGCAGCGGCGGTTGGTCCTCTTCGTGGGCGAGCCACGCCGCGTATCCGAGGGCGGCGCGAATGTCGTCCTCCGTCAGCCCCGGATACTGTCGCCGGATTTCCTCGGCCGTCTCACCCCCCGGTGAGGTAACCGAGGATGATCGAGACCATGATCCGCGTGCCCTTGATGCACGGTCTCCCGTGACACACCTGCGGATCAATCGTGATACGCTCTTGCCAGGTCATGGCGAGTACCTCCGCGAGCGACGGCTTTACGCCTTCGCCTGCTCTTCCTTGTCGAACGCGGCGTCGAAGGCGAGCTTGCTCGGGGTGATTTCGATTCCGCGGACGAAGTCCAGGGCTTCGGCCGCGCCTTGGTCGCGGTCCATGCCGCTGTCTTCCCATTCGACCGACAACGGGCCGGCGTAGCCGACGTCGTTCAGCGCGCGGATGATCTCCTCAAAATTCACGCCGCCGCGGCCCAGCGAGCGGAAGTCCCAACCGCGACGCGGGTTGCCGAAGTCCAGGTGGCTCGAAAGGATGCCGGTGCGACCGTCGAGCTTGACGATGGCGTCCTTCATGTGGACGTGGTAAATCCGGTCGCCGAAGCGGCGGATGAACTCGACCGGATCGACGCCCTGCCAGAGCAGGTGGCTCGGGTCGAAGTTGAAGCCGAACTCCTCGCGGCCGTCGAGCGCCTCGACCGCCCGCTCCGCCGTGATCAGGTCGAAGGCGATCTCGGTCGGGTGCACTTCCAGGGCGAACTTCACGCCGCACTCGGCGAACACGTCGAGGATCGGATTCCAGCGCTCGGCCAGGAGCTTGAAGCCGTCTTCGATCATGCCCTTGGGAATCGGCGGATAGGAGTACAGCAGGTGCCAGATGCTCGAACCGGTGAACCCGTTGACCACGTCGACGCCCAGCCGCTGCGCCGCCCGGGCGGTCTGCTTCATCTCCTCGATGGCGCGCCGGTTGACGCCGTCGGGGTTGCCGTCGCCCCAGACGTAGCCAGGCAGGATGCTCTGGTGCCGGGCGTCGATCTTGTCCAGGACGGCCTGGCCGACGAGATGGGCACTGATGGCAAAAACCTGCTGGTTGTACTTTTCGAGGGTCGCGCGTTTCTTGGCGCAGTAGTCGTCCTGGGCCATGGCCTTGGCGACCTCGAAGTGGTCACCCCAGCAGGCCAGTTCCATGCCGTCGAACCCGAACTCTTCGCATTTGCGTGCCAACTCCTCGGTCGGCAGATCAGCCCATTGGCCAGTGCAGAGGGTAACCGGTCGTGCCATGTCAAACTCCTTGGTTTTCGAGATCAATCGGTCGGAGCCATCCGGAGCCGCCCGGCCAGCCCTCCCGAGGGTTGTCAGACGCTATTTTGCCGATTTCGGAGCGGTTCGCAAGTGGCAGGCGGTAAGTGGTCAGTGGCAAGTGGTAAGTGGTAAGTGGTCAGTGGCAAGTGGCGAGTCGCTGATAGCCGCGAGGCGGGAGCCCGCGGTTTGGGTGCCAGTGGGGGTTGCATCCGTGGACGTGCTATAATCGTTGTGGATTCAGAAGACGCTGGGGGTGTGATAATGGGAAGTGTGCGGAATATGGGACGACCTTATTTGACGAGGGACCTTTCGATGCGATATCGCGCCGTCACCGTGCTCGCCGCCACGGTGCTCTGGGGCGGGATGACACTACCGGGTTCGGCTGCCGGGAGGGTCGAGTTGACCGTCTCGGTTGAGACGGACGCGCCGCTGACGGCCCAGCAGACTTGGGTCCGCGATCTCGGCGAGGCGGGCGTGCGAAGCGTGCGATTCCGCGTCGGGCGGACCGGCGATCGAGTGGGCATCGAAACGCGGGGGACCCAGGATAGCCCGATCTACGTCGTTACCGGCACGCTCAACGCCCGCAGCGAGGTCGTCCTGCCCGGGGCCCGGTTCCGCCAGGGCGACGCCGACCGTCTGGCCCGATGGCTGAAGGACGTCGCCGAACAGGGCCCGCCCGAGACCCGCGAACCGACGGCGGCGTTCGGGCTGCGGCAGAGCGAGTTTGCCCAGCTTCGCAAGGACCTTGCCCGGCCGGTTGATTTCTCGACGCAAGGGCAAAGCCGCGGCGAGGTGATCGCGAAGATTCGCGACCGGCTCGGGCTGCCCATGCAAGTGGATTCGGCGTTGCTGTCGAGCCTCGACAAGGACAAGGTCGAGGAGCAGTTGCAGGGCATGTCATGCGGGACGGCGCTGGCCTACGTGCTTCGCTCGCCGGGCCTTGGGCTCATGCCGCGGACCTCGGCGAAGGGACCCGAACTGGTGATCGGCGAGGCCCGGCGCGACGAGAAAGCCTGGCCGATCGGCTGGCCGCCGGAAGAGCCCGGGCCGAAGGTGGCCCCGGTACTGTTCGAGTTGCACACGATCAACATCGAGAACGTTTCGGTGGCCAAGGTTTTGGAGGAAGTGGGTGCTCGGGTGAAGATCCCGATCCTGTTGGACCACAACGCCCTGGCACGATACGGCATCGACCCGGCGAAGACCCTGGTCACGCTTCCCCGCCGCCAGACGTCGTACACCCAGGTTTTGCAGAAAGCGTTGTTCGAGGCCCGCTTGCAGAGCGAGCTGCGCGTCGACGAGTCCGGCAAGCCGCTGGTTTGGGTCACCAGCATCAAGCCGTTTCCGTAGGGCGCGTCGAGCGAGCGTCAGCCCGCGCGGCGGCGGGAGCGTACTTGCGGCATCGGGTAGTGGGGGCCGCGCAGGGTATGCTGCCGCTCGAAACACCGCGTAGGTCGGCCAGAGGGCTCGCCATCGCCCGCGCGACACGGACAGGCCAATGAACATCAGCACGAGCCAAGTGACCGTGGCGATCCGGTAGATCCGGTTGGCCGCCTTGGGATTCGTCTCGTCGAACAGGAGGAAATAGCCCAGCCGCCGTAGGCACAATCCGGCGTATTGGCCCGGGTTGTCGCGGATGAATTCCCACGCCTGGCGGCCCAGGACGCGGCTTCGCTCGGGCTCGCTCAGGCGGCCGAGTTGGCGATAGTCCTCGCGGTCGAGCATGACGTCGTCGATGTAAAGCGTTTCGTGCCGCGATTCCCACAACGCGCGGTTCATGCCGGCCAGCGTGCCGTCGTGTTCGCGGCGCATCGCCTCGGCCGTGGGCTTGGGAATCTTGTCGGTGCCCCAGCTTTCGGGATTATTGCCTTGCCAGAAAGCGTAGCCGAACGTGGACTTGACGAAGACGAACTCGCCGTGTACGAGCCGGTTTCGCGCGATCCACGGCGAAATCACCAGCGAAGCCACCCCGGCCATCAAGAGCACGCGTCCGGCGGCCGGCGGCGAGAGTCGCTTGGGCTCGGCCAGCCAGAACGCCAACGCGCAGATCGGCAAGGCCAGGGCGAGGATCGGTTCGACCAGGAGCACCGCGCCCGCCAACGAGCCGGCCAGGATCGCGCCGCCGCGGGTCGCTCGCCACCGGGGCGAAACCACGACCGCCAAGAGCAGCGCGAGGAGCAGGGCGGCCCAAAGGGCGACCTGCAGATGGGTCACCACGTAAAGATGCGTGGGGTAGACGGCGGCTCCGATGCCGGCGAGCCAACCCAGCCCCGGCTGATCCGGCACGAGCGACCAGGCTAGCCACACGACGGCAAGGACCAACCCGGCGCCGACCACGCACTGGAGCAATTGGACGGCCAGGATCGCCTTGGTCGAACCGACCCCGAGGCAGGCATAGAAGGCAGCCAAAAGGACGGGGTAGAATGGGGCCTGCTGCGACGTGGGGCCCTCGCCGCCGAGGAACTCGATCGAGAATCCCCGGCCGGCCAGGAGGTTTTCGGCAATGCGGCCGTGTTCGAACGCCACCGGTCCGGCCTGCTCGCCCGACAGGGCCAGCACCACCCAGACCCGAAGGGCCAAGGCCAGGCCTCCCAGCAGAATGAGCCAGGTCCGTTTGTCGCCGCGTAGTCCCCACATGGGGGCGGATTGTAGGACGAACCCGCCAGCGGGGCAAGATGAGTTACGACTACTCCAGCCCCATCGCTCCGGCCACGGGGATGCGGACGCCGCCGGCGCTGCCCAGCCGGGTCTTCGGCAGGAAACGCGGCTCGACCGAGAGCATCACGCCGACGTTGCCCTTGCTGGCGTCGACGTTGAAGCCGGCGCTGACCAGGAGCGACTCGCCGATTCGGGTAATCGAAAGCCGCTGACCGATGTTTCCGTCGTTGCCCAGGTCCACCGACGTGCCAAACGACGAGACCCATTTCGGGCTCATCCAGTAGTTGTACGAGAAGTTGAGGACCTGGCTGTGGATCGGCCCTTCCAGGATCCGCAGACCAAGGTAGATATTGCCCCGTGGCGGGCGATCAAGGAAGCCGCCGATGGTGACCAGCTTCTGGCCGTCGTCGAAGAAATCGAACAGCCCGTCGGACACCAGTGTCAGCCGATCGCCCAGGTGCCAGCGGAAGTCGTAGTTCACCAGCCCCAGCGCTTCGCCGAAATTGTCCCGCGAGCTGTCGGGGAAGAACACGGCGTTGGTGTCCAGGGTAACCCAGTCCATGATGTGGCGTTGGCCTGGCATTCCCCGCTTGGTCTGCCAGCGTTGACGCACGCCCAGCCGCACCGCCATCATGTCATCGACCACCTCGGCGCTGGGTGACGTGACCCAACCGGCCAGGCCGGTCCGCAGGGCGTAGTACCTCGGATCGAACCGCGCCGGATATTGCGGCAGGATCGGCGAGGTCGGCGTGCCGAACGTCAAAAACGCCATTCGACGGCGGAAGTCCTCGATCGAGTCGTCGTCCAACGGATCGTAGAGCGGAAGGTCGGTCACGTCCCGGTTCGCGCCGGCGGCGGAAAACTCGGCGTCGAAGACCACTTTGTGGGCCAGCCCGTGTACGTTCCATAGCGCGCTGTCGATCTCCGGCGTGACGCTCCACATCGGCACGCTCGCGCGGATGCCCGCCTGCCAGTACGCCCGTTGCAGGTCTTCGCCGTTGATGTCTTCGCCCCAATGGGCCAACTGCCCGAGGGCGTAGGGGACCGCCTTGACCGTGCCAAGCTGCAGCGGCCAGTCGATCTCCTGCGTCGTCACGAGGCGTTCGCCCTTGGCGGTGACCTCCCAGGGCAACAGGTTGAAGACGTCTTGTTGGGCGGGGTCCTCGGGCTCGCTGGCCGTGCGGTATCGAGCGTAGGCGGCGCTGGAGTGTTCGTACCAGGTGAACGTGTCGCGCAACAGCGGCTGGCCGAGCCAGAAATGGTCCAGCCGGGGATACCACTCGGCCTGGGTGAAGAAGTCGTTCAACCGCGTGTCGGCGGTGAGGCTGTAGGTGATGTTGTCGGCGCCGCGTTTGAGTTCGAAGCCGGTGGTCTCATCCTTGAGTTCGTCCCACTCTCGCTCGTAGTACTGTTGCAGGAAGTTTCGGTCGCTGATCCAGCCCCACTCGGAGGACAGCCGCCAGTCGTAAGGCAACATCTGGCGGTGATTCCAGAACAGGCGATAGCGGTAGTGCTTCTCGAGCGCCAGATCGCGCTGCCCGCGGCCGAGATTGTCGTGTCCGTGGTCCTCGATGCCCCAGTAGTCGATCAAGCCGGCGGTTCGCCCCGGCCACATCAAGAACCCTTCGCGGTTGTAGGTGTACGTCCCGCCGTGTCCGAATCCGCGCTCGCTGAGGTAGTCGAGGCTGATGTCGAGATCGGTGCCGGCGGGCCGGTTTTGGATGCCCAGCAGTTGATAGCCGTCCCAGTCGGTCAGGATCTGGGTGCCGAAGACGCGGTCGTTGTTCAGCCGGGCGCGGCGAATGTAGAACGACGGCTCCTTCAAGTCGGTGGCGATATACGGCCAATAGAAAAACGGTATGTCGCCGAGGAACAAGAAAGCGTTGCGCCCCGTGGCCAGCCGCTCCGGTTCCACCAGCGGCTGTTGGGTTTCCGGATCGATCGCCACTTGACGCGAGATCGGGTCGAACACCGGCCGCGGGGTCTCTTCGTAATCGAGGTCGCCGAGTTGGATGCGGTAGCCGGGCACGCCGAAGCGGCTCGACGTGAGGAAGCTCTCCTCGGCGTGGAACCGGCCTTCGCCGGTCTGCTGCAAGACCCGGCTTCGCAGCCGCAGGAGCCCCTGGTAGTTCGGCAACGGCGTGAGCAGCTCGGCTTCGAGGACGATGCCGATCTTCCGGCGGACGTCGTAGTACATCCGCTCGGCTTGGATCGTCCGGAGCCCCTGGAGGAAGACGATGTTGCCCTCCATGTAGAACTCCAGCGGGGTCTCTTCACTCTGGGCCGTCGCCCCGTTGATGAGCTCGTCCGGTCCAGCGCTCCAGATCACCAACCGGTCCGTCGCGATGTCGATCGTGCCGATCTCCGACAGACCCTTGACCGATAGTCCCTCGACGATCACGTTCACGCCCGCGTTGGCCACGCTCACCCATCGGCCCGTCGCCGGATCGCGCGACGTGGTGAACTCCACCGGGACATTGCTGCGAGGATAGAACTGGATCCGCCGCGATCCGGGCGGCGCCGCGGCCGTGCCGGGGGCAACGGCGGGACCGGTCGGGATCGCCTCGAGCTTCAGCGCACCGGCCGCATTGCGCGCATCGAGAGGCGTCACCTTCGCTGGGATCATGGCGCTCGACGTGCGGTAGCCCTCGGCCTGGACCTCAATCGCGGAATCGGCTCCCTGTTGGATCCGGCACTCGCCGTGAAGGACCCAAACCTCGTAAGAGCCCTGCGTCCAGCGGTGGGCCGATTGGGCGGTGATCGTGATCGGATCGGCGGAGTTCGCGGCGGGCAACTCGATCGCGTCGGCACGGCACGGCCCCGCGCGAAGCACGAGCGACGCGGCCAACACGGCGGAAAGAAGCAGCCCGACGAGGCGCACAACACCTCCGTCGGCGCGCAACCGCGGCCGCGCACCTTCCCTGGTGGCCGACTTCCGAGCGTGCTCGTTTCTCAGGGGACCGGCATCCTTGCCTGGCGTAGCTTGAAAAACCACCCCCCCAGGCCGAAACGCAACCTGAAGGGACAAGACTCCTTACGAGAAGAAGCCGCCGCGTGGCGGGCAGGATTATAGGCCCCCCTGTCCCAACGATCAAGGCGGGTTCACGAATCGACGGAGGCATGGGTGCAAGACAGGGTTCGCGCTGGAATTTGGTGTTACTGACCAGAAGGGGGGTGGTTTACAACATACGGCGTGGAAAGTGCCCAAGCCACTACGACCCGGGCCAGAGCCGGGTCATCAGAACTGGGCGAACAGAGCCCAGAACAAGCGTGCGAGGAGGACGGCACCACTGTGGGCACCTCGCCCTCGGGCAGTTGGCGCAAGTCCTTTGTAGCGACGAGACTTAGGGAGACGGGCCTACGGTCTACGGAACCGAAGGTTACTGGTTCGAGCCCAGTGGGGTGTACTGACTTACGACGATTCGCCTCAAAACTGTACCCATAAAAACATGGGTACAGGTCGGTCAAACCTCCACTGTACCCAGGATCCTACGCAGCACGCCGGCAGCCTTCTGTACGTTCGTCGCTGTGTAGTGCCTCTGGGTGGTCCGGTAGTCGGCGTGTCGGGCGACGGCCTGGATCACC
>JAPLNP010000181.1 GCA_026401055.1 Planctomycetia bacterium
TCGGCAAAGTAGCACAACTCGGTCTCGAGCACGCCGTGGCGCTGGCCGAGATACCGTGGCCAATAAACCGTGTCCGGCATCTGGATCGCCTTCGCGCCGTGGATCTCCAGGCCCGCCTCGGCGCAGTTGACGTACAACGCCCCCTCGGTGCCGATCACTTCCATTCGGGCGTCGATGGCGTAGGGGGTGCTCTCGGGCAGGTACCAAACCGACTCGATCGAGCAAATGGCGTCGCTGTCGAGCCGGGCCATTGCCCAGCCGCCCTCGGGATACTTGCTCGGGCCGGGGTGAATCTCCTGGGCGTACACGCTCACCGGCCTCGCCCCGCTGAACCAGAGCATCAGGTCGGCGTCGTGAATGCCGTCGCCGAACAGAGCCGAGATGTCGTTGCACACCTGCAAGCCGATCGCCTTGGACAGATTCCGCCGGGCGTGCATCGAGATGATCTTGCCGATCCGCCCCTCGTCGATCGCCTGCTTGGCCAACGCCACCCGGGGATCGAACCGGCAGATGTGCCCGACCATGAACTTCCCGCCGCCTTCGTTGGCCGCCGCGATGATGCGGTCGCAATCCTCGACGCTCGGGGCCATGGGCTTTTCGAGAAAGACGTTCTTGCCGGCCCCCAGGGCGTCGATCGCGATGTCGCGATGGTCGTAGATATGGGTGACGATGCCGACGACGTCGATCGAATCGTCGTCGAGCATCCGCCGGTAGTCGGTATACCGCTTGGCCACGTGGTAGCGGTCGCCGAGTTCGTCGAGCCGGGCTTGACGGCGGGTACACAGCGCGGCCAGCTCGATGCCCGGCGCGGTGGCCAAGGCATCGACGTGTACTTCGCCGAACCATCCCAGCCCGAGCACGCCCCAACGGACCGGCTGTAGTTTGGCAGTGCTCACGGGAATGGCCTCCTTGGGGATTGGGGATTGGTAATCGGAACTGCCTATTGGAGTAGTGCCTTGGCCGAGGCGGTCACGTCGTCACTGATGTTCGCGTCGATGAGTTTCTTCAGTCCCGCCTTTCCCTTCGCCGGATCAAGGTCGAGAACCGTCCGTGCGATCGTCAGGGCGGCCTCCGCCGCAGCCGCTTCGCTTCCAGGAGCATCAAGCTGACCTAGAGCGAGTTCAAATGTCCCAACGCAAGGGAAGCGGGTCATCGCTTCCATCGCGGCGCTGCGTTCGTTCGGCCGACTTGCCACCTTGAGGGCCTCGGCGGCCATGGCGACTCTTTCCGCTTCCGGCAGCTCGAACTGACGGAAAAGGCGGATGTATCCACCCAACGCGCGGTTGGCGAATTTCCCCTTACCCCGCGCAACCTCCAAAAGAACCGGACCCGCGTCGGCGGATAGCCACTCGCCCAGTGTCTTCGTCGCGGCGTCCTGAAGGGCTTCGTCCGATCCGGTCGCGAACTGGCGCATACAAGCGACGGCTTTCGCTCCCCCCGCGGTGCGGACTTGTTCGAACAGAAACTCGCGATCGGCCCCGCTCGCGCCGAGGATCATCGCGCCGAGCGTTTCCGCGCAGACGTCGGGCTGAGTGCTTCGGATGATTGCGGCATGAACGGCCTCCTGGATCGCCGCTTTCCGAGAATCGCTCTTGGCGGCTTTCAATAGGGCGACGAGTTCGAGAAACCGGTCCTCCGGCACGGTCCTTCCGAGAGCAACGGTTGCCTCTTGACTGACCGCCGCGGAATCGGACTTGGAGAGCTGGAAGAACAGATCAACCGCCTCTCGCGCGCGACGTCTTCCCAAAGCCTTGACCGCGACCGCGGAGGTCTCGGGCGACTGGGCCGCCTTGATCAAGGCCGCGTTCACGTCAGCCCCTTCCAGCGCGACCAGGGAATCGAGCGCGGCGTCGGCCGTATCGCCCTGGGCGGCCGACAAGAGCGGCGGAACCGAGGAGCCGTCCCCCAGCATGCCAACCGCGTCGATCGCGGCCAATTGAACCGCCGCCGAGTCACTCTTGAGCCTGGCGAGAACCGCGGGAAGAGCCAGTTTGTCACCGCGGTCTTTCATCGCTCGGATCAAGAGGACCTGTCGATTGGGCGACGAATCCGTCCCGAGCAGATCGATCAAAGCCTTCGTCGCCGGCTCGCCCGGAAGAACGCGGGAGACGGCCAGTCCTATTGCGAAGCCGTGGCGGTCGGTCGACTTCAGTTGTTCGACCATCAGGTCGACACCCTGGGCGCCGCGCGCGAGAATGGCGTTTTGCGTGGCGGCGATCCGGCAAGGTGTCGGAACCTCCGCGCCGCGCAGGAGATCGAAAACGGCCACGGCCTCTTGCGCGCCGCCCGCCTTGACCAGTCGTTGTCCGACCAGAAGCATCGCGGAACCGAGCGACGCCTTGCGTCCGGCATCCTTCTCGGCGCGAAATGCCTCGGTGAGCGCCGCGGCGGCGTCCGGCGTTCCGATCCCTCCGAGGGCAACGGCGGCGGAGTCGGCGGTCTTTGCATCGGCATCGGCGAGAAGCTTCGCAAGGGGCGCAACGGCAATCGGGTCCTGGCGGCGACCGATCGTGCCGATCACTCCGAGTTTCAAGTCACCCTGCAACCCATCGAGCGATTTGAGAAGTGCTTCGGTTACCTTTTGGCCCTCCATCTTCTGGAGCGCAAAACGGGCATAGTGCGACCACTTCTTATCGCCAAGGAAGCCGGCCAACGGTTCCACGGCGTTGTCGCCCGCAATGTCGCCGATCTTCTCGAAGGCATTGGCCCGATCGACATCGGATGTTTCGGGCGATTGAATCATTTTCAGCAGCGCCGCCGCATCGTCGGCGCACATGGCCGGAGCGGCGAGCAGGCAGACAAGGAGGCTTGGGAGAGCGAGAATGAGGCGCATATCTGTTTTCCTTCTGAGAGATGAATCTGTCGGAAACACGAACGGTATCTTGAATTCGGCAAACGTCGCCTTTCGCTCCGCGAAAGCGGCGTTCTTTCGCTCCAGCGAAAGGCGACACTCGTTTTCGCGCCTATTCTAAACGTGCCACGGTTCTCGCCACGCTCGCGAGCGCATCTTGTTCGCCTCGGCATCGTCCAGGAAGGTGTCGGTCTTCGGATCGAACTTCAGCGGACGTCCGAGCGTTGCCATGATATACGCGGCGTGCGCGGCGACGTGTGCCTGCGCGGCGGCCAAGGCGTGTGCCCTGGTGCGTTTTCTGGACTTGACACAGTCGAGGAAGTTCCTCACGTGCGTTCCCGGGTCGGTTCCCGCCATGGTGACCACGCTCAATTCGCTACGGAGAGAATCGGGAGCCACGCGAATCTCGCCGCTATCCCCGGTTTCGACCCAACCCTCGGTTCCAACGTACTTGACGCTACAGGTTCCAAGCCCCTGCCAGCCGCCGTCACGCATCACGAGCTTGACGCCGTTGGCATACCGGCCGTAGATGACGTTCGTCTTCGGGGCGGCCATGGTCGTTCGCCAATCGGAGTGATAGAGCCCGAACTTGTAGTTGTCGGCCCAAAACTCGACCGGCGCCGTATCATCCGATTTGGCCGCGAACTGACAGAGGTCAATCGTGTGCGATCCCCATTCGAGGATGCCGCCGCCGTGGAAGTCGGTGAAGCCGCGCCATCCGCCCGCGACGTACTTTGAGTTGTAGGGGCGCCACGGGCACGGACCGAGCCATCGATTCCAGTCGCATTCTTCGACCGGAGGTTCCGGTTCGGCGGGCAACCACGGGTTCTGCGTCAGCGGCGCCAGAGTATTGGCATGAACCTCCTTCAGTTCGCCGAGCTTTCCGGAGTGAGCCAGACGCGCCGCGAGCTGAAAATTCTCGATACTGCGACGCTGCGTGCCCGCTTGGTAGATTCGGCCGTATCGGGCGATTCCGTCGGCGAGCATCCGACTCTCTTCGATCGTCATGCTGCACGGCTTTTCGCAGTAGATATCCTTCCCCGCTTTCGCGGCCAAGAGCGAGGCAAGAGTATGCCAGCGGTCGCCGGTCGTGATGAGAACGGCGTCAATATCGTCGCGTCCCAGGACGTCGTACATCTCCCGATACAGAACGCAATCGCTATTCCCGTAGTGCTTGTCCACCATCGTCTTGATCCGTTCTCGACGGCTGCGCTGCAAGTCGGCGTCGGCGACCATTTGCACGTCGCCGTTGAGCAAAAACCGCGAGAGGTCTTCGGCGCCTCGATTTCCGACTCCGATTCCGCCGAGCGTGATTCGTTCACTCGGCGCGACCGTTCCATCTTTCCCGAGCGCGCGACCCGGGACCCATTGTGGAACCGCGGCGGCCGCGCCTGCCGCCGCGACGAACTTCAGAAGGCGACGGCGAGAAAACGCTTGTGACATGTCTGTTTCCTCTTCGCAAGAGTTGAACCAGTTGAAGCCCCGGAGGATCAATGACTATCGGATTGTCGCCTTTCGCTCCGCGAAAGTGGCGTGGATACACCGCTGCTTTCGCGGAGCGAAAGGCGACACTCGTTTCCTCGCCAATCCAAAGCCCCCGGTCGCCGGGCAAGCTGCGCAAACGGCATAGCCTTGAGTTTAGCAGGAATCAAGGGGGATGCAACGGGCTCCGCCGTTGGGCATTCCTGGTGCTTGATCGGGCCGGAGGGGGGCGGTTATACTGGCGGACTCTGCCCTCCGGCCTTACGCCCCACGTTCCCCCCATCACAAAGGAGCCAACCTCATGAAAGCCCCTAGTGCTTTGTCACAGCTAAAAATTGGGATTGGTCGTAGGGCGGTTTTTTGGGAAGCTGCGTGGAACACGGAGGTGTCCCATGCAGAAGAAGTACATTGTGCGCTTGTCGAAACAGGAACGCAACACGTTGCGGGAGG
>JAPLNP010000566.1 GCA_026401055.1 Planctomycetia bacterium
CGGCACGCGCCGCGTGCTCCGGGAACTGCGTCGCCACGTCCCCTGTCAGGTCGCGTAACGTCATGGCCAAAAAACACCCTCAAACCCCCGAAAAACCAAGGCCCCAGCCGAAGTTTCAAGGGGAAAGCGCAACGGCATAGCTCCCGACCCCTTTATCCGCTCCCTCTTTATCCGCTTCGTTTCGTCACCGGGCTTGGGACCGTACTTCATGTTTCCGGCATCATCGTAATCGCGCGTGCCCCAACCACCAATGATCTCATTGGCTTCGTTCGTGGTGCGGGTTCGCAACGAGCCGTCGCCATCGCCAACGAAAGTCATCCCCGTCACTGCAGGCTCCCCAGTATATGCGTCTATCCCTCTGCATCCCCTTTATTTCTCCCGTTTCAATTCGCGTTTTCACATTCCTCATCCTCGGTTTTTCCAACCAAGTCGCGCACAAATCGAATCATCGCATCGGGGTCTTTCCCAACAAAACAGTCGTCGACCCGCAGAGAGGCTTCGGCGAGCCCAGAAGCACCGATGCCACCAGCTTCCAGCAATTCCGTGGGTGCGTGGTCTGCTCGCAGCCTTACACTCGGAGCATCGTTCTCCAAATCTTCGATCTTCCGGCAGACGGCCGTCGCCTCGTGAAGGTACACGCGCTTTCGGCGAAAGTCAGCATCATCGCACGCCAAGCCGGCGCAAAGCATTAGGCTCTGGTAGAGCGGCCCCCATTCGCTTCGAGAACGAAACAGCCTATGCGCCTCCTCGAAGTACGCGAGTCTTTCCGAAGCACTCCCGTCGCAGGAAATCGCTACGGACACGCATATGTCCGCGATTGCCTCTTCGTTGCCGGACGCACGTGCGACCACAACAGCCTCGAGTTTATGCCGCATTCCCGCGTCCTGCCTACCTTCGATACACATGCGCGCGCCCAATGCCTCAAGAGCACGAGCCACCCCCGCCGCGTCCCCTATTCGACGGCAAATCGTGAGGCTTCGTTCGAGCAGCGCCCTCGCATCCGCGTTCGGGAGGCACGTCGACATGAGCCGCAGCGCCATTGCCAAACCAGACTCGTTTCCACTCTCCCGGAAAAGACCGATTGCCTCCATGCACCCATCCGCGCGGTAACGGAAAATGTCCGTGACACCTTGTGGAACAAAGGATTGAACATTATGTGCCATCTCGATCGCCGCGTATGCGCTGCCTTGGTTGTTCCCCTCCTGGCGAAACAACTCGTACGCTCGATGAAGCCACTCGTACGCAAGTCTGCCACGGCCTTGCCGCCGGGCTTGTCTTCCCTTGGTAAGCAGCTGGCCCGTATCACCAAGAACCGTGTCGTAAGAAAAGTCCATATGATCACGCTCCATACTGCGAAATCACTGCCATACGGCTCTGCGGCGACGACGACGGCCGTGCTCAGTTTGGAAAAATGACAAGGCAAACCTCAGCACACTGCTTCTTCGAAGGATGGTTGCCCATGCCCAAGCATATTGTGATACATTTGTCTGCAGGTTTGGTCACCGTTGCTAGGATCCCGCACATTGTATTGCACAGGCCCAGATAGACAGGGTTCTTGCAGTAGTTCCCGTTGCATTTCGAAAGGCATGTCTTAATCGGAACACCCATACCGCTTGGGTCTACGAGTGCCGTCGGGTTGTTGTCAACATATCTATAGAGGTTCATATCCGCCGCATCATACCCGATTGGATCTTCGCTCAACCACCGGCCGACGGCGGCGTCGTACCAGCGGTTGAGGTTGTTTTGCGAGCCGGTGTCGGCGTCGTACAGGCGGCCGGTGAATCCGAAGAGGCAATCGACCGCCGCGTTGGTCTCGTCAGTCACCTTGCCATAAGCGTCCAACACGCGGTGGTTGGCGATCGTGGTTTCGTCGTTCTGCGCGTCGTAGCCTGCCAGGTCGCGGACGGTGTTCAGGTGGTCGGTGAGCGGCCAGAGTACGTCGCCGGCGGTTTGGAGGTCGTCGGTCTGCTCGTCCGCAAGAAGCTGGTCCACGGCCTGGCCCCAGAGGTAGCGGTGCGATAGGTCGGCGGCCGCGGCGTTGCCCGTGCCGGTCTTGTCGAACTGCACGGCGATCTGGTTGCGGTCGTGGACGAAGACGGTGCTGGAGTCGGTGTCGCCGTCGCCGTCGCTGTCGAGCACCTTGCGGACCAGGCGGTTCTGGTAATCATACGCATACTCGACCACCTGGTCCGGGTCGTCGCCCGTGTAGTCGCCGTACGTGTCGAAATCCGACACCGCCGTCAGCCGGTTGCGGTAGTCCCACGTGTATTCGGTGATATCCGTGTCGTAGGCGTCCAACTCGCCCTGCGTGCCTTGCAGCAGATTATCGACGTACCGCAGCGTGCGGTTGCCTTCGTCGTCATAGAGATAGCGGTACGTCCCGTCGGAGAGCAACTGGTTACTATCGCCGGTCGCGTACGTGCTGCCGTTGGCCGTCTCTCGGTTGCCGTTTTCGTCGTAGACGTAGGCCTCGTCGTCCTGGTAATCGTAATCCGCGCCGGTGAGCTGCCCGGCGTCGTCGTTGGTGTAGTCCACCGTGCCGTCGATGGAGTTGACGTACTCGGTCATCCGCCCCGCCGCGTCGAACGACCAGCCGTACTCCACCAGCGACGTCAGCCCCTTTTCATAACCAAGCGAAGTCAGCCGCCCGGCCAGGTCGTAGTCATAATCGCCCGAGGCCACAAGGTCCGTCGCCGCCAGATCGCCATACCGCGTGATCGTGTCCCATTGCCCGCCGCGTCGTAGCCGGAACTGCCCTGGGCGGGTCATCTCGTTCGCGGCGTGGTAACTACCGACGCTCGGGCCAACATGAATACTTCGTGATTTGGATCGCCAATAGCGAACACGAGATCCAGCGATACGAGAATCACGAGAATCGCACATCCCCCAATACTCAATAGCTGATGTCGATCTCTAACAAAGTCCTTGTCGCCCTTTACCCTTTCCTGGGGACAGTTTGGATCTTTCACGATGTTCGCCGCTATCAAGTGCAGGGCAAGGATCAATATAGCTACATCAGAAAACACTTGAGTATATGCATTGTTGACGTCACAAGCACAATACAAGAACACGACAATCAAGATGCTCACAAATAGCAGATACTCAAACAATCGTCTCATGAAACCAGTCTCTTTGGTCTTGAATGCGTAACGCATGAACACTGAACACAGGTATTGAGACGAACTTAACCCTAGACTTACGGTCTATTACACCGGTAGGTCGCTGCATAACAACCGACGGCCTCAGCAGCTACAGCATCCATACATACAGCAAAGAGTGCTGCGTTGCCTCGAACAAAGCGGCACGCAGCAGTTCCGGCCACGACTGCAGTGGCACACTTGCCCCGTTCTTCGGATTTACCACAATCTTTCAAGCAACTCCAGGCATATCCCCAGAAATCGTCATCTGACGGCCCAGCCGACGAGCGCCATTCGCCACTCCAACTGGAAAGAGGGCCGCTACATGCGTTCTTACAGCACGTGGAAACCAAGCCCGGACACTTGACAGTGACTTCGTGCGTAGGGTGTATACCTGGCACGTCTGAGTAGTCGCTGCAAACGCAGACTATGTCGACTCCCGCGCTCACCGGCGGTTTTGGAGGTGGTGCCGGCGACGGTGTGGGCGATGGCATAGGCCATGGCCATGGCGGGGCCGGCGCTGGTTCAGGCCACGGATCAGGCGGAAACGGCACCGGTTCAGGCCACCCAATAGGCGGGGTCGGCGCTGGTTCAGGTTCTATCTTGATAACGTATCCCCACCCAAGTGGGTCCGTAAGTCCAATTGGCCTGCTGTTCACGTACTCATACAGGTTGATCCCGCCCTGATACCCAATCGGATCACGGCTGATGAATGTGGAAAGCCCTGTGTCGTAGTAGTACCAGGAGCACGACGGGCCGGTTGACGCCTACAACCGCATCAGCCGCGACAACGAGAAGAACGGCTCGCTCGACGAAGACTATCTCTATGACGACCTCGACCGGCTGAGCGAGTGGAAGCTCAACGACGTCTCGCAGAAGACGTGGGACAACCTGGACGGCTTGGGCAACGATCTCGACACCGGCACATACAACTCCGCGAACGAGATGACGCCGACGGCGGGCAGTTCCGGTTACGACGACGCCGGCAACATGACGACGCTCCAGTCCGGCGACACGGCCGTCTACGACGCCTGGAACCGGCTGGTCGAGGTCGATGACGGCGAAACGATCGTCGAGCGAAACGAGTTCGACGGCACGAACCGGCGGATTCAGGTTTTCAGCGATTTCGACGGCGCGACGCCCGAGCGGATCGTGGACGATTACCACGTCGGCCAACAGACGATCGAGAGCGACGTGACCGTTGGTGGAGACCGTGATGGCGGCTATCAAACCCTCTGGTCGCCGCGCTACATCGACGCCCCGATTCTCCGCGACACGCTCAATACGGCAGGCACAGG
>JAPLNP010000205.1 GCA_026401055.1 Planctomycetia bacterium
AACACTCTCCCGTTTGAGCCGCCGTTGCTTTGGGAGGTCGTCGCGGACGAGATCGGGGAGATCACCGCGATTGAGCTTCGCGCGTCCCAGGGCTGGTTCGACAACGTCGCGATCCAGGTGCGCGTCGTCCCCGAGCCGAGCACGGTCGTCCTTCTCGCCACGGGCCTGTTCGTCGCGCTCGTCGCACTGGCGCGACGCCGGCTCAGGTAGGGCGGGTCGAGGCCGCCGTGCGGACGCGGGCGGTAACCCTCACGTTCGATCGGCGGCCGAGCCCCACCAGGAGAACTGCCGGTCACTGGCGCAGGTAGTCGGCTTCGATCTTGTAGGGCAGGCCGCCCAGCGGCCGGACGGCTTCCTGGCGGTCGATGTACAGCTTCCCGCCGACGCCCGTCTTGTTACTTGTGGAGTCGGCCAGCAGGTCGCCAACCGTCGCGACCTGGACCATCTCGGTCGATTTCAGGTCCCGCTGGCAGAACTGGCAGTGGAAAAGGCTGGGAACCAGAACGAACTGTTGGATCCCCGTGTTCTGACGGCCCGGATACATGTAGCCCTTGATGTACACGGGCTTGTCCTCCAGATCGAGGATTTTCTGGGGGATGAGTTCGCCCGGGTTCTCGGGGTCGGGTTGGAGATCCTCGAACGTGAGGACGGTATAGCCGACGGGCACCTCGTTGATGGCGACGAACAGGACGTAGCCCATCCCGAGGACCCAAAGAGTGGGCGACAGCACGAGTCCGGCGATGGCGAAGCTGCGGCCGGTCATTTCGCCGGGCGCGGCGTCGATTTGCCGCAGGGCCAGGATGCCCAGGACGATGCCCGCCAGCGGCAGGACGCCGAATAACCAGCCGAACATGGTCAGGATCGACAAGGCGCCGAGCACGACGCTGATCACGGCGAAGCGGTTGACGGCGCGGTAGTGCGCGCGCGGGTCCGGCATGCGGCCGTGGCGATCGCGACCGCGGTAGCGTGGTTGGGCCGGCGGCGGGGTCGGCGGCGTCGTCGGTTCGGATGTCGTTTCGTTCATGCTGGTTTGAATTCGGCGGAGAACGGGTTTCCGGGATTGCCTATTGCGCGGCGGTGAGCGACTTGGCCACGTCGGTGCGGTAGGCGGCGGCCGCCGGGAGATAGCCGACCAGCGACGCCAGCACGAGCAGCCCCGGGATCAGTACCAGTTCGTCGAGTTGAAACTGCAGCGCGCTGACGGCGACGCCCGTCTGTTCGGCGATGGTCGGGCCGAGCACTCCCACGAGGCCGTGCCCCAGCAACAGTCCGAAGACGCCGCCGCCGAGCGACAAGAGGATCGACTCCAACAGGATGATCGCGCCGACGTGAACGCGGCGAGCGCCGAGCGCGCGCATGATGGCGATCTCGTGTCGCCGGTCGCTCATCGAGTTGTAGATGCTCACGAGGATGCCCACGCCGGCCACGACGACGACCAGGATCGCCAGGATCAACAGCAGCAACTGGATGTTGCCGATGATGCCCTCGAAGAGCTGGGAAATCACCTGCGAAGGCATGACGGCCTGGGCGATCGGTTCATTGTTGATCACGCCGGGCAGTGCCATCGCCAAACGCTGCCGGGACTGATCGGTGCAGACCAGCACGGCGGTGATCTGCCGCTCGTCGAGCGGCACCGGCCCGTGATCGTGGGCCTCGTGGTCCTGCGCCTCCTTCGCGGTCGCGGGCGGTTCCTTCCCTTTCTCGGCGGGCTTTTCTTTGGCGTGTTTCGGATCTTCGCCGGCGCCCGATTTCTTGCCTTGCATGAACGTCTGCGCCACCGATGGAGCGAACGCGTGGCACCCCATGCTATAGAAGCCTTCCAGGTTGATGAAGATCGCCCGATCGTTCGGCGTGCCCGTGTGATCGAGAATCCCGACGATGGTGAACGGATGGTGGTCGGAGTCCTGCTTGGCTTCGGGGTTTTCGCCGGGGTGGGCGGGCTGGATCTCGTCGCCCAACTTGAGGTTCAGCTTTCGGGCCGCCGTATCGCCGACGACCGCCTCGAACGGATCCTCCATGTGGAAATTCCGGCCGTCGCCGAAGGCGTACTCGCGGCCGTCGAGGTACGTCAGCTTGTCGAACATGTCGGGGATGGTCGCCACGACGGGGAAACCCCTATAGTCGTGGCCCATGCAGATCGGCACGGCCGTCTCGACCGCCGACGAGAACCGGCCCTCATTGAGTTCCTCGTAGTAGCTGTAGGGAATCGTCTCGACCGAATCGCCCATGTGGAAGACGGCGTTGAGCACGAGTTGCAGCGGGCTGCCCTTGGCGCCGACGATCATGTCGTAACCTTGCGCGCCGCGTTTGAACGACTGGTCGATCACGCCGTAGATCACCAGCACGGCGACGACCAGCGCCACGCCCAGGCCCATGCCGAACGCCGTCAGCGCCGAGGCCAACGACCGCTGCTGGATACTCCGCCACGCGATCTTCCAGAGACTCATTACTTCACCACGGCTCGATTGAAATCCTCGAGATTGTCTATGCGTTCGAACTGTTCGGCGACCTCGGGCGTGTGCGTGACGATCAACAGCGCCACGTTCTCTTCGCGGCAGGTGTCGCGCAACAGGTCGATCACCTGCTGCTGATGGCCCGAGTCCACGTTGGCCGTGGGCTCGTCGGCCAACAAGAGCCGGGGCCGGTTGGCCAGCGCCCGGGCGACGGAGACTCGCTGCTGCTCGCCGACGGAAAGCTGCGTCGGCTTGTGCGACATGCGATGCCCCAACCCGACGCGGTCGAGCAAGTGCTTGGCCCGGGAGCGGTCCGTCCGCCCCCCGGCGAAACGCATGCCCAAGAGCACGTTCTCCAGAGCCGAGAAGCCCGGCAGCAGATTGAAGTTCTGGAAGACGTAGCCGATCTGTTCGGCGCGGAAGCGGTCGCACTCGGGCTCGGTGAACAGGGTGATGTCCCACTCGCCGACCCGGACATGGCCCGAGTCGGGACGGCTGATGCCCGAGATCACGTGCAACAGCGTCGACTTGCCGCACCCGCTTCGCCCGACCAACACCATCTGCTCGCCGGGGCCGAGAGAGAACCGGTCGATGTCCAGGATTGGCAACTCGCCGCCGTCCGGCTCGGCGAAGGATTTTTTGACGTCCGTAAGCTCTAACATCATCGACTGGGCAAGAGCCCGCTGGGGTAACGGTTCACGGGGGACTGTCCCAATTTTCGCGGCGAGGAAGATGCTGTCCCGCCAACTGGCGTTTTCGCCGCGAAAATGGGACTGTCCCCCGCGCGGCTGGGGAATAAACTGGTGTAGTATAAGGCCCCTCGCTGGTCGCGGTGCTTCCGGGGCGAAAACACCGGTTCGTGCCACTCATACGCACCGGGGGGGCGAATGGTTCAAGTTTAGCACCCGGCTGGGGAAGGGGACTGTCCCAGTTTTCGCGGCGCGGACAACGTTGCCGCGCGAACTCGCGTTTTCGCCGCGAAAATGGGACTGCCCCCCTCGCGCCAGTATGATAACTGTCCACCACGGAAGGGGACAGGTCCATTTTTCGGCCGACGCTTTTCGCACGGAACACGTCTCTCGGCCGAAAAATGGACCAGTCCCCATCATCCTTTGCGCCGCATGTGCCGGGCGATGTCCCGGGTGGCCTCCGCTTTCTTGAGGGTCTGGCGCTTGTCGTGATGCTTCTGGCCGCGGCAGACGCCCATCAAAACCTTCGCCCGGCCTCGCGTGAAATACATCGCCAGCGGCACCAGCGTCAACCCGTGCTGGAACGCCCGGGCGGCAAACCGCTTGATCTCGCGGCGGTGCATGAGCAACTTGCGGGGGCGTCGGGGTTCGTGGTTGAACCGGTTGGCCTCGACGTATTCGGCGATGTCGCAACCGATGAGCCACACCTCGCCGTCCTTCACCCGACCGTAGGCCTCGGCCAGCGAGACCTTGCCGTCGCGGAGGCTTTTGACCTCGCTGCCGCGGAGCATGATGCCGCATTCGAGCGTTTCGAGCACGAGGTAGTCGTGCTTGGCCCGGCGGTTCTGGGCGATCGAGCGTTCTTTTTCGCCGTCGTGTTTCTTCTTCGTCGTCTTGGCCGTGGCTTGGATCCTCCGTCGCGCACGAAATGGACAGGATTTACAGGATTCACAGGATGATTATGTCTTCATTCTTGTTCATCTTGTCAATTCTGTCTACCTCACCTGTAATCCCGCCCCCCAACTGAGCAGATCAGCGGTACCATCGCATTTGCTCGTAGCCGGGGTGGCCGGGGCAGGCGATCAGGGTCGAGAGAACCACCACCGTCATCAGCGCCGACAGGGCCAGCCACCCGACGCGGCGCCGGGCGTCGAAGATCGCCAGACCGTAGACAACGCCGAACAGGAACCCGGCGCCGTGGGCGATGTTGGCCACCGGCAGGATCTCCAAGTACGTCAGCGCGATGCAGAGGAAGAACCAGCCGATCAGAAGCTTGACCGTTTGGTCGTCGCAGACCGCGCCCAGCGGGCTCTCCCACCGGCGGCCGACCAAAAGGACGCCGAAAAGACCGTAGATGACGCCCGACAGCCCGACAATCGGGACCAGCTCGCGTCGGTGGTAGCCTCCGATCACGTACTCGGGCATCATGGACACGTAGCTTACGAGGACGATCAGGCCGAGCACGCGGTACGAGCCGAACCGGATCTCGAGGGTTTGGCCGAAGATAGCCAGCCAATAGACGTTGAACGCGGCATGGATCGGATCGGCGTGCATCAGCGAACTGGTAAACGGCCGCCAGAGTTGGCCTGCCCAGATGCAAGGGAGGATGCCCAGCCATTTGTAATAAAAATCCACCCGCATCTCCGGCCGGACAGTGAACGCCAACTCCAGCGCGACGGCAACGCCCATGAGAACGAGCGTGACGGGCGTGCGTCGGAAACTAAGTTCGGGCAGGGCGATCATGAACTTCTTGGGCGGGGGGCGACAGGATTTTCAGCGTTCTTGTTGGACAGGATTTACAGGATTCACAAGACGCACGTTTTTAATCCTGTTCATCTTGTCAATCCTGTCCATTCTTCCCTACGTCAATTCAACGCTCTGCCGATATTCCGGCACGGTGACCGTCCAGCCGTCTTGGGCGCGGATTTGCTCGGCCAGGGCGAGCGAGGCGTCGCGCTCGCCGTGGGTGAGGAAGACCTGGCGCGGGGGCTTTTTGAAATAGCCCAGCCATCGGAGCAGCGTCGGGCCGTCGGCGTGGCCCGAGATCCCCTGGATCTGCTCGATCGCGGCGCGGACCGGCCAGAGGCGGCCGTGGATGCGGACTTCCTCGTTGCGGTCGAGGATCTGGCGGCCCAGCGTGCCGGGCGCCTGGTAGCCGACGAACAGCACGGTACACTCCGGCCGCTTCAGGTTGTGCACCAAATGGTGCTTGATGCGGCCGGCGGTACACATGCCCGAGGTGGACATGATGATCGCCGGATGGGTGAGCTGGTTGATCGCCTTGGACTCTTCGGTCGAGGTGACCATCCGCAGTCCGGGAAACCGCAGGAGCGAGTCGCCCGCGGCGATCCGCTGCCAGGCGTCGGCGTCGAAGTCGTCGCGGTGCCGGCGGAAGACCTCGGTCACCTCGGTCGCCATGGGGCTATCCAAGTAGACCGGCACGTCGGGAATCCGGCCGTCGCTCAACAGCGAGCCGAGGTGGTAGATCAACTCCTGGGCACGCTCGATGGCAAACGTGGGGATGATGACGTTGCCGCCCCGCTCGACCGTCTTGCGAATCACCCTGGCCAACTGCTCGGCGACGTCCTCCTGGTTGTCGTGTTGGCGGTTTCCGTAGGTGGACTCCATGACGACGTAGTCGGCCTCGGTGAAGACCGATGGGTCGCCGATGATCGGCTTGTCCCATTGGCCCACGTCGCCCGAAAAAACCAGCCGTCGCGGTTGGCCGTCCGGCGTGGCGTTGATCTCGAGCATGGCCGAGCCGAGGATATGGCCGGCGTCGCAAAACTTCGCGGTGACGCTGCGCCGGATCGGGACCGATTCGCGGTAGCGCACGGGCCGGAGCAGGGGCAGGGTGCGGTTGACGTCGTCTTCGGTGAACAGGGGCTTGACCGGGTAGCGGCCCGTGCGACCCTCCTCGCGATGACGCTTCTGCTTGAACGCGGCGTCTTCCATTTGAATCTTGGCGGCGTCGCGGAGCACCACGGCCACCAAGTCGGCCGTGGCGGCGGTGGCATAGATCGGGCCGCGAAAGCCCTCGTGGACCAGCTTGGGCACCAGCCCGCAATGGTCCATGTGGGCGTGGGTCAACAACAGGGCATCAATCTGCTTGGGCGGAACGATACTGGGCTCCCAATTGCGGTCCAGATACGCCCGCTCCTGAAACATGCCGCAGTCGACCAGCACGCGGACTCCGTCGACGTCGAGCAGGTATCGCGATCCGGTAACTTGTCCGGCGGCGCCGAGGAATTGCAGCTTCACGGTGTCTCCCTGTGGTTGGTTATCAGTTGTCGGTTGCCAGTTGTCGGAGGTCGGGGGGATAGCCGCGAGGCGGCAGCCCGCGGTTGGGCGGTGGGCGGCCGTCGATTATCGGGGAAGCAGCCGTCAGGCGGAAGCCCGGGCGCCTGGGTGCGACCTGGAGGACGTGTCTATCACCCCCACGTAGAGGCATTCACCACGGCCCGGTTGTCTGGAAATCAGCCGATTTGTGGTTGATCGCCAGCCGCAAGACGGTGAAACCGTAGTGTCAGATGACCGCCAACACTCCGCGTCAGTTGCCGGACGGCCCGACGGGCGAGGGAACGACCTGGAGGAACCGGCCGCCGCTTTCGTACCAGCCCTCCTTGGTGAAGCGGCACCAACTCAGGTCGATCAGGAACGCCATCCAGACGCCGGCGCCGGCCTCCAGGGAGGCGATCATCCGCCGGTAGGGAAGCGGCTTCGGGTGGTAGAAGCCCACGCCCCGCTCGCTGAGGTGCTTTCCGACGACGACAACGCTTTGTCCCTCGGGCGTGATGCCGTCCTCGCCGACCGGCGTCAGGTGGATCAGGTGCGGGAACGGATACCGTTGGTCGCGGCGGCGTTCGCGCGCGCCACTGCGGGGACACAACGTGGTCAACAAGCCGCCGATCCGCGCCCGAACCTGCGCTCGCGCGTCGTCCTTGGGCAACGGCCAGGAGTCCCGGCCCATGCCCACGCCTAGATCCGGTTGCGGCTCATTGACAAGTGCGTTCATCGAGAAGTCTCCTGGTACCCCATCGAGGGACATATACGAATCCATATGGTCGTGGGGGTAGATCATTCCTGGCGCCCTCGGCGCGGACAAGTCCAACGGCCTGCCGGGAGGAGATGGACTCGGGCGAGAGCCCGGAATAGACGAGACATCCGCCCCAGGCGGCCGGCACAAACGCCGACCAAAGTAAACTTACGTTACCCCAGCCGGGCTGTCAAATCGGTTGGAAGAGACGGCTGTCCGCCAGGGGGGCCTTGAGATTATGACCCGCGCTGTGCTAACATCGAGAGATTTTAGTCTGATGGCGGACTTTCATTGACTGCGGGCTGCCGCCTCGTGGCCATTCCCCCCCGACAACCGGCAACTGACCGCGGACAACCGACAGGAACCCCCGAGTGCCACGGCGCGACGACATCCATAAGATTCTGCTCATCGGGTCCGGGCCGATCGTGATCGGTCAGGCCTGCGAGTTCGACTACTCCGGCACCCAGGCGTGCAAGGCCCTGCGCGAAGAGGGCTACAAGGTGGCCCTGGTCAACTCGAACCCGGCGACGATCATGACCGATCCGGAAATGGCCGACCGGACGTACATCGAGCCGTTGACCTGGCAGTGCGTCGCCAAGGTGATCCAGCGCGAGCGGCCCGACGCCCTGCTGCCCACGCTCGGCGGCCAGACCGGACTGAACCTCGCCATGGAACTCTGGAACCACGGCGTCCTCCAACAGTACGGCGTCGAGATGATCGGGGCCAACGCCCGGGTGATCGCCAAGGCCGAGAACCGCGACGAGTTCAAGGCGGCCATGGAACGCATCGGGCTGGAGGTGTGCCGCGGCCGGACGGTCAATACTCTTGCCGAAGCCCGGGAGGCCATCCGGGAGATCGGCTTGCCCTGCGTGATCCGGCCGAGTTTCACCATGGGCGGCAGCGGGTCGAGCGTGGCCTACAACCGCGAGGAGTTCGAGACGCTCCTCACCAAGGGTCTCGACGCCTCGCCGGTGACCCAGGTGCTGTTGGAGGAATCGATCCACGGCTGGAAAGAGTACGAGATGGAGGTGATGCGCGACGCCGACGACAACGTCGTGATCATCTGCTCGATCGAGAACTTCGACCCGATGGGCATCCACACCGGCGACTCGATCACGGTGGCTCCCGCCCAAACCCTCACCGACAAGGAATACCAGCGGATGCGCGACGCCTCGATGGCGGTGATCCGCGAGATCGGCGTCGAGACGGGCGGGTCGAACATCCAGTTCGCCGTACACCCAAAGACCGGCCGGATGATCGTCATCGAGATGAATCCCCGGGTGAGCCGCTCCAGCGCGCTGGCCTCGAAGGCGACCGGCTTTCCCATCGCCAAGATCGCCGCCAAGCTGGCCGTCGGCTACCGGCTGCACGAATTGGCCAACGACATCACCCGCGAGACGATGGCCTGCTTCGAGCCGACGATCGACTACGTCGTGACCAAGGTGCCGCGGTTCGCCTTCGAGAAATTCCCCGAGGCCGATCCGCTCTTGGGCACCCAGATGAAAAGCGTCGGCGAGACGATGGCCATCGGCCGGACGTTCAAGGAGTCGTTCCAAAAAGCCCTGCGGGGACTCGAAGTCGGCAGCTTCGGTTTCGGCTGCGACGCCAAGGACCTCTGGGCAACGCCCGAGCAGCCGAGCCTCGACGACGTTCACTCGCAGTTGGCCAACGCGGGCAGCCAGCGGGCGTGGTACCTCCGCTACGCCTTGAAGTACGGGATGTCGATCGACGAGATCCACGAACTCACGGGCATCGACCCCTGGTTCCTCGACAACCTGGCCGAAATTGTCGAACTTGAAGACGAACTCCGCCGGCGCGGCCTCCACGACACCGATGACGCCCTGCTGCGAGAAGCCAAGCAGTTCGGCTTCTCCGACCGGCAGTTGGCCACGCTGTGGAACATGACCGAAATGGACGTTCGCGCCGAACGCAAGCGCCGGGGGATCGTCGCGACGTTCAAAGCCGTCGACACCTGCGCCGCCGAGTTCGAGGCCTACACGCCCTACTACTACTCGACCTACGAAGACGAGGACGAAACGCCGCCCAAGCAGCCAGGCAAGCGGCGGGTGATGATCCTCGGCGGCGGGCCCAACCGCATCGGACAGGGCATCGAGTTCGACTACTGCTGCTGCCACGCCAGCTTCGCCCTGCGCGAGTTGGGCATCGAGTCGATCATGGTCAACTCGAACCCCGAGACGGTCAGCACCGACTACGACACCAGCGACCTCTTGTTCTTCGAGCCCCTGACGACCGAAGACGTGCTGAATATCTGCGATCGCATCCAGCCCGACGGCGTCATCGTCCAGTTCGGCGGTCAGACGCCGCTGAACCTGGCCCGGGCGCTGTTGAGCGCGGGCCTGCCGATCATCGGCACGAGCGTCGACACGATCGAGGACGCCGAGGATCGGGAGAAGTTTGCCAACATGCTCCGGAAGCTGGGGTTGAAGCAGCCGGCCAACGGGATCGCCCGGAACATGGCCCAGGCCCGCGCCGTGGCCGAACAGATCGGCTTTCCGGTCCTGGTGCGTCCGAGCTTCGTGCTGGGCGGCCGGGCGATGGAAATCTGCTACGACCCGAGCCAGTTGGAGCGATACGTCGCCGAGGCGTTCATCGTCGCCCAGGGCCAGCCGGTCTTGATCGACAGCTTCCTCGAAGACGCCACTGAGGTGGACGTCGACGCGATCGCCGACGGCACCGATGTGCTCGTGGCCGGCGTGATGGAGCACATCGAAGAGGCGGGCGTTCACTCGGGCGACTCCGCCTGCGCGATCCCACCATACAGCTTGGCCGGGCCGGTGGTCAAGGAGATCCGCGAGGCGACCTACGCCATGGCCCGGCAGCTCAAAGTCGTCGGCCTGATGAACGTCCAGTTCGCGATCAAGCGCGAGGAAGGCCGGCCGAAGGTGTACGTCCTGGAGGTCAACCCGCGAGCCCATTCCCGCTCACGTCTCCGTCAAGGAAGCCGATTTCCCGTTCGCAAAATTCGCCGGCGTCGACATCGTCCTCGGGCCCGAAATGCGCTCGACCGGCGAAGTGATGGGCGTGAGCGAACGCTTCTCGATCGCATTTGCCAAGAGCCAGTTGGCCGCCGGCTCGATGCTGCCCGAGCAGGGCAACGTCTTCATCAGCGTGGCCGACCGGGCGAAGCGGTACATCGTCGGCTTGGCGGCACGCCTGGAAAAGTTGGGCTACGGACTGCTCGTCACCAAGGGGACCGGCCAGTTGCTCGAACAGGCGGGCATCAAGGTTCAGTACGTCAAGAAGATCCAGCAGGGCCACCCGAACCTGCTGGACTTCATGGCCGACGGCGATCTGCAACTGGTGATCAACACCCCCAGCGGCAAGGGGGCCCGAACCGACGAGGGCCGCATCCGCGCGGCCGCCGTCTCGCACGGCATCTCCTGCATCACGACGATCCAGGCCGCCGACGCGGTGGTCCGGGCGATGGAAGCGATGCGCGAGGAGGAATTGGAGGTCGAGGCCGTCCAAGACCGCTTCCCGACTCGTGAAAAAATGCCCGCCGGCTGATCGAACCTCAATAAAACGCCCGGCGGAGCGAACTGGACTACGGTTGACTCGACGACGCCGGGAGGCTATCCCCACGCGGGACGGGTATCCATGTCGCCTTATTGTGCGAGCCGAGACCGCGCGCTACAATGCCGCGCGGGTTTCTGGGGTTTCTGGAGTGCGGCGATTTGTCGCCGCTTTGGTGCGGCAGGGTGGCGCGCCCCGAGACGGCGTGGTTTATGCCCGATCACCACGCCCTTCGAGGGCGTGCCACCCGATCGTCGGGCGTCGTGAGCTATCTTTGCGGGGCGAACCATTCTTGTGGAAATTACCCCTCACGCTGTTCCCTTTCTGAAGGAGGTTTTCCGATGACGAAACGCTTTGGCGCGCGATGGGCGCGCGGGACACTGATTGTGGCGGTCGTAGGCATTTTGTCGATCGGCTCTCTCGCCGCCCGGCCGACCCATGCCCAGGACGCGACCGCGGCCAAGACGCTCGACAAGGGCGGTACTTCGCTGCGGTGGATCCCGGACAGCGCCGCGATCTACAGCACCTCGCTGCGAAACCGCGAGAAGTTCGAGGCGATTGCCAAGAGCAAGGCGTGGGCCAAGCTCCGCGAACTGCCGGCCGTGAAGATGGCCTGGCAGATGTACGAGACGCAGGCCGCCTCGCCCGAGTCCGGTCCGGGCAAGGTCCAGGCGGCCCTGGAAGACCCCCAGGTTCAGGACCTGATGGATCTGTTGGCTGACATGGTCTCCGACGAGATCTTCGTCTATGGCGACGCCGACATGGTCGATTTCTTCGGCCTGCTGCAGGAAGTCGGCGGCGCGATGCGCTACGGACCGGCACTGGTCGAGCTCAGCGGCCGGAAGAAGGACCTCAGCAAGGACGACGTCCAGGCGATGATCCTCTTGGGCGCGTTGTCCCACAACGTTGACGCCGTCAAAGTGCCCGGCATGGTTCTCGGCTTCAAGCTCGAGGACAAGTCCCGAGCCGTATTGAATCTGGGCAAGCTCGAGTTGATCGCGGGTTTCGCCTTGAAGCAGAATCCCCGGTTCGCGGAGTGCCTCAAGCGGACGAAGATCGGCGGAAGCGAGTACCTGGTGCTCACGCTCAAGGGCGGCATGGTGCCTTGGGACCAGTTGCCGCTGGAGCGGTTCCGCCGGTTGGAGACGGAGCCGGGCAGCGTGGATAAGCTGGTGGCCAAGCTCAAGAAGGAGAGCCTGGTCGTGGCCGTCGGCCTGCGCGAAGACTATCTGCTGTTGGCCGTGGGTTCCTCGACCGACATTCTTGCCCGGCTGGGGCAAGGCACGAGCCTGGCCGAGCGGCCCGAAATGGCCCCGCTGGCCAAGTTCGCCGACAAGCGAATCGCCTCGATCGGCTACGTCAGCAAGGCCCTGGCCCAGGTGGCCAGCGGCAACGAGCAAAACATCGACGATCTGTTGGAGTTCGCCGAGCAAGCGATTCCCCGGGCCGGCTTGACGGACGAGCAGCAGGCGCAGATCCGCAAGGACGCTCTGGCGCTGGCCGCGGACATCAAGCAGATCTTGCCCGCCCCCGGCGCGATGATGTCCGTGGCCTTCCTGACCGACCGGGGCGTCGAGGGTTACACGTACGACTGGGGCACCCAGCCGGGCCTGGTTGCCGGCCAACCACTGGGATTGCTGGAGCACGTCGGCGGCTCGCCAATCCTGGCCGTCGTCTCGCGGAGCAAGGTCTCCATCGACGGCTATGACGGACTCACCAAGTGGCTCGGCGTCGGCTACGGCTACTTCGAGAAATACGGACTCCCGCAAATGAAAGAGTCCGATCGCGAGAATTTCAAGCGGGTCGCCGAACTGGTCGGGCCGGTGTTGAAACGATTGAACGACACCAACCGCGACTTGTTCCTTCCCGCCCTGGACGGGCAAGGCGGCCTGGTCATCGACGCCAAGCTCAAGAGCAAGCAGTTCATCAAGACCCTGCCCGAGACCGACGAAGCCATGCCGATGGCCGAGCCCGCGATCGTGCTGGGCGTCAAAGACCCCGACCTGATGCGCCGCGCGCTGGTCGAGTACTGGGCGATTGCCCACGCGGCGTTGGGCGTGGCCGTGAAGATCGATCCCAAGGCTGCCGATGTGCAACTGCCCGAGCCGGAAACGGTCGACACCGATAACGGCCAGATGTTCGTCTTCACGCCCCCCGACGCGTGCCCGGTCGACAAGCAGATCGCGCCGAACGTGGGCTTGGGCAAGACGGTCTGCGTGCTGTCGATGTCGAAGGATCACACCGAGCGGCTCTTGAAGGCGACGCCCTTGAAGGTCGGCGGCGTGCTGGCCAAGACGGACCGCCCGCTGGCCATGGCCGCGTGTTTCGATTGGGAGGGCCTGGTCGGCGCGGCCCGGCCGTGGGTCGCCATGGCCACCGACCGGATCCTCGAGGACAAGATGGGCGCCGAGCAAGTCAAGGCCCAAGCGCCCGCCATCAAAAGCCAGGTCAACACCGTCCTGGACGTTCTCTCGGTTCTCCGCCATATCACGAGCGAGACTTACGAGGAGGACGGCGTGATGGTGACGCACACGCTGACGGAAATCCGCGATCTGGATTGATCGCCGGACCGTGGCGTCCCGGCGCCATCGACTGAGACCAAGGGGCGGCCGCCCGTCGGCCGCCCCTTTCGTTGGCGGACAAGGTCTCCGTCTCGTAAGCCGGATTCACTGCCCATCCGACTGCCGATACGCTTCCTTTTCAAACGGGTTGTCATAATAGGGGCGGCGGCCGAGGAGCCAGAGGGCGAGCGAGCAGCCCAGGTAGGCGGGGCCCATCAGCGGCCCCCATCGCTCGAACTGGCGGATGTGGACGAGATCGTGCTTCCGGGAAACGTCCAGCGCGGCGTCCGTCTGGCCGAGGATCGTGTGGCCCAGCGTCATCGCCAACGCGAACTGGCCCTTGGTCGCGTGCCGCAGGAGCCACGTGACGCCGCCGCCGTGGAACTCGACGACCGGGCCGCGAATCCGCGCGCGGCCGCCGGTCGCGAGACCGATCGCCCCCAGCGACAACCCCAGCAGCGTGTAGGGCGAGGCCCAAACGATGCCCAGCGCCCGAAGCGTCGTGTTCATCAAAGCTCGATGGGCCACCGGACTGCTCATGGAAGCGTGCTAGGGACCGGCACAGTCGCCTTTCGCTCCGCGAAAGTAGCGGTGCTTCTGCGCTACATTCGCGGAGCGAAAGGCAACCATC
>JAPLNP010000614.1 GCA_026401055.1 Planctomycetia bacterium
ATGACCTGCTTGGCGAACTCTTCGAACTCCTGCTTCATCGAATCGGCGAACTGCTCCGGCGAAACTCGCGGCGACGTTTCCATCTCGTGCTCCCTGCGTGTGTGACTGTGACTGCCAACGCATACGCAAGCAGTTTACCTAGATGCGCTCGGAGGCTCAAAGATTCCCGCAATTCTGAATAATCCGGGCTAAACCCCGCAGATCGCGCCAGTGGAAATTGTCACACACCCCACCGTAGACGGTGTCGTCCCTACCTGAAGACGGAAGCCTGCCCCATAACCGTCTCTGCTTCCGCCAGTCCGGGACGACCGTGATTGACTGGAGTTGATGGAGGTGGATCCTCTCCTTGCCACCCTCAATACGGGGCAGAAAAAGCAGCCGCTCTTGCAGGTCAGACGCCAGCAACAGCAAGTTAATGATCTGGGTGATCCGGGCGCGGCTGACGTGCCCGAGGCGCGCCAGCTCGGCGTAGTCGGCGATCTCGCCCGTCCGAATCAGATGCTCGAACCGGATGGCGAGCGCCATCAACCGGGAGATTCGCGGTACCCGGCCAAGCGGTCGCTCCGGCACCGCCGGGGATGCCCCGGAGGCGATCTCTCGGCGGCTGCCCCGACCACGGCGCTGGAAGTGAATAGTGGATTCGACAGTGATGGACCTGGTCATGCGTGTTCCTCCGGGTTTTCGACGGCCAGCTCGTCGGCCAAGGTCTTGATACCACTGGGATGGAATGTGATCGTCGCCTTGCCGTTGGTCCCGTCGTAATCGACCCGCTCGACCAGCAACCGCACCACGCGGGCCTGCTCGCGCGGGGCGATCACCTGCTCACGGACCTCCGTCGCGCGGCGTTCCGAAACGCGAATTCGCTCTTGGAGGTCTGCCAATCGGGCCGTCGCCGGCGTGTTGCCATCGTTGGGGGCAATCTGGTCAAGCAGGTCGCGGACCTCGCTGTTCCACCTGCCCAGTTCGCGCTCCAGACCACGATGTTCCGTCTCCAGCTCCGCGACGCGAGTCTGCCCTTGCTGCTGGGCCTGGGCCACTGTCTCGCTCAGCAAGGTCGGGTCTCGCCCGATGCGTTTGATCTGGTCGACGACGAAACGTTCGATCTCGGGGGCGGGAATCGACTTCGATGGGCAGTTCCCCCATCCGCGCTTCTGGGCGTTGGTGCAGACGTAGTACCGGTAGCGCTTCGTGCCGTTACGGGTGCAGTGCGTCGGCGACATGGCACAGTTGCAGGGGACGCAATGGAGAAGCCCTTTCAGCAAGGCGCCGAACTTGTCGCGGACCGGCGCGCCGCCGGCGCGGCCATTGCGCCGCAAGAGGGCCTGCACCCGTTGCCAGATCTCGGTGCTGACGATGGCCGTGTGCTCACCGTCGTGGACCTCCTCCTTGTAGGTGATCTTGCCGAGGTACGTGACGTTGGTGAGCAGTTTGTACAGGCTCGTCTTCGTGAACTGCTTCCCGCCCCGGTCGTGACCCTTCCGGGTCGTCCAGCGTTTGTTCACCCAACCACGGCGGTCGAGTTCCTGAATGACTGGCAGCATAGCCTGGCGATCGAGGTACAGCTCGAAGATGGCCCTGACGCGAACCGCCTCGTCCTCGTTGACCATCAGCCGCGATCCCCGCGGGTCCACGTCGTAGCCAAGTAGCGGCATTCCACCCGACCACTTTCCCTTGCGCCGGGTGGCGGCGATCTTGTCCCGGGTCCGCTCGGAAATGATCTCTCGCTCGAACTGGGCGAACGAGAGAAGCACGTTGAGCATCAGCCGGCCCATCGAGTTGGTCGTGTTGAACTGCTGCGTAACGGAGACGCACGAGACATGGTGCTTCTCGAACGTCTCCATCATGCGAGCGAAGTCGAGAAGCGAGCGGCTGAGGCGGTCGACCTTGTAGACGACCACGCAGTCCACGCGGCCCGCCTCGATGTCGGCCATCAGGCGTCGCAGAGCCGGCCGGTCCATGTTGCCACCGGTGAACCCGCCGTCGTCGTAGCGGTCAGGCAGGCACTGCCAGCCTTCTTGGGCCTGGCTTTTGATGTACGCCTCGCCCGAATCCCGCTGGGCATCGAGAGTGTTGTATTCCTGGTCGAGCCCCTCCTCGGTCGACTTGCGGGTATAGATCGCACAGCGCATCCGTGGGTCGGCCGGCGCCTGTTGGCGTGTTCTGGTTCTGGTCATTTCGCACCTCCTTCCTTGTTGAGGCGGAAGAACAGGTAGCCGTTGCAGTGCGTGCCGGTGATCGCCTTGGCCACGGCCGACAGCGACTTGTACACCTCGCCTTCGAACTCGAAGCCCTGCTGCAGCACGCGGACGATGAACTTCTGGCCTTTGTACTCGCGAGTGATCTCTTGGCCTGGCATAGGCAGACGATTGTCCGCGGCCAGGCTGATTGCCCCGGTAGAGGTACGTTCCGCCGAGGCGGGGGTGGGCTTTGACGCCTTTGGGACCGTGGTCCGCAGGTCGGCGTCGTTGGCCAGCTCGGCGGCCCGTCGGCGGGCCCGTTCCGAGAGACCGCCCTCGGCGACTGCCTGCATCCGCCAGGCGATCCGGCGCATGAGCCACAGCTTGTGCCGGCCCGGGGTCTCTTCGCCGAACACCTCGGCGTACTTCGCCCGCAGCTCGTTCACGGTCATCCGCTTCATCGCGGCGACCTCTTTGCCGACGTCCACATTCATGTTCTTCTCCTTGTCTCGGGATCTCGGAAACCGCTAACCACGTTGGACACTGAGCACGGTTTCCTCGGAAACCTCAAGGCCCGAGGGGGCAGAATTCGGAGATTCTCCCGGGCCGCGATTATCGGCGGGAAATGCGGAGCGCGCATGCAGCCGCAGGACGCCCGCGGCCAAGATGCTGGCCACTTCGGAGAGACGCTCGTCGGGCGTCAAGAAAGACGGATCGTCGATCGATCGCATGGGAACCTCCAGCGGGGAGTTGCCCACAGCGACCTTCGCTTGGCGACCGGCGCGCCGTCTGGCGTGACAGAATGGTTAACAGCCTCTATCTGTTAACCTACCCGGTGAGAGAGGGAGATGACGAAAGAAGTGGCCGTGGCAGGACAGGTGCTTTGCCCCATTTTCCTTGGCCACGACGAGGGGGATGGCGGGTTACAGAATGGCGAAATGGAGCCAGCCCCAGACTCTGTCTGCTTTGGCAAATCGGCCTGCAATCACGTTCCAAAGAAACCCAATACGGTGAGGAATAATCTCCACCCATGCCCGGCGAGACGCGTCCGCGCGCGATCCGCCCCGAACTCGCGGCGGATGGTAACTCGGACGAACCGACGGTTTGTCGGCGTCATATTGACTTGAACCGCCGGGGTTCACTCGCAAGGATCCTGTGCGGCGATTCGTTCGGGCGGTTGCGGCCAGGGAAAGCCTGCGTGCGACAATCCTACCAGACCGGGGTCCCGGCCGTTCGTGACGCCGACGCTCGGTCGAGGCGGGTTTGCCTTGAATCGACGGAACCAGTACAGTACGGTTTCTCTACCGGCACGGAACCCGTTCGGGAGGGTTGCAGCATGGTACGCGTGCTTGTGGTTGACGACGAACCCGATTACCCGGAATTGCTGAGCATCATCCTCGGCGCGGAAGGGTTCGACGTTCAGACTGCAACCACTGGCGCCGAGGCCATGCGGGTGGTCGAGCATTTCGTGCCCGACGTGTTGATCGTCGACTGGATGCTCGAGGCGTCGGACAGCGGTCTGGACGTGGCCAAGGCCATCGAGTCGCGCAATCCGAACCTGCGGACCATTCTCATCACCGGCTATCCCTCGCCCTCGCTGGAGGCGCGGATCGACCAGCTTCCCAACGTCGAGTTGCTCGCCAAGCCGTTCACGCCCGCCGACCTGGTTGCGATGGTCCGCGCGGCGGCCGATCCGGCGTAGGCCGCGTTGGACCTGTTCGGCAGAATGGTCGCTCACTTTGCCTGGACACGGATTGAGACGAAGGCTTGGCAAGCGGATTCGTCGGCGTGGGCGAAGCCATCCCATGGGCGAGATCTCCATGGGCTGCCAAACAACCGCGGCATCGAAGGAACTACCCTCTCGGGGGGATAGTCATCCCCTGTGTAGCTTGACACGCACAACGGCCTTGGTACGATCGAACTCGGGCGCCGTCGTTTCTTGGTCTGAGGGAAATGCAGCGTTCGTCCGACGAGTCGGTGTGTCCTGTCGCTGATCAAGGAAAGCGGGCTCGACAGCGGTTTTCTGGTTCCGTAGGGGCTCTTCACGTGTCACTCCATGCGAGGAGTACCAATGCACAAGCATACGCAACTGCTCTTGTCGCTGTCCGCCGGCCTCTCGATGCTGCTGGTGACAAGCACGTCGTCGGCCGGCTATTTGGTGATGGTCGGGGGCGATGCCGTCTGGCCTTCGACGGATGACCCGTCGCCAATCTGCTATGTCGGCATCGTCAATGACCAAGGACTGACTGATTGCTTGGCTGGCTGGCAGTTGAAGCTTGTCATTGTCCCGATCGGCGATGCGACTGGTCAGCTTCGTTTTGGCATGGCTGACTTGCCTCGGCTAGAGGCGGAAGAGTATCTGCTCTGGGGAGACTCCGGGGTGTTAGACGGTCCCGATCCGCCGCCTGAACCGCTGATTACCGGCCCAGCGGACGAGGTGGTGATCGGTGACTACGCGCTTTCGGGCTTCGGTAGCGAGATCCCCGCGTCGGTAAAGACCCTGGCGAAGATGAGTTTCGTGGCCTCCGGCGACGCTCACGGGGCGTTCGGCCTTGCGGTGGTGCCTGGTCCGGACAGTAGCTTCTGGGCTTCTCTCGACCCCGTAGAGTTTACGGCGGTGATTCACGCTTACGGCAACGTGCCGGCCACGGGCGATCGCGTCGTCGTTGGCCGTGTCTTGGTTGGCGTGCCGGAACCGCACGTGCTGGCCATGCTAGTGACTGGAATCGTCTTCCTTTTGGTCGGAGGCCGAAGACTCGGAAGACATGGCTAGCAGTGAAGCGAGCCCTTCTTGGCTTCGCTTGACGTGACCGCGGCTGAACAGGACGTTCGAGGCACCGTGGTGTCGAAGAAACTTCTGCGGTAGGCTGAAGGTATCTTCCGTGATCTCTACCGAGTGAATCTGCGATACTTCGAAGCAGCGGACGCCTCGGTGCAGCGAAGAACGACCGACCACCTTCCAACCATCGGAAGCAGCAATCAGGCGATAGGGCGAGATTTTCGTGTGTAGCGGCGGTCTACCACTGGCATCCGGGATGAAGGCAATTCGCGTTTGCTGCCTTCTGCAGACCGCGGACAAGAGGCTTGTCAATATGTGCTGTTGACCTTCGTGAAGCGACAATTCGACGGCACACGATTTCAGTGAACTGATGATTTCCTGGCGCTGCTGCCTGGGAAGAGTGATCAGCATCTTGCTGATCGCCTGATCGGCGAGTTGCCCAAGTGACTCGAGCGAGCGAAAACTCGACGTATATGCCGCCAGAAGTAGTGCGTTTATCTCGCCCGCCGTTAGACTGGGATTTGGCGATGCGCAGCGGCGTTGGGCGATTGTATGGCCTCCGCTTTTCGGGTCATGATGCAGTGGCACGCCTACGTCGGAGAGCAGTTGGAGATCTCGGTAAACCGTGCGTTTGCTGACATTGCATTTCCGGGAAAGCTCATCGGTCGTGTATCCATACCCCGACATGAGCAAATTGAGGAGCTTCAGATAACGACGTGTGCGGTGTTGCGTCATCTTGGACAAGGTCGTTTTCACGGAAGAGGATCCAGCCTGGACAGACCACTGCCCGAAAACGACGCACGGGCCACCCGGAATGAGCGTTAGTGCCCCCCCGTGCGTTCGTTCGGCGCAGAGAGCGTTGCGTAAACGGGAGATCTGACGTTACACTAAAGAACAAATTGTGATTGCCGCAAGAAAGCGGGCGGGCTATTTCGAGAGAATCAGAATTTCGTTCAGCGGCCCTCCTTGTAGGGGGCACCCAATGACACAGCAAGAAAGTGATTTCTGCGAGCTGATGAGCCGGATCCGAAGCGGCTCGGAAGAAGCGGCTTGGGAACTCGTCGAACGATACGGAGAACAGGTCCGCCGGGCAGTTCGACGGCTGCTCAATCAGCGTCTGCGATCGAAGTTCGATTCCCTGGACTTCGTTCAGCTAGTCTGGTCTTCCTTGTTTCGGGCACGGACTCGCCTCGATCGTTTCGACCGCCCCGAGGAGCTCGCGGCATTTCTGGTCACGATGGCCAGGAACAAGGTCGGCATGGAAGTGCGTCGGAGATTGTCGACGGCAAAATACAACGTGAACCGAGAGCGGTCGATTGAGGAGGGGAAGTCTGGGGCATGTATGGAAATCGCCGGTCGAGACCCGCTGCCGATCGAAGTGGCCATTGCGCGTGAGCGATGGGAAGGTATCATGGAAGGCCAACCGGAACGGTATCGACGGATCATAGAATTGCGATTGCAGGGACACACCTGCCAAGAAATCGCCGACTCGGTTCAGATTGCCGAATGTACGGTGCGTCGCTACCTCAAGAGACTCTCTCGCAAAACGGTCGGATGACGAATCCAAGCCGCTCCCCTTCGCTTTCGACCGTCAAACAGCACCGTGACCATAGCACGGCGGTGGCGGTGGCCCAACGCTTGGCGACCGACGCGAAACGCCGTTGGGAAGAAGGGGAGGAGCCGGATGTGGCTCATCTGCTCCAGTCGCATCCGGAGTTGAGGTTCTGCAAGTCCATCGTTCTGGATTTGGCCCACGAGGAGTTTCGCCGGCGCCGTGACGCGGGCGAGACGATGGACACCGAGGAGTTCTGTCGGCGGTTTCCCTCGTTTCAGAACTCGCTGCAAATGATGATCGAAATGCATCGACTGCTCGGTGGAGACGCCGGTCTGCAGTCACTGTTTGCCGAGCCGGAATGGCCGTTGACGGGACAGTCGTTCCTTGGCTACTGTCTGATTGCGGAACTCGGGCGCGGAACTTTCGCCCGCGTCTACCTGGCTTCCGAACCCGCATTAGGAGACCGCCTTGTCGCTCTCAAAGTGTCGCCTGTTGGAGGGGATGAAGCTGAGATTATTGGCAAGTTGCGACATCCGAGTATCGTGCCGGTTTACTCGGTCCAGGAAGACCCCCAGACCGGTCTCACGGCAATCTGCATGCCGTATCTGGGGCGGACGACCTTGGCCGACATACTCGACCAATCGTTCGCCGACGGTGGGATTCCGGCCGATGCGGTCGTGATCGCCAAGGCGATTGCCGAGTTGCACGACGATCCCGACTTGCTTCAGGCTGCGGGTTTCGATCAGGCCCTTCGTCGCGGGCCCTACGTTGACGGCGTCATTCACCTTGCGGCCCAAGTCGCCGACGCCCTGGCCTTTGCCCATGCCCGGGCGGTCTGTCACCTTGACCTGAAGCCGACCAACATTCTGCTCTCGGTCGAAGGCCGGCCGCTGCTACTGGATTTCAACCTCTCGGCCGACGGAGAGGTCAACAACTGGCGCGTCGGCGGCACCCTGCCCTACATGGCTCCCGAGCAACTTCGCGCCGTCGCCCAAGCCGGTCGGGGGGAAGTCGGCCCTCCGGATCCCCGATCCGATCTGTTTTCGCTCGGCGTGATCCTCTATCAGCTTCTCTGCGGGAAGCTTCCCTTCGGTGCCATTCCCCGGGACTCATCCGTCGAGGAGGTCGCCGAGAAACTGCTGCGTCGACAGGAGCAGGGGCCCCTGTCGCTGCACGAGCGGAACCGGTGGGTGGACGCTCCCTTGGCGAGACTGATCGAGAGCAGCCTGGCCTTCGATCCGGATAATCGTCCCCCGTCGGCGGAGGCCTTGGCCGAATCGCTCCGAAAGCAGATCGCTCCCGTCCGGCGGGCGCGGCGCTGGACCCGCAACCACCCGCGGTCGGTCATCGCCGTGGCACTTTTCCTGGCGACGCTCGTGTTGTCCGGCGGCACGATGCTGGCCCTGCGAGATCCCTACGACGTGCGACAGTTCAAGCAGGGTCTCTATTATGCGGAACGAGGCAAGGACCAACTGGCCTCCGAATCCTTCGATCGGTCTCTCGCCGCTAATCCGGGCAATCCGGAGGCGTATTTCGCCCGGGGGCGAGCACGACAGAAGCTCGGCTACTACGACCTGGCCTCGATCGATTTTCACCAGGCCCAAGAAATCAAGCCGGAAGCGAAGGTCCGCGCCAGCGAGGGGTTCTGTGCAAGCAAGCTGAACCAACATGACAAGGCTGCCCTCTGCTATTCCGAGGCCCTGAACTCCGGACTCGAATCGCCGGGCCTCCTCAATAACCTGGGCTTTGCCCTCATCATGCTGAATCGCCTGGCCGAGGCCGAGTCGTATCTCGAGAAGGCGATCGAAGCGGCGCCGGAACTCCAGGCGGCCCACAACAACCTGGTTGTCTTGAATCTGCGCCAAGTCTCAGACGGCCGGCCAATTACCGAGGGAATGCTGTTGCACGCCACGCGCACCGCGGAGACGGCGTCGCCGTCGGGCGAGTTGTATCATTACGTCGCCTCACTTCTAGCGCGGGCTGGCCGCAACGACCCCCGTTGGGTCGGACCGGCCAAAGACTATCTGCAGCGGGCCATGTCGCACGGAGTAACCCTGCGAGCAATCACGTCCGACCCGGCGATTTCCTACCTGCGGGACGACCCGGAGTTCCAGGCCATCCTGAAGCGCCCTGCCTCGCAAACGCCGCTCGTCAAGCCGGACCGAGTGGTCGATCCACTCGATACCGAGTGAGCGGCCGCTCGCGCTCGCGGTGGAACCGCCGGCTCTTGCTCGCCGCGTAGCCGTTTGCTTCAAAGGGGGTGCGGCTCGCCAAGCCCGCTGCAGCGATTCGGAACCCGAGGCCGCGAGTGATTCTTTCCGACCGGCCCGGCGGGCAAAATGCGGGCACTCGACTCCGCCGTGTCGTTGCGGTCAAATTGTCGCGATTCGACGCGCGCTCTCGATCGTCAATCTCAATTGTCTAAACGACGAGCGTTGGGATCCTTTGACAGAGCCAGCCAATGTCCCCGTGACGCTTGCGTATGCCGGGCGGCGCGGGGGGGATCGACGCATGGTAGCGTCGATAGAGGCCCCTTGGCGGTGCAATGTCGGCGCGCCGCAATAGCCCGGGACAGATCCCTTCACGTCGACGCAAACCACCTGTCCGTGACGCCGATCGTCCCGGGTCTTCTATCGCTAGGCGTTTCCGAGTCTCTCGTCCGCGTGATACATGACGGTTGTCCTGCCGCGCCATGACTGCCGACAGGTATCAAAGGCGGGCAGACGACACGCCGAAGCCGCGCGTCCGTCGCCGTTCGTGCTTGCCAGCAACACTACTTCCCATCATCCCCGGTCCTTCCAACTAAGCGAGGTGTCGTCATGCGTTCCATATTGCCCTCCGGAAAACGAAATATCGAGCGTCAGCCGCGGCTCTCCCGGCAATTGAGGATGGAGTTCCTCGAGGATCGGATGGTCCTGTCGGGTCCCCAGGTCGCGGACGTCAACATCTGCAGCACGGACTGGGCGCCCGACTTCGTCGAGTACCTGGAGACGTCCAACCTGGGGACGGACGGCTATTCCATTCCTGTGGGGTCCTCGGCCCAGCTTCAGACACTTCCCTGGACCAACCTGAACCAGATCCGCGTCACGTTCAGTGAAGACGTCGACGTGCAGATGGCCGATCTCTCGGTGAGTGGCGTGAACGTGACCGCCTACGTATTCAGCGATTTCTCCTATGACGCGAACACCTACACGGCCATTTGGACACTCCCGGATCCGATCGAAAAGGACAAGCTGCTGCTGGACCTCGATGCGGACGGGATCGATCCGGTTCAAGACCTCGTCGAAAACGCCCTAGACGGTGAATGGACCAACTCCAGCAACACTTACAATTCAGGAAACGGGACTGCGGGCGGTGACTTCGAATTCCGCTTCAATGTTCTCCCCGGCGATGCCAATGCGAGCGCAAGCGTCACGATCATTGACCCGATGCTGGGCAACCTGAAGAAAGGCAAAGTCCCCGGAGACGCAGGCTACGGTATTCGCTACGATGTCGACGGCAGCGCGGAAATCACGACGGCCGACTGCAATGCAATGTACTACAATCTCGGCGACCTTCTGCCCGTCGGCGACCCCGAAGGAATGGGCAACGATGCTCCGACCACAACCGGCTTCGACGACATGATGGTCGCGAGAAACGCCGTCGACGTCGTGCTCAGCCTTTGGGACGCCTTTGACGACGCGGAGGATAACGACGATGAGTTGAGCTACTCGGTCGTGGAGAACACGAACCCGGACCTCTTCGACTCCGTGAGCATCGACGACCAGACCGGGGAGCTAACGCTCGATTTTGCGCCGAGCATCTCCGGGCTGTCGGTCATCACGATCCGGGCCGTAGACCTCGGTGGCCTGATTGCCGACACCCAGTTCCTGGTGAGGATGAACGACGCGCCGGTCATTAGCAACTTCTATGGTCTCGACCTGGGCGGGGACACATGGAGGTTCCAGGGGACGGTGACCGACGTGGACGACGACGTCGAAGGAATGCAGGTGGTGCTCGGCGGGATCCTGGACGGCTACGACCTGACTGCCACGGTTCTGTCGAACGGAACATTCAGTGTCACCGCGTCGTTGCCCGATCTTATCAGCGGGTTTGCAACCGCGCAGACCGAGGATTGGTGGGGCGCCGCTTCCAATGTCGCCGACACCTACGTTCTCGTATCCTGAAGGACGCCGTTTTCAACCCGCCGGCCGAGTCATCGGAGATCGTCCGGGTTGACTGCCTTGCCGTCGTTTCGGGCCGCCAGCTCGCCGTGGACGGCCAACGCGATGGAATAGCTGATCGAATGCACCGAACCGTCGCAGAATGCGAATAGGCACGCGCCGGGATGGGGACCGCCAAAACACTCGTGATGACTCTCGCCCCGCGTGTCGGGGATCAGAGCGTACTCGCGCGCCGGATCGAAATGGACGTCGATGCCGGCGTAGCGAGTATTGTCGTGGTCGTGGCCGTTGAACATGCTCTGTGAATCGCCGGGCCGGGAGTAGGTGTCGTATCGCTCCGGATCCACGTTCTTCTCGCCCAGCAAGTAGGTGTTGCTCGTTCCGTCGCTGACGTCCGCGACCCGCGTCTGGCTTCGTTGGTGGGCGATCCCATTGCAGGAGGAGGTGTCGATCCAGTTGGTGAAAGAGCGAGCGTCATCCAGAGTGAACGGCAAGCTTTGGATGCCAAGCAGTACGGTTCCACCGTTCACGCAGTAGCACATCTTCGCCACTACGGGGAGATCCTCCGGAAGCACCCGCAGATTCGCAACGCCCGGATTGAGCGGCGGGCTGCTCGCTGGATCGTGGGGATAGAGTCTCGCCGCGCGGCGACTTGGACAGCAGAACACGTCTATAGCTGTCTCAGCCAGTTGGATCGCTGCCTTCTTCTTGGCCGCGGGGTCTTGGCCTTTTCCGAGTTTGTACACCGCCGTTTGTTCGAGATAGGGCAGGACGCTGTAAGCCCAGCCACCGGGCTGAGACGCGCCAAACCCGAAATCAGGGTCACCGATCCAAGCGTGTCCCCAGCCGCCCGAGGGGAGGAAACCCTGAGCCTGTTCGTGCAAGAGCGAAGCGAGCCCTAGCTGTTTCAAATGATTGGCGCACTCGGCACGTCTAGCCGCCTCTCGTGCCGCCTGGACCGCCGGCATCAGCAGCGCAAGCAGCACGCCGACGATCGCCATGACGACCAGCAGTTCAACGAGCGTCATCGCCGTGTGGTGCTTTTGCATGGAAACACCCGCAACCCCAACCGTGTCCTGCTTTTCCCAGGAAGACAAGGACGCATCGCAAAGGGAAGCCGTTTGCCGCTTGAGCTTCAACAACGAACGCTGCGACCCGGCAGACGGCCCCGATCAACATATTGTAACCGCTCGAGTGACACCCGCGAATCGGTGCCCAGGCAGCCGTTTCCTTTCGGGGTCCGAAAGCAACCGGCTTGTTAACTCCGAGGGGGGTGTTAATCAGAGAGTTCGAGAGTTTTGGCGCCGGATTTCCGGGCTGCGGGAGGAACCATGATGGTTCCTTTCGGAACCTGGTTTGTCTCTGTCGAAACGGAGAGCGCCGGCCGG
>JAPLNP010000431.1 GCA_026401055.1 Planctomycetia bacterium
ATCAGGTTCGCCAGGGTTGTCTTGCCGCAGCCGTTGGGCCCCACGAGCGCCACCGTCTCGCCGGCGCGGATCGTCAGGTTTATACCCCGAAGGACGCGGTCGCCCGTCTGGTAGGCGAAGTCGACGTTGTCAAACACCAGATCGCGACAGTGCCGGGCGAGCGGTCGGGACTTCAGGGGATCCCGGACCTGCGACTCGCGGTCGAGCATCGCGTAGATCCGGTCGCTGGCCGCCGCCGCGCGCTGCAGCCGCGTGAACACTTCCGACAGTTTTCGGATCGGATCCGCCGTCCCGGCCAGCAGCCCGTAGAAAACCAGCAGCGACGCCAGGCTCAGCGGCCGGGCGCTCATGCGGATGCCCAGCAGATGCGTCTCGCCGTTGAGCACCAGGTAGGCTCCGGCCAACAGGGCCAGGCAGATCGTCACAATGCCCATCACCTCGGCCATCGGACGGACGAGTGAATCGTATCGGGCGATCTTCATCGCCTTGCGGAAGTAGTGCTTGCTGTTACGGTGGAACCGCCGCCGCTCGTAACGTTCCATGGCAAAAGCCTTAACCACCTTGATCCCGCGGAACGTCTCTTCGAGCGTGCTGTAAAGCTGGGCCATCTCCTCCATCGCCCGGCGATTCGCCCGTTTCAGGGCCTTGCCCAACCAGTGAATTACCAGCGCGGCCAGCGGGGCGATCACCAACGACAGCAGCAGTAGTCGCCAGCAAATAAACGCGGCCCCGACCAGGCAGGCGATCGCCTTGATCGGTTCGCGGATCACCTTGCCGAACAGCGCGTTCATGCCCGAGGAAACCATCTCCATGTCGAACGTGAACCGGCTCAACAGGTCGCTGGTTCCGTCGTTGTGGAAGCTGGCGAGGTCCATTTGGAGCGTGCGGCGGTAGAAGAGCTTCCGCAAGGAGAACGTGCCCGCCTCCGCAAGCCGCGCCACCAGAATCGTGTTCGCCACGAGGAACGAGTCCTTCACGACCGTGCTCACCAGGAGTATGCCGACAAACAATGCCAGCGTCGTGAACGGATCGGCCGGCAGATAGTCTTCGATGTAGGGCTTCAGCCAGCGGTATCGGTCCAGTGCCTGCTCTTCGGCGGCGAGTCGGGCCTCGGCCCGGGTGATCTCGCCGGACAGTTCGGCCTGGCGTTCGGGCGCGGCGGTGGTCGATTCGCCGCGAAGCTTGTCGATCGCGGCGGTCTGCTCGCGGATCGTCTGGAGGGAGAGGTCGATTTCGCCGTCGATCCACTGCTGGAGGGACTTGTTCTCGAAGGCGATCTTGACGAAGGGGTAGACGGTTCCGATATTGCCCCCCCAAAGTACCCCAACCGCCACGGCACAGGCGACCGAGGCGATGAAGGTCCACCGGTGGCGGAGCGCGAGTCGCAAAACCCTGCCGAAGTTACCCATCATTTGACTCTTCCCCCGAGCGACGCCGAGCGATTCCATAAAGCCGGCCCCTTTTACCAGATTCGGCCGATGCGGCCAAGATCGGTATGGTGGCCACCCGGCGTGATCCCTCAATAGGGGGTCTTGCTTTCTCTGCGGATAAGGGGTATGTTAATCCCCAGTCGTTGCCGGCGGCTTGGAACACCGTCGGCGTGGTTCTTCACTCGCGTGAACTCTTTTCGAGAAGGGGACGTGTCATGTCCAGAAAGCAGTTCGTCTTTGCGCCCGTGGCGTTGGCCGCGGCGGTGTTGTTGCTCCTGGGAGCGGATCCGTCGTTCGCTCAGTTCGGCCAGAAAAAGGACTCCGCCGACGCGGAGAAGACCTCGAAAGAACAGGCGATCGAAAAGGCACTGGGTTCGCCGACGACGCTGGAGTTCAAGGAAACGCCGCTGTCGGAAGTAGTCGACTATCTCAAGACTACACACAAGATCGAAATTCAGATCGATCAAAGGGCCCTGGACGACGTGGGCATCGACTCGGCTACGCCGGTGACGCGGAACATCAAGGGCGTCTCGTTGCGTTCGGCGTTGGACCTGATGCTGCGCGACCTGGACATGACCTACATCATCCGCAACGAGGTGCTGCTGCTCACCACGCGCGAGAAGACGCAAGAAAGGGAGATGCTGCTCACGAAAGTCTACGACGTGGCCGATCTTGTGGTCTTCCGCGACGAAGCCGGCCAACGGCGGGAGGACTACGACCAGTTGGTGGAAACGATCACCAAGACGATTGCCCCGCAAAGCTGGGACGAGGTCGGCGCCCCCGGCTCTATCGCAGCCGGGACCTACGGCAGCGCCAAGGTCCTCGTCGTTTCGCAGACCGACGAAACTCATCGCCAGATCGCCAAGCTCCTGGAAGAGATTCGCAAGGTCGCCCAGAAAAACCCGTCCGAGGAGCCGCCGTTTCACAGTCGCCACGGCGGCATGAGGATGGGCATGGGCGGGATGATGGGTGGCGGCATGGGTGCGCCTGGGATGCAAGCGCCCGGCATGGGCGGAATGGGTGGCGGAATGATGGGACCCGGAATGGGTGCGCCCGGCATGCCCGGCATGGGCGCCAAGCCCGCCGCCACGCCGCAGCCGAAGAAGAACGACCCGTGATCCGTCTCGGTCGGTGGCACGCCCTGAAAGGGCGTGGTTGAAGTGACGCCGAGGTCTACCACGCCCTTCGCCCGGGGCTCAGGGACGTGCCATCCGCCCAGCGAACCCGATAGACTCAACCTCAGTCGTCGCCGTCGGCGTGGAACACCGTCGGCGTGGTTCTTCACTCGCGTGAACTCTTTTCGAGAAGGGGACGTGTCATGTCCAGAAAGCAGTTTGTGTTTGTGCCCGCGGCGCTCGCCGCCGCGGCGATTCTGTTCGTGGGAGCGGATCGGGCGTTCGGCCAGAAGAAGGGTTCGGCCGAGCAGGAGAAACTCTCGGCCGAACAGCGGATCGAGAAGGCCCTGAACGAGCCGACCAAGCTGGAATTCACCGAAACACCGCTGTCGGACGTGGTCGATTATCTCAAAAGTCTGCACGGGATCGAAATCCAGATCGATCGAAAGGCTCTGGACGACGTGGGCATCGACACGCAGACGCCGGTGACGCACAGCCTGACAGGCATCTCGCTGCGTTCGGTGTTGAACCTGATGCTGCGCGACTTGAACCTGACCTACATGGTCGAGAACGAGGTGCTGCTGATTACCACGCCCGACGCAAGCGAAGAACGGTTCACGACTCGCGTTTACCCGGTGGGCGACCTGGTCGTCTACCGCGACGAAGCCGGTCAACGATGGGAGGACTACGGGCCGCTTATCGAAGCGATCGAAAGCTCGATCGTGCCGGCGGGAAGTCATGACGGTCCCACGGGCAGGATCAGCGGCGGCACGTTCGGGGCGGCCAAGGTTCTGGTCGTCACGGAACCCTACGAAGTGCATCGCCACATCGCGAAGCTGTTGGAAGAGATTCGCGAACTCGCCCGGCAAAATCCGTCCGAGGAGCCGCCGCTTCGCAGTCGCCACGGCATGGGAAGGAACGTGCCCGGCATGATGGCTCCCGGCGCGCAGACGCCGGGGATGGCGGCACCGCGCGTGAAGACGCCGATGAAGACCGACAAGCAAAGCGGCACGGGTGTGCCCGGGACGGCGCCTGGCATGGGCATGCCCGGCATGATGGGTCCCGGCACGGGCGCGCCCGCAACGGCGGCGCCCGCAACGGCGGCGTCCGAAACGGCGGCGCCCGCAACGGCGGCGCCCGGCATGGGCACGCCGCGCAAGCCGGCCGTCAAGCCGCGGCCGGCGGAGCAGGACGACCCGTTCCGCGACTGACGACAGGCCCCCCAGGTCAGGACAAGGTCGGCGCGCCGAAGGAATGATTTCGGACCTCCACGGCTGGCCCGCGTGCGCCCGTATAAACCCCCAAATTATGGGGTTATCCGCGTTCGTTGGCGTCAATTCGCGTCCACTGGCGTTGATTCGCGGTTCCTTTGCCCTCCCCATGTCAGGCCCAACCGCAACAATCCTCACGTTCCCTACGGTTTAGCGCCGACCAATACGAATAGAGTGTGCCCGCCCTCGGCAGCGTTGCCCCGGTGGATCGCGTCATGCCCCGAGCCAATCAGTTTCGGCACCAGGCCTACACCGCTTCGCCGCCCGCCGCGCCGCACTGCCTGGTCGTGCCCGGGCCGCACCCGCCGGTCGGCTCCGAGGAGTTCCAGCGGCGGATGGATCGGGTCGGGGCGGCACTGGATTCGGCCGGAGTGGCCGCGATCTATCTCGCCCACGGCACCTTCGTCGGGCCCGACGCCCTGGGCGTTCTGGCGGGGCTCGCCCGCGTGTTTCCCAAGGCCGGCACGGCGGTCCGCCGCGTGATCAAGCGGATCGTCGACAAGATCACCGGCGAGGTGGGCAACTACACCGGCCAATTCGCCCAGTGCTTCGAGTCGGCCATCAATCGGCCCGACCGACCGCGCATCCCCGTCCGGCGGTTCGCCTGGTCCAGCGAAAACCATCATCTCGGCCGCGCCGACGGCGCGGTGCGACTGATCGACGAACTGGCCGCCCGCCGGCTCCCGCCGGGCAAGCGACTGTTGCTCTGGGGACACAGCCACGCCGGCAACGTCTTCGCGCTGGTGACCAATCTGCTCGCGGGCGATCGCCAGGCGGTCGACGAGTTCTTCAAGGCGACCGAGGTTTACTACACGTGGCCGATCGTCGGCTGCGTTGACATCCCCGTCTGGACGCGCGTCCGGCGACGGCTCCAGGAGGCGGACGTCCCGCTTCGCCGCGTGCCGCTGGACATGGTCACGTTCGGCACGCCGATCCGTTACGGCTGGGACTCGGCCGGCTACGCCCGGCTCTTGCACTTCATCAACCACCGCCCCGCCGACGGGCTTCCCGAATACCGGGCGCCGTTTCCGCCCAAGCTCGACGACGTGCTCTCGGCGGCCGACGGCGACTACATCCAGCAATTGGGCATCGCCGGCACGAACGTCATGCCGAGCATCTTCTCCTGGCGGAGTTGGCTGGCCGACAACCGACTGAACGAGCTTCTGCAACACGATCTCGTCCGCCAGAAGCCGACCGACCGTTTCCAGGCCGGCGCGATCGTGCCCGACGAAGGCACGACACTGCTGGTCGACTACGGTCCGCTCGAAGGCGGCGTCGCGCAGCACCTCGCCGGCCACGCCGTCTACACCAGCAGCCAATGGCTCCTCTACCACGCCGAAGAAACCGTCCGCCGCTTCTACGCCGCCGAATAAAGGGGTCGGGAGTCTTTGTTTTGGCACGACCGACTTCCTAGGCAAACGAAGACTCCCGACCCCTTTATTCCCCCACCACGGCGAACACCCTCGCGCCGTCGCCCAGACGGACGCGAATCGAGCACTCTTCGCTCAGCGAGGCGGCCGTCCAAGGCAGTGGGATGGACTTGCCCTCGATGCCTTCGATGCGATGAGAATCGGCGTCGCTGACCGGGTTCCCCGCGCCGTCGCAGAGCGTCGTTTCAATCCATCCTTGCGAGGCGTCGGCGTCCAGAGCGATGACGCCGCGCGGTCGGGCGAAGGTGCGAGTCCTGAACGTTCCCGGGCCGGTCACAGCAACCATGCGATCCCGGTCATAGGCGACCGTCACCATCGCGCCGTCCTTCCAGGTGGCAAAGTGCATCCGGCCGTCGATCGTGAACGGATCCGCGTAGGACCAGAAGCCAAGATCCGTGTCGCGATACGGGCGCTGCCACGCACGACCGTCCTCGCTGACGGCGAGCTCGTGCCGGAGGATGGCGCTGTGCTTGCCGGGTTTCGCCGGGTCGGCATAATACTTCATAATCAGCCCGGCGTAGCCATGGCCGTAACGAAAGACCTTGAACAGGTAGAACTCGGCCTCGCGGGCGTCACGGGCGTCGGGCACCAAGAGCGGCTGTTGAGGAGACCACGCCGCGAGGTCCGGCGACGTCCGCAGCGTGATGACGCGCCGCAGCTTGTCGAGGTTGTCCGGAAACGGCTTGTCGGGCCAGGGCTCCAGCGCGGTCTGGTACACGATGTACTCGTCTCCAATTCGGGTCAGGCAGAAAGCATCGTTGTGTTCGGTGAACACGGTGCCCGTCAGCTTCTCCCACGTCTTGCCGTCGCGCGATCGGGCGCGCATCGCGCCGGCCTCGCCCGTCGGGGCCGGCTGGTCCCAGTAGAGCATTTCCAGGGCGTTGTCGACCTGGACGATCTGGAAGACGTTGAATCCGCCCCAGGTGGGCTTGTGGGGCGATCGGGTCATGACGACGTTGTTCGGCCCGCCCCAAGCCGGCGACTCGGGGCGGATCGACGGCAACGTCCACCGCCCGCCGCGGATTTCCCCAAGGCACAGCGTGCGCTGGTCCATGTAATCAGCTTCACCCTTGTCGACGCGCTGATACCAGAGTTGCACGGCGCCGTCGGCGAGCGTCCGCGAGGCAACAGGCGAGTACCACAGCGACGGCCGCCGCGAGTCCTTGTCCACGAGCACCATGCCCGGCCGCGGAATCTGCGCCTCCATCCGCACGCCCGCGGCCTCGACGACGTCCGAGGGCAGCAGCATCGGCATGGGCAGCGTTCGCGCGACCGCGCCGGCCGGAAGACAAGCCGCGATGGCCGCAAGCACCGCCGTCGCGGACAACCCGCCAACGAGGACTCGCGTGAATCGATGGTTCATGGGGCCTCCTCCGCGTGAAGTCCCGTAGGCCGGGACGGCACGACACAACTATCCGAGTATTTGAGCCGATTGTCCACGGGTGGTCAATGCCGACGACCTGCTTTGACACGCCGCCGGGCGTCACTACAATGGGACGTGTGGTCGGCCGGCGGTTTCGGAGACCGGCGTTTGACAACCAGCGCGTGAACGAGGATGCGTGGGATGAACAAGATCATGCGTCATGTTTTGGCGGCGCTCGCCGTCGTGGCGGCGCTGGGGTCGCTGGGCGGGCTGTCTGCCGCCGAACCACGGCCGGCCGCCAGGCCGAATATCGTTTTCATCCTCGCCGACGACCTGGGCTACGGCGACGTTGGCTGCTACAACCGGGAGTCGAAGATCCCGACCCCCAATCTCGACCGGCTCGCGAGCGAGGGGATGCGTTTCACCGACGCGCACGCGCCAACCTCGGTCTGCACGCCGACTCGCTATGCGATTCTGACGGGCCGCTACTCGTGGCGCACGCGGCTTGCGCGCGGCGTGCTGGGGCCTTGGGACAAGCCGCTCATTGATGCCGATCGGCTCACCGTGGCATCGCTCGTGAAGCGGCACGACTACGCGACCGCGTGCATCGGCAAATGGCACCTCGGCTGGACATGGCCCACCAAGGACGGCCAACTGCCCGAGAGCGCCAAGGACCGCCTGAGCAACGTTGACTTCACGAAGCCCATCGCGGACGGCCCGGCGACGCGCGGATTCGATTACTATTTCGGCGTCGACGTGCCGAACTACCCGCCGTACTGCTTCATCGAGAACGATCGCACCGTCGGCATCCCGTCGGTTCCGGACGGCGGGCGCGAGGAAGGCTTCAACCGCCCCGGTCCGATGACGCCCGGCTGGAAGCTGGTGAACATCCTGCCCGAGCTGACGCGCCGCGCGGTGAGCTGGGTCGAGGACGCCTCCCGATCCGGCAAGCCGTTCTTCCTTTACTTCGCGCTGACGTCGCCGCATTACCCCGTCGTGCCGGCGCCGGAGTTCAAGGGAAAGTCCCAGGCCGGCGAGTTTGGCGACTTCGTTGCCCAGACGGACTGGACCGTCGGCCAGGTCCTGGATGCGCTGGCGCGCTCGGGCGTTGCCGACAATACGCTGGTGATCTTCACGAGCGACAACGGCCCGGAGGTCACCGGCGAAGTGGACCCCGGCGTCTACGACCGGGCGAGGCTTTTCGAGCACTACAGCAACGGCGAGCTTCGCGGGGCGAAACGCGACCTGTGGGAAGGCGGACACCGCGTGCCGTTCGTGGCTCGCTGGCCGGGCAAAATCCAACCGGGCGCCGTGAGCGCCGAGACCATTTGCCACGTCGACTTCATGGCCACCGTCGCCGCGGTGCTGCGAACCGAGTTGCCACCCGACGCGGGCGAGGATAGTTGCAGCCTGCTGCCGGTGCTGCTCGGCGAAAAACTCGATCGGCCCGCGCGCGAGGCGACCGTGCACCACAGTGGCTCGGGAAAGTTTGCCATTCGTAAGGGCGACTGGGTGCTCATCGACGCGCCGACAGGTGACGACAACGGCCGCCGCGGCGAGCCGCCATGGCTGAAGGACCTGCGCGGGTACAAGACGCATGACCTGCCCGGCGAACTCTTCAATGTCCGCGAGGACGTGTCGGAGCGTCGGAACCAGTACGCCGAGCGGCCCGAAATCGTGCGCGAGTTGAAAGCGTTGCTCGAGAAATACCAGCGCGACGGCCGCAGTGCGCCCGGCACGTCGAGAAACCCCAAGAGTCCGCAGGGAATCGAGCCGTGAAGACGATCACCATCGTGCTCACTTCGGTGGCAGCGTCGTGCGCCGTCTGGACAGCCAGCGCCCAGACAGCCAGCGTCCGGGCAGCCGAGCCTGCCCGACGTCCGAACGTCATCTTCATCCTCACGGACCAGCAGCACGCGGGGATGTTGAGCTGCGCGGGCAATCCGCACGTGAAGACCCCGGCGATGGACAGCCTTGCGGCCGGCGGCGCGCGGTTCGAGCGGGCGTACTGCGGCAACCCGGTCTGCGCACCCTCGCGGATGAGCATGATGTCCGGAGTCCTGCCGAGCCAGATAGGCATGGAGGACAACACGGGCGTCCGGCTCCCAGTGCCGCCGGCAGTTTTGGCGAATACCATGGGCCAAGTTTTTCGCCGCGCCGGCTACGAGACCGCCTACGGGGGAAAGGTCCACACGCCCATGAGCGTGCCGGACATGGGGTTCGACGTCCTCAGCCGCGACGAGCGCGAGGGCCTAGCGGATGCGTGCGCCGAGTTCTTGCGCAAGAAGCACGATAGGCCGTTTTTGCTGGTCGCCTCGTTCATCAATCCCCACGACATTTGCTACATAGCCCTCCGGGATTTTGCCGAGAAGACCGGCGTCCGAGAGAGACTGCTCGACAACGCCCGGCCGGAATTGCAGGCGCTCGGCGAGGCGCTCGAATTGCCGGCCGGCGTCTCCCGCGAAGACTTCTTCGCGCGGATTTGCCCGCCGCTGCCGGCGAATTTCGAGATCCCCGAGGGCGAGCCGGACTCCGTCCTCGGCGCCGACCCGCGCGACTTCCGCGTCCACGCGCGGCGGAACTGGAATGCCGAACAGTGGCGGCTGCACCGCTGGGCATACGCCCGGCTGACGGAGAGGGTGGATGCCGAGATCGGCCGCGTTCTGGCGGCGCTGCGGGAGACCGGGCTCGAAGACAACACGCTGGTCGTTTTCTCCAGCGACCACGGCGACATGGACTCGGCCCATCGCCTGGAACACAAATCCGTGCTCTACGAGGAGGCGACCCGCGTGCCGCTCTTGGTGAGCTTCAAGGGCGTGACCAAGGCCGGCCACGTCGATCGGGAGCACCTGGTCTCGACCGGCCTCGACCTGATCCCGACGCTCTGCGATTTCGCCGGCATCCCGTCGCCGCCGGAACTCAAGGGCCGCAGCGTCCGCGAACTGGCCGAGGGCCGACAGCCCAAATCGTGGCGCGACAGCCTGGTCGTCGAAAGCGGCCGCGCCCGGATGCTGCGGACGAATCGCTACAAGTACGTCGTCCATGCGTCGGGCACGCCCCGCGAGCAACTCATCGACCTCCAGAAAGACCCGGGCGAGATGAAGAACCTCGCCTCGGACCCCGCTCGTGCCGATGTGCTCAACGAGCACCGCCGGTTGTTGAGAATCCGGTATCAAGAGAACAACGAAACCCTGGGGGAGCAGTATGTGGTGCCCTAAGTGCATAGTCGCCTTTCGCTCCGCGATTGTCGCCTTTCGCTCCGCGATTGTCGCCTTTCGCTCCGCGAAAGTAGCGGTCGTCTGGCCGGCCGCCGTTGGCATCGCCGTCGTGTTCGCCGTAATCTTAGGCTCAGCCGCCCGTGCCGCCGAGGGGCCGCCGAACATCCTGATCATCCTGGCCGACGACATGGGTTTCTCGGACCTGGGCTGCTACGGGGGCGAGATCGAGACGCCGAACCTCGATACGCTGGCGGCCAATGGCTTGCGATTCACGCAGTTCTACAACACGGCCCGGTGCTGGCCGACCCGCTCCTGCATCCTGACCGGCTACTACGCTCAGCAGATCCGCATGGACCCGCCATCCGGGCGGCTGCCGACCTGGGCCCGCGTGCTGCCGCACTATTTGAAGCCGCTGGGCTACCGCTGCTATCATTCCGGGAAGTGGCACCTCCTCGGCGCGCCGAAGCCCGTGGCCGACGGCGGTTTCGACCGCTCGTACTGGTTCCAGGACTGGGACCGCTATTTCTCGCCGGCCCAGCATTTCGAGGACGACCGGCAGTTGCCGCCGGTCAAGCCCGACAGCGGCTACTACGCGACCACCGCCTTTGCCGACCACGCGATCAAGTGCCTCCAGGATCACGCGAAGAACCATCCGGGCAAGCCGTTTTTCTCGTACCTGGCGTTCATCTCGCCGCATTTCCCGCTGCACGCCTTGCCGGAGGACATCGCGCGCTATCGCGACCGCTACCTTGTCGGCTGGGACGTCGTCCGCGAGTGCCGCTGGCAGCGGCTCCGCGAGATGGGCATCGTCAACTGCGACCTCTCGAAGCTCGACGCCAAGCTCACGCCGCGATACTTCAAGCAGGAATTGCTGGCGACCGTCGGGCCGGGCGAAATCGAGCACGCCGTCGCGTGGAACACCCTGACCGACGAGCAGCGGACATTCCAGGCCACCAAAATGGCCATTCACGCGGCGATGGTCGATCGCATGGATCGCGAGATCGGCCGCGTGCTCGATCAACTCCGCGTGATGGGGGCCTTTGACAATACGCTGATCTTCTTCCTCTCCGACAACGGCGCGGACGCCTCGCTCCTCGTGCGCGGCGAGGGCCACGACCGCGACGCACCGCCCGGCTCGTGGCGGTCGTTCCTGTGCCTCGGCCCCGGCTGGGCCAGCGCCAGCAACGCGCCGTTTCGCCGGCACAAAATCTGGGTCAACGAGGGCGGCATCTCCACGCCGCTGGTGGTCCACTGGCCCAAGGGAATCGCCGCCCGAGGCGAACTGCGCCACGACGTGGGCCACGTGATCGACTTCGTGCCGACGCTACTGGAGGTGGCCGGCGCGAAGCCCGCGAGCCCCGCCGGCGACGCCAACGCGCCGCCCCTGCCCGGCCGAAGCCTCGTGCCCGCGCTGGCTCGCGACGGCAGCGTCAGCCGGGACGTGCTGTTCTTCCACCACGAGGGGAACCGCGCGCTCCGGATGGGCGACTGGAAGCTGGTCTCCGCCCGCGAAGACCGGGACGCCTGGGAGCTTTTCGATCTCGCCACCGACCGCTGCGAACAGATCAATCTGGCCGCCCAACAGCCGGACCTGGTGCGCAGAATGGAGGCCAAGTGGATCGAGTTGGAGAAGGAATACCGCCACTCGGCCGGTGAACCGCAACCGCGGGAGTCGCGGCAGGATAGATGAGAAACAAAGACTCTCGATCCCCTTGTTTCTCCTAACGGCCGGTAGCTTCTTTGTGTAGTTCGCCCAACAACCCTATTGCCGCAGTGACCAGCATCTCGCCTGAGCCTTCGGCGTAACGGGTGCTGATCACTTCGTATTGGCCTTCGGCATAGGCGGATTGGTGGGGGATGTAATAGAACCCGCCGTTGGCCAACTCGACGACATTCGTCTGCCGGAATGGGGAGGCGGCCTTGACGCTCAGCCCAAGCTCCACGAAGATTTCTCCCGGCAGTGCAACCCAGGCGACGTCCGAGCCCAGCGTCATCACCTGGACCTCGACTTGGACCGGCCTGCCTTCCGCCGCGGCCACATCCACAATCCTGTTGGCCTTGACCCGTTCGAGAAACGTCGCGCCGGCGCCAGGCTGGGCAAGGATTTCACGGGCACGGCGGAGTTCCTCGTCCGTATGCTTCGCCAACGGCAGTTGGACCGTTTTGCAGCGCGCGCGAAGAGCAACGTCTTCCACTTCCTTCATGTCCTCATAGGATTTCAACACGTCGGCGGCCAGGATGGTGCCCAACCGTTTGGCCTCCTCCGGGCTGGTTTGCGGCGCGTCCCAGTGGACGTTGACGTGGTTGATGTTTCCGCATGCCCCGTTGGCGAAGATGGTCAGCATTTCCGGTCCCCTGTAATCGGCGAGTCGCCGCGCGAGGGTGGCGGGAAAATCGGCCGAGATCCGCGTTCCGCCCGTGGTGTCCAGGTGATTGGCGAAGTTCACATAGGTCAGCAGCGCTCTCTTGTCGGCCGTCTCGGCATAGATCACGTTCACCCGCGGATCGATGGTTCCGATGGGTCGGAGGATATTCGGATTCAACTTGCCGGGGTTCCATCCGATGGTTCCGTCCTTCATCCAGAATCGCCGAATGAAGGATATATCCGGCTCGTTCTCGGATCCGTAGGAGATTTTCGCCGCCGTCAGGCGGTCGTTGGCCTGTTGAACGGCCTGGGCGATCCACGGGGGCAATTGCTTGACGTAGGGTCCGGAGCCGAATGGCGAGGGGCCGGTGTGCGTGTGAGTCGCCGAAATCATGACGTGATCCGCGGGGATGCCGGTCTTTTCGGCGATGATGCGCCGCGATTCGAATACGATTCCCACCGGCACTCCGCTCAAATCGCAGACGACCAAGGCGATCTTCGTCTTTCCATCGTCCAAGACGGCCGCCTTGGCATAGACGTCATCGAGCACCCCTTCCGAGTCTCGAGCCACGGCGGGGCCGGCTATGGGCGTGCCGTCTGGCGGCGTAATCTTCACGGCGGCCGTACCCAGGCGCAGTTCAGCCGCCAAAGTCGGCGCGACCAACACCAGCAAGCCGGCAATGCATCCAATGACGATGCTTGCCCACGTGAGAACACGAGTGCGCTCGGGCCAATCACTTCTCATAATTCGTTCTCCCGTGCAAATCATGGTTGACTCTCTTGCGGTCGAATCGAATCGGTGTCCCGCCCGGCCAGACCCGCCTCAGCCCGCAGCGGCCGCGTCGGCGTTTCGCCTCAGGATCGTGTGGTAAACCAGCCCGATGAACAGCTGATCGGTGTTTTGGAGCGATCCGTCATCCGCGACGGCCCAGTCGCTGCCGCAAAGGCCGACCTTGTTGATCTCCGCCGACACCCGGCCGGCCTGAACGACCCGGTAGCCGGTGTTGAACCAGCCGGCCGAGACCAGCCGGGCCGGGCCGCTAGTCAGCCGCATGTCCCAGGCGCTTGTGAACAGGCCGCTCCGATCCGCCTCGGCCAGGATCCGCCCGTCTGCGGTATCGGTGAGTGTGAACCGGTTCCCCAGCCAACCTGCTTTCTCCAGGCAAAGCTCGTGACGCCCGGTCAAGTGGATATCCACGCACTCGCTGAACCACCGGCCGCGATACTCGCCCCAAGGGCGTCCGTCAAGCTTCAGGACGTAAAGGTCCGACCAGCAAGTGGGGGAGATCGCTTCGAGCATCATGTTTGCACCGGGTTCGCTACCGCTACAGTATAGAGAAAACGTCCGCCCGCGAGTAGCCACATCTGCCTGGACATTTCACTGGCAAACTGACGCCCGACTGGCTACAATCTGTCAACTTGTCGAGTTCGTGGGTCTTGCCGCAAGGATCGCCGCTGATGTCCGCCGATTCCTCACCGGGTCATCTGCACCGCAGCTTCGGATTGCTCCAGGCCACGGCCATGAACATGTCGAACATGGTCGGCGTCGGGCCGTTCTTGACGATTCCGCTCATCCTGGCCGCGATGGGCGGGCCGCAGGCCATGTTGGGCTGGCTCGTCGGCGCGGTGCTGGCCATCTCGGACGGCATGGTCTGGGCCGAACTGGCTTCGGCCGTGCCGTCCTCCGGCGGCTCGTTCGAGTATCTGAAGGTCGCCTTTGCCAAGACCCGTTTGGGACGATTGCTGCCGTTCCTGTTCATCTGGCAGTTCATCTTCTCGGGGCCGCTGGAAATCGCCTCCGGCGGCATCGGCTTCGCGCAATACGCGACCTACTTGGCACCGCAGGCGAAGCCGTACATGACGTGGATCGCCGTCGGGGTCGCCGTGCTGACCGTCGTCTTGCTCTACCGCAAGATCGAATCGGTGGGCAAACTCATGGTGGTGCTCTGGGCGGGGATGATGCTGACCATCGCGGTCGTCTTGTTCTCCGGCCTGCGCAATTTCAGTGCCGCCACGGCGTTCGATTTCCCGCCCGATGCGTTCAATTTCTCCCGCGGGTTCGTGCTCGGGCTGGGCTCGGCGACGCTGGTGGCGATGTACGATTTTCTCGGCTACTACAGCGTCTGCTACATCGGCGACGAGGTGAAGTCTCCCTCGCGGACCATCCCCCGCTCGATCCTGATCTCCGTGGTGGCCGTGGCGGTGATCTATCTGGCCATGAACCTGTCGATCATCGGCGTCGTGCCGTGGCGAGAGGCCATCGGCTCGGATGCCAAGGACTACATCGTCTCGGTGTTCATGGAGCGGATTTACGGTCCCGCGGGCGGCGTGCTCGTGACGCTGCTGATCTGCTGGACCGCGCTGGCCTCGGTATTCGCGCTGATGCTGGGCTACTCGCGGATTCCCTACGCGGCGGCGCGCGACGGCTTCTTCTTCTCGGCCTTCAGCCGGCTGCACCCGCGCGGCGATTTCCCGCACGTATCGCTGCTGGTGCTGGGCGCGGTGTCCGTGGCCGCGAGTTTCTTCACCCTCCAGGAAGTGATCAACGCGCTGATCGCCACGCGGATCCTGGTCCAGTTCATCGCGCAGATCGCGGCCGTGGCCCTGATCCGGAAACAGGCAACCGGCCCCGTCGGCTTCCGCATGGCGCTCTATCCGCTTCCCAGCGTGATCGCGCTGGTGGGCTGGACGTTCATCTTCGCGGCGTCGGGAATCTGGTACATGGTGGCCGGCATCGCGACGCTAGGGGCCGGCGTGGTCGCGTACTTCGCGTGGCAGTTGTGGCGGGTCAAGTTCCCCGTAAGTTCTCAATGACCCCGTGATTTCGAGTATGCGGGTTTGGCGCGCGGGAAATGGCGATGTTTGCGAGCAAGCTGACCGCTGGCGTGGGACGGAAGGAATCAATGCGATGCCGTCTCGATAGGCAATGTCTCCCGGGCCGCTTGCCGCATCAGTTCGGGCAAAGAGAGAATTTCATGCAGTCCGCGTATTCGATCCTGAAGATATTGCCGGAAGGATACGCCCAGCTTCCGACAGGTCTTCTTCAAGCTGATAAAGGTATCGCGACAACGCCGGCCCAACTCGCTCCGTGTGCCGGCACTGATCTTCCGCTTCTTCGCCCATTCCCGGATGTCGTTCTCCGAGAGGTTGTTGTGCAGCGGAATCTCCGGACGCTCCAGGACCAACAAGAGATCGTCGCGTTTCTCGTGAATCCGCCGCAGGTCCTCGTTCAGGTCCACAAAGCCCGTCCGCCGCGTGAACAGCCGGTCGAAGTCCCGCTCCAAACCATCAAGGCGTCTTCACCCCACACGTACTCCTCGTATGGCACCCGTAGCAGTTTCATGAAGTTCACCCGACTCTTGCTTGCGGTCGTAGTGAACGAGGCGAAGAAGAGGTTGGCGATCACTGTTGTGTAGGCGAGCCCGAGTATGGCGAAATGGCCGACCGGCTGGCCGAGTTCCTGATTCGCATCCAGATCACCAGCGAGGCGCATCCCAAACTCGACGGCGGGTGGTTTCGCGCGTTCGACTACGAGCGTTGGGACTACTGGGGCTCCAACGCGGATCACGGCTGGGGCGCCTGGTCGATCGAGGTGGGCTGGACCCAGGCGTGGATCCCCACGGTACTGGCCATGCGGGAACTGAAGCTCAATCTCTGGGACCTGACCGGGCGCAGCCGGATCGCCCGGCACTGGGAGAAGACCCGGCGCGAAATGCTGCCCTAGCGATCCTGCTGGGCCTTGGCCGCCCGTTGAGCGTAATTGTCGATTCCTTGTTGAACACCGGGCATCGTGCGCGGGCACCATCTTTCGCCTTTCGGACGCCCGGGTTCAAGAACTCGGGCTACCCGGCGGTGCGCAACCCAACAGGTACTCGTCCACCGGCCGCGCGAGGCGGCGAAACTCGGCGGTCGGCATGGCCACGGTGTCCCAGGCGGGCGAAATCGCGCGGGCCGAGGCGGCGTAGTCCGACAGGCGGACGGCGACGAAGCCGTACAGCGCGTCGCGGAACTCGAACAGTTGCTCGGCCGGCAGCGGCGCCCGATCGCCGACGATGTTGTACGCGAAAACGAACAGCCCGGCAAACGCCCCGCCGAAAATCGCTTCCCAATGCCCGAGGCTCCGCAAGTCGTCCCGGGTGGACCAGTTTTTCCAGTACTGCTTCTGATCGTCGCCCGAGGGGAAGCGGCGACCCTTGACGTCGACCAGCCAGGTGGTCTGGCCGAGCGAGGAGACGATGAAGTCGAGGTTCTTGATCGAACGACCGTCGGACATCAGGCTCCGTTTGGCCTCGTCGACGGCGACGTAGGGCAACTGGCGCCGGCGCAGGTACGCCTCGAAAGCCGCCTCGTAATGATTGTCGCGGTTGGCCATGGGAGGAATGTCTGCTGTGGGAACTCCGCGAGGGTGGCACGTCCCTGAGCGCAGCGAAGGGCGTGGCTCGCCGATCTACCACGCCCTTCGTTCCTCAGGGCGTGCCACCCAATCGGCGTCGATCACGTTCGCTGCACGGAAGGGGACAGGTCCATTTTTCGGCCGACACCTTCTCGCCGAACACGTTTGTTCGCCGAAAAATGGACCAGTCCCCAGTCGCTCACGTCGCAAGGATCTTCTCGACCGCCGCGATGACGCTTTTCGCGTCGGGTTCCAGGGGAACGTCCTCGCGCTGGCCGGTGCCGAGGTTCTTGACTTGCACGACGCCGGCCTCGAATTCACTCTCGCCGGCCACCAGCGCGACGCGGAAGCCGCGGCGGTCGGCGTACTTGAGCTGTTGGCCGAGCTTCTTCGGCTCGGGAAAGAACTCGACCCCCAACCCCGCGGCCCGCAACGCGGCGGCCAGCCTCAGGTACTCGTGCAGCCGCGCCGGGTCGAAGAAGGTCAACAGCACCGGCGCCGGCGTCGACACCTTCTCGATCATGCCCAACTCTTCCATCGCCGCCAGCAGCCGGTCGAGGCCCAGCGACGCCCCGACGCCCGGCAACTCCTGCTTCGTGAAAAGCTCGGCCAGGTTGTCGTAACGCCCGCCGGAGCAGACGCTGCCGATGCCGGGCAGGGCGTCGAGGAACGTCTCGAAAACCGTGCCCGTGTAGTAGTCCAGTCCCCGGGCGATCGCGACGTCGAGCTTGATCCGCTCCGGCGCGACGCCGGCGGCGCGGACCGCAGCGAGCATTTCAGCAAGCCGCGAGACACCCTCGACGCCGGTCTCGCTCCCGGCGACCAGCGGGCCGAGTTGCCGCAGCACGTCGTCGTTGTCGCCGGCAATCGCGGCCAGGCGGAGCACTTCGTTGGCCTGGTCGTTGCTGGCGCCGGCGGCCATCATTTCGTCGGTCACCCCGGCGGGCCCGACCTTGGGCAGCTTGTCCAGCGCCCGGAGAATCGGCACCGCGCGATCGGCCAGCGCCAGCCGCTCCAACAGTCCGGCCAGCACCATGCGGTTGTTGACGTGGATCGTGAACGCCTCGAAGCCGATCGCGCGGAACAGGTCGTGGATGACCAGGGCGGTTTCGACGTCGGCGGCGGCGGATCGGGTGCCGATCGTGTCGAAGTCGCACTGCATGAACTCGCGGTAGCGGCCCCGTTGGGTGTTCTCGCCCCGCCAGACGGTCGCGATGTGGTAGCGCTTCAGCGGCGTGCCCAACTCGGCGATGTGCTGGGCGGCGAATCGCGCGAAGGGAACGGTCAGGTCGAAACGCAAGCCCACCCAGCGCTCGCCATGGTCCTGGAACTTGTAAAGCTGCTTGTCGCTCTCCTCGCCCCCCTTGCCGGCGAGGATTTCGAGGTACTCCAAGGCGGGCGTGTCGATCGGGCTGAATCCGTAGCCGCGGTACACCCGACGCGCCGTGTCGATGAGCCGCTCCCGCGGAATCATCGTCTCGGGCAGGTAATCGCGGAAGCCCTTGAGCGTCCGCGGCGTAATGCGTGGTTCGGAAGTCACTGCAATTATTCCAAGACTTTGAGTCTATCCGGCATCGGGCCGCGGAGGTCGCGGCCCTTGGGCGGTCCCAGGACGGCTTCGGCGTACTCGAGGACTTGCTCGGACGTCTCGAAGTAATGGTCGTAGACCCACTCGTCCTCATATTCACATTTGTCGGTCGTGTAGTCGCGGCAGATCTGCGGCCGGGTTTCGTAAGCGCGGCAGAGGTCGTCGTCGCCCAGCATGTGGCACTTGTTGTGCACCAACAGGTACCACTCGCCGTCTTCGGTGAACACGCTCGCCCGATCGTGCAGTAGGAACCAGCGAATGAACTCGAAATCCTCCCAGTCCGTGGGCTTGTCGATCGGCAGGGCGAAGTACCGGCAGCACTTCGCCGGGCAATGGGCGCAGAGAACCTCGTGCTTGCCGAGGTCCTCTCGCCGGGGTTTGGTGCGGGTTTTCCGTCTGCGTCGTTCCGCAATGGCCATGGAATTCTCGCTAGGTGATTGATGTAGTAATGTAGGGTGGGTCGAGGCCGCCGAACTCGGCTTCTCGCCGCGCCGCCGATTGCCGCGCGAACCACATCCGACCGGCGGCCGAAGCCCCACCATGGTTTGTTTGTCCCAGCCTACAGGTCCACGAACGACCCGGCACAAACCCCGAGCCTAGCAAATCCGGACGCAAAGCACCACCCCGGGGGGCACGCGAAACGGAGGGAAAACCGAAAACCGTGGTGCAACACGTTGCACAGGGGGCCCCCGAGGTGGTAAGCTCTGGGTTGCCGTGTCCGTCGGCATGATATATGTGGAAGCCATGATGGATACCCCGTCGCAGAACTCGCCTCAAGAGCGTCCGCCGGAGCCCCCGGTCGCGCGGAAGCTCCGCGGCGATGCCCCCCACCCCCAGCCGCCCCGGCCGATGTTCAGCCGGATCGACCACGATCGGCCCGACGGTCGTGAGCCGTAGTCCCGCCGTGTGCCGTCGGCTTTGTCAGTGCTCCGTCGTAAGGTGAGACATACCACGTTGGACCCTTGTTCGCAGGTGATGCCGGGCACTGGCGGAGCCAGTGGCTCCCGGCGTTCGACAAGGAAGAGCAGGCGAAGGCCTAAGCTGGTAGGGTGGGTCGAGGCCGCCGGGGACATGACACGGCCCGGCGAACCGGCTGCTGACTGAACCGCCGTTGCCGGTGACGATACCATTCGCCCGGCGGCCGAGGCCCACCAGGATCGCTTGACTTGGCCGTTTGGGTGGTTTACGTATTAAGCCACGTGTGGAAATCGGCAAATACTTGCCCATATTACCATAATCAGAACTGTGTCCCCGGATTTCTCCTCGGAATTAGTGTGCCCCCGGAATTAGTCGCCACAGGCTACATATCAAGACTTGCACATTCTGGTCGAGAGGAGTCAAGCGAATATGAACAACACTTTCTTCGCCTACATCGACATTCAAGAGCTTGAGGGTGGCCACTCAATTCGCGGAGCCGCACTTGTTACGGACGCTGCAACGGAGCCAATCGAGTTTCGCTGTACATCTGCAATTCGCCCCACTTTGCTTCAGAAGACGTTGTGGGGCAAGCGACTCGAAGGTCATATTGCGTGTCACCTTGTGGGAAGACCGCTCCTTGATGCTTTGAGCAACCGATTTGGGCTTGTCATTGTGCGTAAGCCCGAATTTGTCGAACTGCGGGCATCCATTGAAGTACCGCTGGTACAACTCCTTCGAAATGAGGAACTGGCGAAAGTCTCCCCTTTGACCTCGACAGATGGCGATGATGACATGCTGCAAGACACCGGAGGCCAATTTGAACCCATCGTACTGAAGACCCACCGAAAGCACCGTGATGATTTGAACGTAGCTCGTGAGATATTGACTGACACGTTTCGCTCTCACAACGTGCTTGAGCCGTTTGAACGTATTAAGAACGCTCTAGATCTGATACACCAACAGGAAGTCAACAAGCCGGAATCATAGATCATGCCTACCTGGGTCGGTAAACGTTTTGCTCCCATTGAGCGAGCTCGCGTATTCTCACTGAAGGGAGGCTGCGGTCTGGCACAGCCGTCGTGGTCGAACGACCTGGCACACATCGATGTGGAGTACGGACGAGACCATGTGACACTGAATCGTCCACACGCGACGGTGACGCCTGATTTTGCCCGTTCTTTTCGAGGTGTACAGAATCGGGACTATGCGATCTGCCCCATCCCGCTTTCTATTCTTGATGCCTATGATCTCGAAGTGCCGGTTCCGTCAACACTTGAATTGCCATTGCCTGTCTCACCGCACATATCGGAGAATCTTCTCAGGCCACTCGCTCCAGGAGTTGCCAGCGGTAAAGACTACCGTAGCCAGCAGCCTCGGAAGGAATCCCAGCGAACCCTCTTCGGTGAGTCAAGTGTTAGTGAGGACAAAACCTCTGGCCTCCGAAAGGCTTATCGCCCGTTCTCGGATGGTAGCGGAACTCGCCGGTATATGCTTGACATATGGGACCTGCTTTTTCCGCTTCTGAAGCCCCCGCTACGCATCGACGCTCCCAGCATCCTTGACTTGCCTGGCGAGTTATACCCGTTCCAGATTGAAGGTGTAAAACGCCTCATCAAGAATAGGTCTTTCTTGCTCGCAGATGAAATGGGCACGGGCAAGACTGTGATTACGTGCGTGGCATTGAGAATCCTATTTCATCAGGGACAGGTCCGTCGCGCGCTAATAGTCTGTCCAAAATCCATATTAGGAGTCTGGGACACACATTTGCGTGATTGGGCGAGCACGCTGAAAGTGACTGTCGTTCATGGCTCGCAAGATGTGCGGCAAATCGACTGGCGGTGTCCAGCCCATATCTACGTCACGAGCTATGGCCTATTGCGAAGTGACACGGAAAGACGGTCGGATGAAACAACATCGCTCATGGAGCTAGCCTCGGGCAACCTCACCTTCGATGCGGTTGTGCTCGATGAGGCGCATGCTGTCAAGAATCCGACAATTGGGCAGACGAAGGCAGCCCGGAAGGTATCGAAGAACGCGAAGTACCGCTGGGCTTTGACTGGCACGCCGATTCAGAACGGCATCGAAGACCTACGTTCGATATTCCAGATTGTGCGTCCATCGCTCTTTCCAAAGATGTCTGTGCCAGTGTCCCCCGATGAAGCGCGTTCCAAGATACGGCCCTACTTCCTCCGGAGGCTAAAACGAGACGTCTTTCCGGAGCTTCCCGACAAGATCCGATCCGACGAGTGGCTGGATTTGGACCACGCCCAGCAAGCTGAGTACGACAAGACATTGTTGGCCGGTCAGAATGAGTTTCGTTCGGGCGAGAAGGTGTTTTCTAGAATCCATGTGTTCGCTTTACTTACCAGACTGAAGCAGATATGCAACTTTGCCAGCGGAGTGAGGGAAAGCCCGAAATCGTCAGCTCTGCTTGAACACGTAGAAGAGATCGTCGCCAACGAGAAGAAAGTTCTTGTGTTCACGCAATACGTGGAAGAGGGAGTGAAGAAGCTGGAGAGAATACTCGAACCATATGGCGTTGTGTCAATTACGGGACACTCTTCAAACAAGGTTCGCGCCAACGCAGTCGAGCGATTTCAGACCGATCCCACCATGCACGTGTTTTTGGCAACGACCAAGACGGCTGGAGAGGGGATTACTCTCACCGCTGCAAGCTATGTCGTGCATTTTGACCATTGGTGGAATCCTGCGACTGCGTGGCAAGCAGAAGATCGTGCTCATCGCAAGGGGCAGAAAGAGACAGTCAACGTGTACAGCTATTGGATGAGGGACACCGTTGAGGAGCGAATTCGGAGCATTCTCGATCGAAAGGGCCTTCTTCACGAGGAGGTAGTGGGTTCTCTGTCAGAGTCGGATTTCGACAAGGCATTGACAGTTGATGACCTCCTTGAGGTGCTTGATATGAAGCGAGAGGCCGTCCAGATTCCTGAAACAGAGCGTCTCAGGCAAGAAGCGGAGGTGGGCATTGGCGAAGTGTTTGAGCGTTTGAATACGATGGACCCCTTCGATTTCGAGGAAGTCGTGAAGCGTGTGTTTCAGGAAGCACTTGGATATGTGAATGCGCGAGTGACGAAGCGATCCGCTGACGGCGGGATTGACGTGGAAGCTACCAGAACCGTTCGAGGGCAAAGTGAGCGAATCGTGGTGCAGTGCAAGCGGACGCCGATGGTTGGACCAAACATAGCGAGAGAATTGCTGGGTGTTGTATCAGCGGATCCTTCCCTTACGAAAGGACTTCTGGTGACAAGTGGTAGATTGACGAGAGCGTGTCGGGATTTCTGTCAGAAGCAAGGCAGGCTCGAGGGAATTGATGGGTTCACGTTGGCGAAGTGGGTTCACGACCACAAGATAGGGACTGCGAAGTCTAATCATCCACCCTTGGACGAGAAAACGGGATAGGGCCTATGCCGTTGCGTTTTTGTTCGTGAAACGTCGGGGAGGGCCTTGATTCTTCGGGGATTGAAAGTGTTTTGTGACCATGACGTTACGCCGGGCGCCACTGGCTTTGCCAGTGCTTCGCCGAGAGATGAGACACGCCACGTTGGCCCCTTGTGCGGCGTGACGCCGGGCACTGGCGGAGCCAGTGGCACACTGTGACGACGCCACCCGGCCACCCCTTACCCAGGAGACTACCATGACTCGCCAGTTGTTCTTCGTGTTGGCCGCACTGCTCTTCACTCCCGTCGTCGCCTTCGGGATCGAACCGAGCGACATCGAGCCGCTGTTGAAACGTCCGCTCCTGGATCGGGCCGTCGTGCTCCGGGAAGTCCGCCAGTACTGCGACGCTCGCGTGCCCAAGATGCCCGAGATCAAGTCCGCCGAGCAGTGGCAGGCCGAGGCCGAGCGGCTGCGGGCCGAGGTGCTCGAAAGGATCGTCTATCGCGGCGAGGCTGCCCGATGGCGCGACGCTCCGGCCAAGGTCGAGTGGCTCGGCGAGATTCCCGGCGGCCCCGGCTACAAGATCAAGAAGCTCCGCTACGAGGCCCTGCCCGGCATGTGGATCCCGGCCCTGCTCTACGAGCCGGAGAACCTTTCGGGCAAGGTGCCCGCGGTGATGAACGTCAACGGCCATTCGCCCGAGGGCAAGGCGTATGAGCCCAAGCAGATCCGCTGCATCAACCTGGCGAAGAAAGGTATTCTGGCGTTGAATCTCGAATGGGTCGGGATGGGACAGCTTGGGACCGAGAACTTCCTGCACTACCGGATGAACCAGATCGACCTGTGCGGCTCCAGCGGCCTCGCGCCGTTTTACCTGTGCATGAAGCGAGGGCTCGATCTGCTCTTGGCCCTGGAACACACCGACCCCGAGCGCGTCGCCGTGACGGGGCTCTCCGGCGGCGGATGGCAGACGATCGTCATCAGCTCGCTGGACACGCGGGTGAAGCTCAGCTCGCCCGTGGCCGGCTATTCGAGTCTCAGCACCCGGGCGTGGCAGCCGAAGGACCTGGGCGACTCGGAGCAGACGCCCAGCGATCTGGGGACGATCTGCGACTACACGCACCTGACGGCGATGGTCGCCCCGAGGCCGCTTCTGTTGCAGTTCAACTCGAAGGACAACTGCTGTTTTGAGTCGGGCTACGTCCTGCCGCTGCTGCTCGACGCCGCGCTGCCGGTCTACCGCGTCCTGGGCAAGGACTACGCGATCCGCTGGCACGTCAACGACGATCCGGGCACGCACAACTACGAGCGGGAGAACCGCGAGGCATTCTACCGGATGGTCCGCGATTTCTTCCTGCCCAATTCCAAGTTCGACGCGACCGAGATCCCCTCCGAGAGCGAATTGAAGAGCAAGGAGCAACTTGCGGTCGAACTGCCCGCGTCGAACGAGGATTTCCACACGCTGGCGATGCGGCTGATGGAGAACCTGCCGCGCGACGCCGCGGTGCCCACCGGCGCGGCTGAGTTGGCGTCCTGGCAGACGGCCCGTCGCGAGCAGTTGCGCAAGCTCGCCCGGGTCAGCGATTATGCGGTGGCGGCCGAAGAGGTCGGCGCCGAGCAGAAGCCGGGCATGAAGGCGACGTTCTGGAAGCTCAAGCTCGCCGCCGACTGGACCGTGCCGGCGGTCGAGATCGCGCCCGACGGCGCGACGAAGACGGCGATCCTCGTGGCCGACGAAGGCCGGGCGGCCGTGGCGACTCGGGCGGCGGCGTTGGTCGCCTCCGGCCACCGCGTCCTGGCCGTCGATCCGTTTTACCTCGGCGAGTCCAAGCCCGACGAACGCCCCGAACTGCTCACCATCCTTGTCGCGGGGGTCGGTCAGCGTCCGCTGGGACTCCAGGCGGGACAGCTTATGGCCGCCTCGCGATGGCTTGCCGGGCGGTACGGCGAGCAGCCGGTGACGATCGTGGCCGTCGGTCCCCGTTCGAGCGTCTCCGCCCTCGTGGCGACGGCCCTGGAAGTCCAGGCGATCGGCGGGCTCGAACTCGACGGGGCGCTGGACAGCTTGAAGGACGTGATCCGGCGAAACGCCCCGATCGTGGACATGCCGGAGCTATTCTGCTTCGGTCTGCTCGAGGCGTTTGACGTCGAGCAACTCTCCGCCCTGGTCGCCCCGCGGCCGGTGGTTCGCACGGACAAGGGGGCGACACGCCCCTGAGCGCGGCGAGGACGGGTCTGCCCGCGCGATGCGTTCTTGCCTGAATCCCCCAGGGCCCGCAGCGTGCGGAGTACCCCCATTCCCCCTCCGCCTTGCCCGTTAGGCAGGCTCTTGCGGGGGGTTGTGTGGGTACGGTTCACCGGATGGGATTCCGCCACAAGAAAAGTGCCAAAGCTCCCTTGCATCTGCCGATGACTAGAGATACAATTATTGTAGGTGCATTATTTGCACGGCCAATTTTCGTAGTTGCAGGGTTGGACAGAATGCATTTGATGATCGCCGATGAAGCCGAGGCACGCGTTGAGGATTTGCGTCCGGCGAGCGACGCCGCGCTTGGACATGGGGACAAGACGAGCCGACGAACCAGAACGTGGCGGGATCCGCGGGAGCCACGCATCGAGGTCCCCTATCGCGTGGCCGCCGCCATTGCCGTCATGGAAATGGGGATATCGGAGTATTCCGTCATCGCCAGCGCGGTGGGCTTGACCATCGAAGAGGTCGAGCGTGTCGACATGGTCGAAGACCCGGCCGTCAGGCAACTTGCGCTGGCGCGGATACCCGCCGGCGAGTTGTTCCGGCTCAGCCGCCGCGTGCGCTGCCCCAAGTGCCAGGCCAACGTGGGCCTTGTTCCATGCATTGCGTGTCGCAGCGACTGAGAAAAACCGTTTTACCACAATGGGTTTGGAGATTTGAACATGTCCGTATCCGAGAAGAGAGTGATACCGATGCCGAAATCCGTCCGCGTTACGCGCAAGGAGTTCCTGAAAGACCGGCAGGGGAGGACCTTCTCCGACGTGTTGGAGGACACCGAACAGCCATTCGACGACGTTCTGGCCTTCTTCGCCAGCGACGAGCGGCAGCGTCGCATGGAAGAGGCGGAGATTCATCACGACCGCGCGGCCTTGTCGGGGGTCGTTCGCGAACTCGAAGCGCAGCCGGCCATTGACCAGTTTCTCGGCTCGACGGACCCTCGCCGCACGAAACGCCTGCGGCAAGCCGTCGGCGTCGTGGTCCGCATGATCATGGAGCAGCGCGGGTGGAAGAAGACCGGCAGAAAAGGCTCGTTGGGAGTCCGCGCCGCGGTGACCAAAGGCACGAGGACCCCGGGAGCGTACCATAACACGGGCGGATTGGCCTTCTGGTTTCTGCGCGCCGAGCGCTACAAACGCGTGGAAGGAATGCCGTTTCGCCTGGTGAGGGAGCGCGCCGAACAGAGCAAGGAAGAGACCAAGGACGGAGTGCCGGACCATTTGTGGGCAACGCCCGAACTGGAGTCGTAACCATGTCGCGCCAGGGCTCTGAATCGGATACGGCGATTCTCAAGAAGGTCAACCAGCACCTCACGAGAATGAGTTGCCGGGTCAACGCGGCCATCCACAACGGCCAGGTGACCCTGTCGGGCAACATCCAGTACGAGAACCAACGGCGTCCGGCCCTGAAGGCGGCCGGCAGCGTCGAGGGAGTTCGCGGAGTGTCCGACCAACTCAAAGTAACGTCCCGATAGGCGTACGAACCGTGAATTCATTCCACGTGTGGATACGTCCGTTGGGCGACACTTGCCGGGTTCGGGTTGCCGGCGCGCAGAATGCTCAGTGGCTTCTCTCGCGTCTCGGCCACGGTTTTGTCTTCAAGACGGCCGAGCCGATGAACGAGGAAATGGATTCCTCCTGTTGCACGTTCCGCGTGGCGTACAGTCCCCAGATGTCGCGACGCGGACTCGAGACGATGTTGGCGAGGATTCCGGAAGTGGTCTTGATGCCGGACCCGGCGTAAGCATCCTATCGTGAAGATTCGCAGTCGACTGTTGACGAGTCTCTCGGCGGACGTCTTCGCGACGGCCGTTCGGCTTCTGTTTCGGACAGTCAAGGTGAGTCTCCGCGAGGACACGCCCGGCACTAATCCGTACGTCAAATCGCCGCCGGAGCGATTTCTCTATTGTGTATGGCATGACTCGATGGTCATACCGGTTTTTGCGGGCAAGCATCGCTCGGCGGCCGCGCTCACCAGCCGGCACGGGGACGGATTGTTCGTCGCCCAGGTGCTGCGAAAGGTCGGCATGTCGATCATACGGGGATCGACCAATCACATCGGACCCGGCGCAATGCGGCAACTCATGCGAGCCGTTGAAGACAAGCATCTGGTGATCACTCCCGACGGGCCACGCGGTCCGCGGCGGCAAATGAGCAAGGGAATCGCTTTTCTTGCGTCGCGCACCGGGCGCGCCGTCGTTCCGACGGCGTTTTCCTGCGCGCGGTGCTGGAGAATCCGAGGGAGTTGGACCGATCTGGTCATCCCCAAGCCGTTCACGAAGGTGTTTCTGCTGGGTGGCGAGCCCATCCGAATTCCCCCCGACCTGGGGTCAGAACAACTCCAGCAGTACGTGGATCGAATTCAGGCAGAGATGGATCGTCTGAACGACGCCGCGGAACTTCTGTCCCAGGCGGCGAGGTCAGGGTCGCCCGCCGAGTCGCGTTAGGGTAGACTAACGGCTCGGACACAACGATCCCCGTCGCAGAAATGGAAGAAGCCATGGCCCGACTCCGAGATATTGACTACGCCGCGGCCGCGGTGAAGAAAGCGATTGTGGAGAAGTTCCGCGACGTCGAACTTCGGGACCTTCAGGTGATGGCGGGCGACAGGACGATCTTCGTCGAACACGACGGACGCAGCGCCGAAGGCACCCGGGATGATCTGCTCGCCGCCGTCCGCAAAGCGACCGGCTACGCCAACCTCTGGGAAGTCCTGGCCGAGGACGACAAGATCATCGGGTGATCGTCTCCGACACCGGCGACGAACGCGTCCGCCGGAGAGCCCCGGAATCCATCATGGATGCTCATCCATGCCCCCCCGATCCATTGGCCTCCGATGGGGGTTATGGTATTTTCGATGCGTCGGCGTTACATTCAACCCGATTTATCGCCTGGGTCATCGGGGAGCGGTGCATCTTCCGGCCGGAGAACACCCGGCCTCTCAGACGGCGCCGCCATCCCGCGATTGCCGTAGGAGGCGACCCCATCGCCGATTGCCCGCGATGCGACACACCATCGGCGGCGAGGCTGCTTCCTCGAACCATTTTTCGTGGAAAGGAGCGACTCATGCGTGCCATTTCTCGTTTCGTTGTGGTGGTGGTGATCCTGGCCTCGGCCGTCGCGGCCCGGGCGGAGGACGCCTACTATCGAATCCCGATCCGCGATCTAACGATCACCGAAGGGGCGCTGCCCGTCCAAAAGGACGCTTCCCGCCACTGGCGCTCGCGCGTCGGCGGAGCGATGCTTCCCCGCGTCGTGCTCGACGGGCCGGGCGAAGCCTATGTCGGCTCGGAGCAGGGCCCACCCAACTCCTGGATGGAACTGAACAACGTCCTCGACCAGGGCAGGGTCCATCTTCGCGGGCCCAAGGGTCAAGACATCACCGGCCGGCTGTTCCTGCCCAACGAGGACTGGACCGGAATGGTTGTCCTGAAGTTTCGCGTGCCGCACACGTCGGCTCGCGAGGATGCCTACCCGGGGTTCCTCGCGGCGAAGCAGTCGCACTACGAGGGACTGCTCTCGCGGGGCGTCCCCGGCGCGGCATGGTTCCGGCACGAAGTGCGGGTGGTCCGCCGCGAGCGGAACATCGGGGAGCCATCCGACCAGACGACTGTGGTCCGCCCGCCGTCCTGGGACCCGATGGGCGGCGACTTGGCCCAAACCTATGCCCTCTTCTCCGGCGGTCGGGCGATGAGCGAGAATCTCCAACTGGACCGATTGGTGACCCCGCGCGGCGATCAGACGCCGGAAGCCCTCGATACGGTCGCGCTGGACACGATTCGCGGGATCACCGTCGAGGAGATTGACTGGAAGGCGCTTACGAAGGACGCCCGGCCCGATCTGGACCCGCTGGCGGCCAAGATCCCCGCCGATCAGCACGTCGTGTTCTTTCCGTCCTTCCAGGCGGCCGTCACGGTGGCCGACGAGGCGGCCAAGCAGGGCACGCCGGTCCTGCGGCTGGCTGAGCCGCGATCGGAGGACGCCGGGACGCTCAAGCGGTATGAGCGTCAACTGGGAATCTCCTTGGGCGGCGCGGCCCGGCTGCTCGGGCCCCAACTCGTCGACAGCGTCGCCCTGACCGGCTCCGACCCGTACTATCGGACCGGCACCGACGTGGCCGTGCTTTTCGAGACGAAGAACCCGAGCATGTTGGCCGGGCTGCTGATGACGCAAGTCGCCTCGGTCGCGCCCGCCGCCGGAAAGGCCGACCCTGTTCGCGGCGAGGTGGCCGGGCTGGAGTACCAGGGGCGACGTTCGCCCGACCGGAGCGTGTCGAGCTACGTCGCCACGCTCGACGGCGCGGTCGTCGTCGCCAACTCGCTCGAACAACTCAAGCGGCTGGCGGAAGTCACCAAGGGCGAGGCGCCGTCGATCGCCACGCTGCCGGAGTACAAGTTCTTTCGCACTCGGTACCCGCTCGCCGACGCCGACGAGACCGCGATGGTGTTTCTCAGCGACGCGACGATTCGCCGGTGGTGCGGCCCGCGGTGGCGGATTGCCACCTCCCGGCGGACCCGCGCCGCCGCCGTGCTGGCCGAAATGCAGGCCTCGCAACTGGACTCGCTGGTCCTGGGCAAGGTCGAGCCGGGGCCCCTCCACACCGATCTGCCGCTGGCCGACGACGCGAAGCTGACGCTGGACGCCGCGGGCGTAACGTCGTCGGTTCACGGGACGCTCCTGTTCCAGACGCCGATCGCCGAGGTCCCGATGGTCAAGGTCACCAAGGCCGAAGCGGACGCCTACGAACTTTGGCGAGACGGTTACGAGCGAAACTGGACGGGCAAGTTCGATCCGATCGCCCTGCGGCTGAGCCTCAAGAAGGAGAGCCTGGAGGCCGACATGACCGTGATGCCGCTGATCCTGGGGAGCCGATACCGGGAGTTCACTGCAATCTCGCGTGGGGCGACGATGCCGCCGGACGCCGGCGATCCGCACGATGCCTTGGCCTGTCTGGCCCTGGCGATCAACCAGGAGTCGCCGATGTTCCAGCAAGCGAACAACATGGCCGGCTCGTTCGTCAAGGGAGTCAGCCTCGGGTGGCTCGGCCCGGCGGTGGCCGTCTATGCCGATGACGATCCGTTCTGGAAGGAGTTGGCCGCGGTGCCCAAGGACGAACGGGAGAAGTTCTTCCAGACGGAAGGATACCGCACGCCGGTCGCCCTGTACGCCGAGGTCTCCAGCGGCTTCAAGCTGACGGCGTTCTTGACCGGGCTGCGGGCGTTCGTGGAGCAGACCGCGCCGGGCATGACCGTGTGGGAGCCGCTGACGTACAACGATGAGAGCTACGTCAAGGTCTCGCCCACGGAGAAGGCGAGAAGCCGCACCCGCGATTTCCACAATTGGGCGATCTACTACGCCGCCTCGGGCGACGCCCTGATCGTCACGCCCAACGAGCCGCTGCTCCATCGGGCCATGGACCGCGTGATTGCTCGGCGCAAGGCCAAGGACGCCGGCAATCCGCTTCCGCCGCCGGCGCGGCCGTGGCTGGGCGGCAACCTGGCCGTCGACGTCGATCGGGGCGTCTTGGACATGCTCAACAGCCTCAACGCCCAGGCGTATCAGGAGACGATGCAAGTTCGGGCGTGGGGGAGTCTGCCGATCCTGAACGAGTGGCGGCGGCTCTATCCCGACCAGGACCCGGTGAAACTACACGAACGGGTCTGGGGCATCCGGTTGGTGTGTCCCGGCGGCGGCGAGTACGTCTGGAACGACGAGTGGAAGACGATGGAGTCGAGCGTGTACGGCAATCCTGGCCAACCCAAGCCAGGCCCCGTCGCCCCGCCCGTGCTGTCAACGTTCACCCATGGCAGCTTCGGCATCTCGTTTGAAAACGAGGGCCTCCGCGCGAGGGTCCGCTTGGAGCGGGAGAAGTAGAACGGGCGCCTGGCGGAGCCAGTCTTGAGGGAACCGCGAATGGACGCGGATAGGGGATGCCCCCTCTGATCGGGCACAACCCGATTCCTGCTACACCCCTTTCTCAGCTATGGCAAAGCCCATATGATAGCGGAAGCATGGGCGAGGGCCATGCTTGAGGTTCGGGTGCGGTCACGCGTGGCCCAGAGGGGCGTGCGGGGACGTGATGAAAGGGGAACTGATCGACTTCGCCGCCGAGGAGCAACAGCGTTTTGACGCTTCGACTTCCGCGCGAGCACGGAAGGAACAAGGACACTTCGGTACGCCCCCGGCCATCGCATCATTCATGGCCGGGATGTTTTCAGACATCCCGCGGGGGACCGTCCGCATTCTCGACCCCGGCGCCGGTGTCGGAACGCTGTCGGCGGCAGTGTGCGAGAGAGTGCTGAGACAGGAATCGCCACGACGCCTGGTCTTCGAATTGTGGGAGAACGACCCAAGACTGATCCCGCTGCTCGAACGCACGATGTCCCGATGTCGGGATTCTCTGCGAGACAGCGGCCACGAGATGGAGTTCGTGGTCCGGATCGATGACTTCGTTCTGGCGAACGCTCGGAAGTCGCTCTTCGAGACCGGCCCGCATTCGTCGTTTCATTTGACGATCCTGAACCCGCCCTATTTCAAGTTGCGAAAAGAGTCGCCCCACGCTCGGGCGATGGGGCACGTTGTCCACGGGCAGCCGAACATCTACGCGCTGTTCATGGCGGCCGCGGCCGATTTGTTGCTGCCGGGTGGCGAGATGGTCGCCATCACGCCAAGGAGCTATTTCAACGGCCCCTACTTCAAGAGATTCCGCAAGTGGTTCTTCGATCGGATGACCGCCCGACACGTTCACGTGTTCGAGTCCAGAACCGAAGCATTCAAGGGTCGCGCCGTCCTTCAGGAAAACGTGATCCTTCACGCCGAGAAGGGAGGAGAACCGAGCGACGTCGTTCTGACGACGAGCTTTGGGCGGGATCTTGTCGATCTCGAAAACAGTGCGGTTGCCTACGAGAAGATTATCGACAACAGCAGTGGCGACCACGTTGTCCGAGTGAGCACAAGTCGCCTCGAGCACGAGATCATCGAGGTGATGGACCGCCTCCCACAGCGATTCCGAAGCCTGGGGTTTGAGATCTCCACGGGCCCGGTGGTGACGTTTCGTTCAACGGAGTTCTTGCGCCACGAGCGGTCCAGTGACACCGCGCCACTTCTATGGATGCACAACGTTCGTCCCTTCGTGACCCGCTTTCCGTCCAAGAATGGGAAGCCGGCCCATATCGAGATAAGTCCGGCGTCGAAGAAGCTGCTCGTTCCGGCGCAGACGTACGTCCTTCTGAAGCGATTCACGGCCAAGGAGGAGAAACGCCGCCTCGTTGCCGGAATCATGAACGCCGGCGACTCGTACTCGGAGTGGGTCGGCTTGGAGAACCACCTGAACTACATCTATCGGAAAGGTTCGGACCTGACCAGGACGGAGGCGTTTGGACTCGCCGCGTTCTTCAATTCCGCCCTCGTGGACCGCTATTTCCGGGCAATCAGTGGAAACACGCAAGTCAACGCCACCGAAATTCGAGGGCTGCCGCTGCCTGACGAGGAAACGCTGATCCGGATTGGAGCGGAGATTGAGCAAACCGAGTCGCGAGATCCCCGCACTGTCGAGGAGGTGGTGGGTCGGGCTCTTCGACTGCCTCGGCATTTCATCGACGAACTGATCGAGGTCGCGCAATGAGCAAGCGAGAGGATGCCCTGGAGATCATCAAGAGCCTTGGCCTTCCCAAACAGCAACAGAATGAGCGATCAAGCTTGAAGCGGCGTTGAAGGATTGCTCTGCCGGCCGCGTCTACGTGACGGCCTTCATGGATTTCACGGCGTTTAGGAGATACGCATCCGACATCGTTTGGGAATCGGAGGTGTGGATTGCCGATTTTCCCGATCACCTGATCCATTTCAATGGAGACAAGTTCCTGGGACCATACCCGCGGCGGGAGGATTGAGACCGCCGACGGGCGGGCGTGTCGGCGGCGGAGTTGCATTGTGCCGTAACCGCCCCCTTTGCCGCTCTTCCCGACATTGGTCATCGTGACTTGGTCTCTTTTCGTGGCACGCCCCACCCCAACGCGGCATCGGCTTGCGGTCTTCGCCCGTCGGCGTACAATGCCCTCATGCTGACCATTCCTCTTCAGTCCGGAAGCAACGGAAACTGCGTCTACGTCGAGGCCGGGGGCGTCCGGCTGCTCGTGGACGCGGGCATCAGCGGCATCCAGGCCCAGCGGCGGCTGGCCGCGTTCGGGCGGGACATCGCCGACGTGGACGCCGTGGTGATCTCGCACGACCACTCCGACCACGCGAGTTGCCTGGGCGTGTACCACCGGAAATTTGGCCTGCCGATCTACATCACGGAGCAAACGCTTGCGGCGGCAGGGCGATGGCGGCCGCTGGGCACGATCGCCGAACCGCGATACTTTCGCGCCGGCGAGACGCTCCACATCGGCCCGTTGGCCATCGAGACGATTCCCACTCCCCACGACGGCGTCGACGGCGTGGCCGTGGTCATTGACGATGGCCGCAAGCGGCTGGGCGTCTTGACCGATTTGGGCCACGTGTTCGCCGACCTGCCGGCCGTGCTCGGGTCGTTGGACGCCGTGCTCTTGGAGAGCAACTACGACCCGCGAATGCTCGCCGAGGGCGACTATCCGCCGTTTCTGAAGCAGCGGATCGCCGGGCCGGGCGGACATCTGTCGAACGTCGAGGCGGCGGAGTTGCTCGCCGCGGTCAATGGGCGGCTGGCGTGGGCGTGTCTTGCGCATCTTTCGCAGGAGAACAACCGCCCGGAACTGGCCCTGCAAACGCACCGCGAGATTCTCGGCCGGCCGCTGCCGCTTTGCGTGGCCAGCCGGTATGAAGCCCTGGGCGTGCTGGAGGTGTAGGCATCAGATGGAAACGACGGGATGTCGCTCATGTGGATTCCGCCGCTCACGACGACGCCGCCCTTGGCCGTCGCCCCGAGCGCGGACGCGAATCAGGAGTAGTAGTTGACGCCGACCAGGTTGACCCCCGCCTTGCGGCAGATTTCGCGAACGGTGGTGTCCTTGAACCCCCGCTCCGCAAAGACCTTTCCCGCGGCTTCGAGTATCCGACTGCGAGCATCGTCACTAGCCATGCACAATCTAAGGGCCGGTTCGCGGGACCATGCCCAGCAGCGTTTGCGGCGTCTCGAAGAGGATCGCCCTGGCGATCCCGAGAGCGTCCTCCCGCGTATACTGTCCCGACTGAACCTTGTCGGCCAACACCCGCGCCAGTTGCTTCCGCACCAGAAGGGCCTTGCCGTAGGTCCACTCTACGCAGTAGGCGTCCGAGAAGAAGCCCACCTGTTTGTTGACGGGCAGCATGTCGAGCCGCTCGGCGATGACTTGCCGGATGGTGTCCGGAAAGAAATTGTGCCACCAGTAGCCGGCCAGGCTGAAGTTGGGCAGCTCGCGGGCCAACGTGCAGAGCGACTGGTTGGCGTGACGGCTGGCGAGGAAACACTGAAATCGCAGCCCGGGGTGCCGGGCGATCATTTCGGCCAATTGGCCGATCGTCCGCTGAGACAATCGGCCGCCGCTCTCGAAGGGCAGCGGCTCGGCTCCCAGGCTGAACTGGAAAACAATCTCTTGCCCGTGCTTCTCCAAAGCCGTCAAGAAGGCTTCGTTGACGTACGAGGCATAGGCGTCCCGCTCCGCGGGTCCCGCTTGGCCGCGCCGCGACAATGCCGCCGCCATCTCGGCGTCGCCGACCAGCCGAAAGTCGATGTCGGTCGAGATGCCGGCAGCCGTGGTGAGAATCTGCTCGTAGGGCAGGCTCTGGACATAGTGGGCCACCGCGGCATGGACGTCGTCCAACACGCGGATGGTGCGGTCGGTGGGTGGACGTTGTCCCCCGCCGATCGGCGTGGCGGCTTCCGGTTTGCGACCCCAGGCACGCTCGAGCTCGTACAGCGGGGTGTCGAATTCGCCCCATTGGCATCGCGTGAAGAAACACCACTCGATCGAGTATTGCAGCCGAGCGTCATTTTCGCCCCCTTCACGCCGCGAGATTTCCGTGCAGGTTCGTTGAATGTTCAGCCGATCCAGGATCGAGTACCACCAGCCGCGGTCGTCGGCCCGTTCGCGGATCATCTCGTCCAACCGCCGCCAATTGTCGGCCGTCACCGGCTCGCGCCAATCGTAAAGGTCCTCAAGAATCAGCCGCAGCCCCCAAGAGCAACTGGTGTTGCGGATGAAAGGGAGATACGCAACGGCCTCGGCAATGCGCCGGTGGGCTTCCTCGCGTGTCGGCCAGCCGGGGAATTGCGTCAGTCGCGCCCCGTTGGGGCAGCCGGCGGCGTAAAGGTCGCTGATGACCATGTGATAGAGAAGGATGTCGTGCAGCCCCCGGGCGCCAAGATGGCCGCCGACGAGGTGTGTATGGACATCGAACATGGGCAATTCGGCCAGCGCGTCTTCCAGTTCCCTCGCCAGGACTCGATTGTCGGTCGTCATCGGACCCGTGCCTTTCATGCAATGCCCCGGTGCGGGCGGAGATAAGGAATGTGGGAGGCAACTCCAAGATTCTGTCAGTCACTCCCGGTCAAACCGGCTTGCCGGACCGCCTCGTCCGCACTGGCGCCGTCGTGGATCACTGCCTTGAATGCCTGTACTGCCGCTCCGATCTGTTTGAACCCCCAAATGTTCCGGCCGATCGTGGCCCCCCGGGCGCCGCTCAGCACGACTTGGGCCATCATTTCCAGGGCGGCCAGCAGCGTTGAAGTCTGAGGTCCGCCCGCCGCGACCAAGGGCACCGGGCAATCGGCGACAATCTGGGCGTAGGCTTTCGCGTCGCCGCAATAGGGCGTCTTGACCACGTCCACGCCCACCTCCACCGCGCATCGCACCGCCCAGGCGATGTTCTCCGGCGTGAACGAGATCTTGCCGCTGGGATCGCGCGGGTAGATGTGGCAGATGACCGGCATGTCGAAGGCGGCGGCGCGACTCACGCAATCGGCCACGGCCCGCAGATACGCGGCCTCGCTCGCGCCGCGGACAAACGCCACGACGGCAAGGCCATCGGCCCCCAACCGCACGGCATCCATCGGCTCGGCGACCTGTTCACGAGCCGTATCATCGGGCCGGACGAGGCTGCTCTGCACGATCAGGGGGATTCGGCCGGCATAGGGCTGCCACAGCGAGGCCGCGATCCCCTTGTGCATCGTCACCGCGTCAGGCCGCGCGGCTGCCACCGCGGCGAGCGTCGTCGCGATGTGCCGCAGGCCGTCGGGCAGGCCCGCGCCGTAGCCAATGAAATGATCCACCGCCACCGAGCACAAACGGCCCGAAGGATGGGAAAACAGCCGATTCATCCGCACAAGCTTGCCGATAGACATGATTCCTCCATGTGGTCATTGCGCCAAAGTAACACTGTAGCTTCAAACGCGATCGCAAAACGCCTTCTTCATTTTCTCCTCGACGGCGGCACGGGTCGGGATGCCGGCCTGGCCGCCGGGGGCCGCGGCCTTCAGGCCCGCCGCCACCGAGGCGAACCGCGCCGCCCCGGCCACGTCCAACCCGTGGACCAGGGCCGCCGCATACGCGCCGTGAAAGACGTCGCCGCAGCCGGTCGTGTCGACGACTTGGACGGGCAGCGCGGGTTGATGACGCGCCGCTTCCGGATCGGCGTCGCTCACGTACCAGCTTCCCGCCCCGCCGCACGTGACGACCGCCGAGCGCCGATCCGCCGTCCAGAGCGCCCGGGCCGCCGCCGGGTCGTCCTCGCCGGTCAGCCGCGAGGCAAAACCGCGCGACAGAATCAGATGATCGGCCAGACCGAGCAACTCGGCCGACGCCGGATGTTCGGCGCTCTCGACGTCGGCGACGACCGCAATTCGCGAGCCGCGGGCGATCCTCGCGGCGCGGATCATTCCTTCCACGCCGCAATGATCCACCAGCAGCACGCGCGCCCGGCGAACGACGTCTTCCGGCGGCCAACTCGAATCCACGCCGACCACGCTGCCCAGATCGAACAGGATCGTCCGCGTATGACGGGAACCATCGACGACGATCGTCGACCGGACGGGGCCGGCGCCGTCGCGGCGAGCGATGTGCGACGTATCGATTCCTTCCTCGTGGAACCGCTCGACGACGAACCGCGACGCATCGTCGTCGCCCAGAATCCCGGCATACGCCGAGTGGCATCCCATGCGGGCGGCGGCGACCAGGGCCGTGGCGGTCAGCCCGCCGCACTGCCGCTCGCGCCGCCGGATGGGCGTCTTGGCATCGGCCGCCGGATAAGCGTCGACATAGAGCAACTCATCGACGGCCGCAAAGCCGAGTCCGAGAACGTCGATCGCCTTGGTCGTCATGCCCGACATCCCGCGGCCATCTTCAATGACCTTCGATCATGGCTCGATTCCACCCCCGAAACATGTCCACGACAAACACGGACATGGCACCCGGCCTCCCCCCACGGATTCATCCCTCGGTTAAAGAAGGCAGCGCCCCTATCGCCGCTCGCTGATCGCCCTTCTTCCATGCTTCGATGAATGAACTGCCCTTGTCGGTAATGCGCACTCCGAAGAGATTACGAAAGTGTTGTAGCCCAGCATCCACATATCGTCTTTCAATACTAATGAGATCGCTGGCAACAAGGGCGGCATAGGTAGGCACGCCGTCGCCGGTGATCCATTCAACGTATCCCAGTTTATCGATTGTCAACAGTAAATCAACTGATCGCCGATCAAACGCCTCATTTAACGCCATGAGCAACATTTTCCATGCTCGTAGTGACTCGGTAGGGATATTCCCGTTGTGATGCTCGGTATGGCAGTTGGGACAAAGAGGCAAGAGGTTGTCGGCCAGATTGCTTCCGCCCTCGCACACGTAGTAGAGGTGATGAACGTCGAGGGTCAGAGGGTAACGGCAGCAGGGGTTGGAACACTTGTATCCTGCCTCGTGCAAGACCAGGCGTTTCACCTCAAGCGGCACCCGTCTTGCTTCTGTGCCGAGTTTGGAGGAGTTTTTAGGCATGGTGACGCCCTTCCGTTTGGGACGTGTTCGTAGATCGGCTGGGCGGCATTTCGGCATCCTGCAAACCAGATGGGTGGCACGCCCTTCGTTCCTCAGTGTGTGCCACCCAACCGTCCACCGTCTACTGTCTACCGTGTACCCCTCACTTGCCGCTCTCCGCCGCCGGCGAGGCGGTAACTTCGACGCACTTGTCGAGGTACTTCTTCGCCACGCGGACGACGTCCTCGAGCTTCACGGCCTCGATCCGGGCGTCAAACGACTTGTCGTAGTCGTAGCCCAGGCCGTAGAGGTCGTCGACGGCGGCTTGCTGGGCTTGCTCGCCGATCGTCGTGTTCTCCTGCGCGTGCAGCGAGGTGATCATCTCGATGGCGGTGCGGAACTCCTCCGGGCTGATGTCGCCCGCCGTCGCTCGGGCGACGTTTTTCTTGATCCGCTGGACGACCTCGGCGACCTTTTCGGGCTGCGTTTGGGCCATGAACGTGAAGTAGCCCGGCGCCGGCCCGGTGAGCTGCGAGGCGTGGACGTAGTAGACCAGCCCCTCGCCGCGCAGCTCGTTGTGCAGCCAGCCGCCGGGGTAACTGTAGCCCGACATGATCGCGTCCAACACGGTCAAGGCCGCGTAGTCCTCCTTGTCGAAGATGCTCGCGTCCGGATAGCCGATCATGACCATGCCGGTCGGCTTGTTGATTTTGAGGTGGCGGACGACGTTCTCCGCAATGGCGTTGGGGCAATCGAACTTGACCGGTTCGGGTTTCTCCGTGGACGGGACCCGGCCAAAGTGCTCTTGGACGACGGCCAGCGCGGCGTCGGGCTCGACGTCGCCGAAGACGGTGACGATCATGTTGTTGGCAACGAAGTACTTGGCGTGGTACGCGCGAAGGTCCTCGGCCGTCAGCCGCTCGACGGTCTCCTTCTTGCCGCCCTGCACGAGGTGATAGGGCGACGCGGCCGGCAGGCTGTCGGCGAACAGTTCCATGATCTGCTGTTGCGGGTTGTCCGCACGGCGGAGGATCGCGCCGAGAGCCAGTTGTTTGATCTTCTGGAATTGCTCTTCGGGAAACGTCGGCTTGGTGAAGCACTGGGCCAGGACGGCCGCCGCCTTGGGGAAATCGTCCCGCAGGA
>JAPLNP010000059.1 GCA_026401055.1 Planctomycetia bacterium
AGGAATGGTGATCGGATTCATGGCTTCGCCAACGTCGTTGACCGCCGCAAACACCACGGTCGCTCGATGCAGATCGATTCCAACATGCCACATGATAGGGCTCCTTGTTTGGTGGGCTATGGATGAAGCTACACACCTCAATCGTAGTCCACCGGCAAGGGGCCTCAACACGCGGCGGTTATAGTATCATTCTGCTTTTTTCACATGGCGGTGAGCAACGGAAAGCGGCGTGAATCGAAAAAGAAGAAGGATTAAAGGGGTCGGGAGTCTTTGTTCTTGTTCGGCGCTGTGGACGGCACTGCTGGGCGAGCCAGCAGTGGCACACTCGCTGCGTCGAGTCGCGACGACTATTTCGCTTCCGCCGGCCATGCGAACAAGGTCACGCTGTACGGGGCAACCGTCAGCCGGCCCTGGGGCACGTCGGCGTCCGACGTCTCGATCGACACCTTCGGCGGCTTGCCCGGCTCGTTGATGGCCATCGGGTCGCCGCCGGCAATCCGCCAGCAATGCCCGGGGCCGGTGAGCCGGGCGCCGTCGAGCGCCAGCGGAAGGTTCCGCTCGTCGGGCGTCGGGTTGACCACGGCCACGGTGAGCGTCTTGCGATCCGCCGTCCATGCCGCCGCGACGTCCAGCGGCAACTCGGTCTCGACCCGGACGGGCAGCGTCCCGAACTGCTGGCGGTAGAGCTTCAGCACCAGGCCCGTCGTCGCAAAGCCGGCCGCCGTTTTCGTCGTGTCGATGCAGCCGATCACGTTGACCGTCTGCGCGTAGTTGGCCATCGCGATGATGTCGCTCTGCCGGGCGAACTCGTTCAGGCCGGCGGCGATCCCCAAGGCGTCTTTCAGGCGATACTGGATGCCCAACTCGCCGTAGACGTGCGGGCCGTCGTGCCAGTAGTTCCATTCGTCCATGGCGATGGGAATGTTTTTGCCCGAGAGCGAGGCGAAACGCTTGCGATACGCCCGATGCGCCTCGGCCTTGCCGCGGACGTTGTCGGGGATCTGGCGTACGTGGGCCAAGAGGTCGGGCTTGTCGCCGCAGTAGAAGTGTTCGCTGACGGCGTCCATGTGCTCGGCGCAGTGCTGCATCATCCCTTCGCTCCAGGGGCCGGCCGCGCCGACGGCGACGAGCTTGACCGCCGGATCGACGGCTCGCATCGCCTCGGCGTAGCGGTTGTGCTTCTTGATGTACTCGTCAAGCGGCACGTGGCCGAGTTGCCAGTCGCCGTACATTTCGTTGCCGATCCCCCACCACGCGACGCGATAGGGCTCGCCGTGGCCGTTTTTCGCGCGGAGTTGTCCCATGGGCGCATCGGCCGGGGCGTTGGCGTACTGAAGTTCCTCGACCGCCTGTTCGACGGTTCCCTGCCCGCTGTTGACGACCACCAGCGGCTCGGTCTCGATCGTGCGGCAGAACGTGATGAACTCGTCGATGCCGAAATCGTTGTGCTCGATGCCCTTCCAGGCGGGATTCTTTCGCGGCGGCCGCCGGTCGGGATCCCCGATGCCGTCGCGCCAGTCGTAGCCGCTGACGAAGTTTCCGCCGGGCCAACGATAGATCGGCGCATCGAGTTCTTTGAGCAGCACGAGCGTGTCGGGCCTCATGCCCTGGATATTGTCGGCCGGCATCAGCGAGACCGTGCCGACGTGCAGCGCGCCGCGGCCCTCGGCGGCGATTTCGAGCCGGCCGCGGTCCGTGTCGGCGCCGGCCGTGAATGCCAGCGGCGTCTTGGCATAGTCTCGGCCGAGCGTCGCGACAGTGACGGTCTGACGATCGTTCGGCCCATCGCCCCAGACGAGGCTCACGCGGACCGGCGCGGCCTCGGGGTCTCCGGCGAGCCAGATTCGGCCGACGTAGGGTTTCGCCCGAACCAGCCCAAGCTCACCCTGAACGATGCCGCCGGGCGCGGCGATTTTGGGGCTGTGTTTGCCGACGAACGGTTCGGCGGCATCCATCGCGACCGCGTCTGCCGGGCCGAGCGATTTCCAGGGCGACCCCTTGTCGCCGACGGGCATGAAGAATTTTCGGTCTTCGAGCATTTCGGACCAAATCCCGCCGTAAATGCACCGGCCAAGGTGCTCGATGAACTGGCCGTAGATGTACTTCGAGATCGGCGCCCCGATTTTCGCCGCGTCGATTTTCACGGCGGGCCCCTCCTCGGCCCGGGCCGCGCTCGGAAAGTCCCCACGACCCAGGGCCACGATCGTGCCGATCACCAGCGTCGTCATCAAGCATGTGCGTTTCATTTCGATTCTCCACGCCACGAGGAAGGTGCCAACACCGTGCCCAGAGTTATACCCCCGGCAGCGCGGCGACGCCAGCGTACCACCCTTCCGGTGCATCGCCTGGGCGGCGACCAAACCTCGCATTGCCCCCGATCGGGCTCGAAGCGATGTCGGTGACCGTTGAGCCGCGGTTCAGACGTTGTGCGGTGAGCCACGTCATGCATCGCGCGTAGGAGACGCGGGCTCCCGTCCTTGCCCGGCAGCGCGCGGTCGAGACCGCCCGGGCCATCCGGTTGCCAAGGGAGCCGGCGAATGCCCGCCGGGACCTCCAATTTGGCCGTATGGCCGCCTCTTCCTTCGGCCTCGCCAAAACGGTATCATGGGGAAGAAATTCACGGCGTTGCCGGTTGGTGGGTATCGAGCCGGCCCGTCAATGCGGAGACTGCACGTGATCGAGAAGTACGGGATCCTTGTGATGGCCTTGGGCGCGGTCCTGGGCCTGATCGCGCTCGCGTGGCTGGTCGCGCGAGCCTTCCGCGTGCGCGTGGCGTGGGGTCTCGGCTGCCTGTTGTTTCCGCCCGCCATGGTCGTTTTTGGCGCGCGCTATTCTCGCAGGTTGACCGGCCCGCTGATTCTGTTGTCTGCCGGCGCGGTTCTCATGGGCGGGACGATTGGGCTGAGCTCTTTCCTGGCTCGCCATTTGAGCCTGGGTCCGCGCGAAAGACTCGTCGACGGCGAACTGCATCTTACGCTCACGGGGTGGGACCGCATGGACTACCCGCTGCTCCGGACAAAACTCGATACGGTCGTGCTGCAGATGGCCAACCCCGACGTGACGGACGAAACGCTGCAATACCTCGAAGGCATGTCGCGGCTGCGCGAGTTGGACCTGAACGACAGCCAGATCACGGACGCCGGACTGCCGCTGGTGAGCCGCTTGCCGGCGCTGCGAATCCTGCGACTGCGAAACACGCGCGTCACCGACCAGGGGTTTCGAGAACACCTCTCGGGCAAGAGCGAGCTGCTCGAATTGGATGTGCGCCAGACGGAAGTGACCTCGAAGACTCTGCGAGCCTGGAAGGCCGAGAACAAGGGCCAACGCAAGTACCTGCGCTAGGACCGCCGAGTCCACGCGGATCTCGGCGACAGCGCGCCACCACGTTCGGAGGCGGCAATCGCATGGGCAAAACACTGATCGAAGACGCTTTCGGCGATCCGCGCAACGCGGAGGCGCTGGCCTGGGCTTCGGACTTCTCGTACTATCCGGAAGCGGAGGCAAAAGCGAAGTTCCACGCCGAATTGGGCCTGGAGGCCCGGTTGTTCAGCGCGGGCAACACACAGGCGTACGTCGCCACGAACGACGACCACGTCGTCGTTGCCTTTCGCGGCACCGAATCGCCCACCAGCCTGGAGGGCGTCAAAGATTGGCTGCTGACCGACGCGGTCGACCTGTTGATTGTGCCCGAGGGGCGATTGGGAACGGACCTGGCCGCGGCCGGCGTCGGCGCGCGATTCCACCAGGGATTCGTCAATGCGATTGCGGCGATCTGGGATCCGGTCCGCGAGGCGGTGGATCGGGAAATGAACGCCGCGGAACGCCCGTTGTGGATCACCGGCCACAGCCTCGGCGGGGCGCTGGCGTTGCTTGCCGCTTGGCTGTTTCTTCGCCGGATGGTCCCCGTGCATCAGATCTATACCTTTGGCGGACCGATGATCGGCAATGACCTCGCCGTGACCGCCTTCGACCGGGAGTTCGCGGGCAAGATCTTCCGCTACGTCAACGTTCCCGATCCGGTTCCCAAGCTCCCCACCGTCAGTCTGGTCGCGAATCAATACTCGCACTGCCAGAGGGAAATCACGCTGGGGGCAGCCGGCGCGACGGGGGCCGCGGCCGACTTCTTCCACGAACTCGGCAAGAAGACCGTGGACGGCATCCTCAATGCCACCCTGCTGGATGACGTCTGGAACGGGTTGAAGGAGCGCATCGGCGCGCATGGCATGGCCAGTTACCGCGGCTTGCTGGCCGACCTCTTCAAGGAATAACGACACGATGGCATCGGCGGAGCCGGTGGCACACCTGAACCGTGGCACACCTGAACCGTGGCACATCTCAACGGGGCCACCCGGCCGCTGTAGTACGAGAACCCGAAAAGCCCAATACGGAAGGAAACAACGATGAACAAGCGAACCGTGCGGAGGGGAGTCGTCGTGGTGTTGGCCATGTTTGGCGCCGGTGTTGCGTCCGCGGCGCAGTCGCCGGGCGTCCAACCGACGGCGACGGACAAAGCCGAGTTGGACAAACTGGCGGGCCAACCGGTGGACATTGCGCCGTGGGCGTACGCATGGCGCGCCGATCGGGCGATCCAGGAGAAACCGGAAGCCTACTTCATCCCACGGCGCCTCGATCGGATCGACAAGGTGTATCGGACGGCTTTCACCGCACTGCCGCAGGAGCAGTTGAAAAGCATCTATTATGACATGCCTGATCTGCTGAAACCGCTGCCCGCGCCACCGAAGGGCCGTCTGCGGGCGGGACTGCTCTGGACGGGAGGGGTGACGAAGTATCAAGTGGAACTTCATTGGCCCGCCGGCGCTGCGGAGATTCCGTCGCCGGACACGGTGGAGGTTCGCGTCTATCCCACGTCGTATGGCTGGTTTGGGTGGACCGTGGACAAGGTTCTGGGCAATCCGGAGATATCAGAAGATCGGCGAACGTGGACGTACAAGAGCGAGCCCGACGCGAAAATGGACTGGGCCTATAGCGTCCGGGTCGACGCCGCCACCGAAATGGTTGCGGTCTTCTGCGAAGACGCAAAGACACCGGGTGGCGCGGAAGCAGCCGTACCGAGCATCCGCGTGGTCGGTCCGAGCATGGGACAGTGGAAACGGATCGATCTGGAAATCGAATGGGGCTTCCAAGCGGGAACGGAGAAGACCGATTTGGACAAACTCGTGGGCCAACAGGTGGACATAGCGCCGTGGGCGAACGAATGGACCGCCGATCGGGCGATCCAGGAGAAGCCGTAAGCCTATTTCATCACTCGGCGCCTCGATCGGATCTACAA
>JAPLNP010000241.1 GCA_026401055.1 Planctomycetia bacterium
CACTCCAAAAAGCTACAAGATGAACTTGCTGAGGTCCTCGTCCTGCGAGATCTTGTCGAGCCGCTCTCGGACGTAGGCGGCGTTGATCACTACCCGGCCCATCTTCATGTCCGGCGCCTCGAAACTCAGCTCCTCCAGCAGTCGTTCGAGGATGGTGTAGAGCCGCCGCGCGCCGATGTTTTGGGCGGTGCGGTTGACGTTGTAGGCGTAGCCGGCCAACGCCTCGACGGCGTCCTCCTCGAAGACCAACTCAATGCGCTCGACTTCCAGCAGCGCCTGGTACTGCTTGGTCAGCGCGCCCTTGGGCTCGGTCAGGATGCGGATGAAATCCTCCTTGGTCAGGTCGCGCAATTCGACGCGAATGGGGAATCGCCCCTGCAACTCCGGCATGAGGTCGCTCGGCTTGTTGCGGTGAAACGCGCCGGCCGCGATGAACAGGATGTGGTCCGTCTTCACAAAGCCGTAGCGCGTCTGCACCGTCGTGCCTTCGACGATCGGCAACAGATCGCGCTGCACGCCCTGGCGCGAGACGTCCGCCCCGTGCGTCTGCTCGCTGGCCACCACCTTGTCGATCTCGTCGATGAAGATCAGGCCCGTATTCTCGGCCAGATCGACCGCCATCACGTGGACCTTGTCCTGATTGATCAGGGCGTCGCATTCCTGCTCGAAGAGGACTTCCCGGGCTTCGGCGACGGTCATTTCGCGCCGGGAGGTATTCTTGGGCAGAATCTTCTCGAACATGCCCTGGAGATCGAAATCCATCTGTTCGGGCCCCAGGCCGGCGAGCATCATCGGCACGCCCTTCCGCTCGGTGGTCAGTTCCACCCGGCGCTGGTCCATCTCGCCCGCGACCAGCATCGCGCGGATCTTCTCGCGATTGCGCTCGTAGCGCTCGGCCGAATCGGGGCTGTTCGGCGACGAGTCGAACGCCGGGGGCGGAGGGATCAACAGATCGACGAGCCGTTGCTCCACCCGGCGCCGGGCCTCGCCCTCGACGTTCTTCAATTCCTGCTCGCGAACCAGCCCGATCGCGTTCTCGACCAACTCGCGGATCATGCTCTCGACGTCGCGGCCGTAGTAGCCCACCTCGGTGTACTTCGTCGCCTCGACCTTGATAAAGGGCGCGCCGGTCAACTGGGCCAGTCGCCGGGCGATCTCCGTCTTGCCCACCCCGGTCGGACCGATCATGAGGATGTTCTTCGGCGCGACTTCCTGTCGCATGTCGTCGGGCAGTTGCTGCCGGCGCCACCGGTTGCGGATCGCCACCGCCACGGCCCGCTTCGCCTCGTCCTGCGCGACGATGTGCCGGTCCAACTCCTCCACGATCTGACGCGGGGTCAAGTCTCGCACGGCAGCGTCTCCACCATGATGTTCGAATTCGTGTAGATGTCGATGTCCGAGGCGATCTCCAGCGACCGGCGGACAATCTCCGCCGCGTCCAACGAGGAATGGGCCACGAGCGCCCGGGCGGCCGCAATCGCGTAGCTCCCGCCGGAACCGATGCCCACAATCCCATCGCTCGGCTGGATCACGTCGCCGTTGCCCGTCAGCAAGAGAGTATTGTCGGCGTCGACGACCGCCATGACCGCCTCGAGCCGCCGCAGCACGCGATCGGCGCGCCACTCCTTGGCCAACTCGATGGCCGCTCGGGGCACGTTCTCGGGAAAGTCCTTCAACTTCGCCTCGAACCGCTCGACCAAGGCGAAGGCGTCGGCGGTGCCACCGGCGAAGCCGACCAGGACGCGGTCTTCCATCAGTCGCCGAATCTTCTTGGCATCGGCCTTCATGATCGAGTTACCTAGAGTGACTTGCCCATCACCCCCCATGGCGACCATCCCCCGGTGCCGCACGGTCAAGATCGTCGTCGAACGCGTCTTCATGGGATTATCCAGCGTCAGAAGCCCGGCAGAACGGGGGTAAGCCGGTAATTATGACGACAACGGGGACTAAACACCAGGACCCCCCCGACGGTGTAGGGCTGGTCGAGCGCGGTGAGGCCCACCAGTCTTTCTTCCCCGATCGGCGGGAATCGTATAATTCGGGAGCCATCAACACGTGACTTCGCTGCCACTTGAGAACGAACCCTTGGACCCGTCGCAAAGCGCCACCGCCACGTTTCGGATCCCCGAGCTGTGCTGCTCCGAAGAGATGGCCCTGGTCGAAAAAGGGCTTGGCCGTCTGTCGGGCGTCACCGCGACCTGCCCGGACTATGTCAACCGGACCCTCCAGGTTGACTTCCGGCCGACCGAGACCGATGCTGCCGCGATCGCGCGGACGATCGAAGCCACGGGGTTCGAGGTGGAGCGTTCCGACGTTCGCCCGGCGCAGTTCGCGCCCCCGGTGCGCTGGCGATGGCGCTGGACAACGGCCGTCGGCGGGGTTTTGCTGCTGGTCGCGGCCGTGCTCGCCGCTGGCATGGGCGGGATCACTCTGCCGGTCCGACTGTTGGCGGTCCTCTCGGCCGTCGTGTCCGGCGTTCCGGTCGCTCGCGCGGCATGGCGGGCGGTGCGCCTCGGGTCGTTGGACATGAACGTCCTGATGAGCATCGCCGCCATCGGGGCGGTGGCCAGCGGCGAGACCTTCGAGGCCGCCACGGCCATGTTTCTTTTCGCCCTCTCGCTGTGGATCGAGTCGCACAGCCTGGATCGCGCCCGGCGTGCCGTCCGCTCGCTCGTGGAACTGACGGCGACGGCGGCCCATCGGCTCGACCAAGGGAAGGTGACCGACGTCGATCCGTCCGCACTGCGGATCGGCGACCGCGTGCTCGTCCGGCCCGGCGAGCGTGTGCCCATCGACGGCCGCGTTGTCGAGGGCGGTTCCTCGGTCAACCAGGCGCCGATCACGGGCGAGAGCATCCCCGTCGAGAAGCAAGCCGGCGACGACGTGTTTGCCGGATCGCTCAATGCCGAAGGTTCCCTCACGATCGAGGCCACCCGAACGGCCGAGGCGACGACGCTCGCGCACATCGTCCGCCTGGTGGCCTTGGCCGAGTCGGGCAAGTCGCCCACCGAGCGCTTCGTCGACCGCTTCGCCCGGCGTTACACGCCCGTGGTGATCCTCCTGGCCGTGCTCCTGGCGTTCGGACCGCCGGTGCTGGGATACTTGGGCGTCGCTTGGGCATCGCAGACGCCGGCCATGGAGTGGCTTCGGCGGGGACTCGTGCTGCTGGTGATCGCCTGCCCGTGCGCGCTGGTGATTTCCACGCCGGTGACGATCGTCTCCGGGCTGTTTCGCGCGACGCGGCGGGGGATCCTGATCAAGGGCGGCGTACACCTGGAGAGCGCCGGCCGGATCGACGCGGTGGCCCTGGACAAGACCGGCACGTTGACAACGGGCAAGCCGCGCGTCGTCTCGGTCGAACCCTTGGCCGGCCGTCGCGAAGACGAGGTCCTCGAAGCGGCGGCCTCGCTGGAACACCATAGCGAGCATCCGCTGGCCCGGGCGATCGTCGCCGAGGCCCGTCGACGAGGGCTGCCCGAGACGGACGCCGGCGACTTCACGGCGTTGCGCGGCTTCGGCGTCCGCGGAACGTTTCGAGACCAGACGCTCTACGTGGGCACGCCGCGGCTGTTTCTCGATTCTCGGATGCCGATCAGCGCTCGCGCCCGGGCCGAAGCGGCGGGCGTGGACCAGCGGGACTCGACGACGGCGGCGTTGGTCGGGACGTCCGAGTCGATCTGGGGCGTGCTACGGCTGGCCGACCCACCACGGCCCGAGGCCGCCCGTGCCCTGGCTCGACTGCGAGAACTCGGAGTCCGCCGCATCGTGATGCTCACCGGCGACGGGCGCGGCGTGGCCGACGCCGTGGCCCGCGCGGTGGGAATCGACGAAGTCCACGCCGAACTCCTGCCCGAGGACAAGGTTGCCCGGGTTATACAGATCTCCGCCGCCGCGCGGTGCCTGGCGATGGTCGGCGATGGCGTGAACGACGCTCCGGCGTGGGCGGCGTCGCGTCTGGGCATCGCTCTGGGCTCGGACGCCAGCGACACGGCGTTGGAGACGGCCGATGTGGTCGTGATGACGCCCGATCTGGGACGACTGGGCGAACTGGTCAATCTGGGCCGACATTGCCACCAAATCCTTTGGGAAAACATCACTGTTGCGCTGACGATAAAGACTGCCGTCCTGGCTCTGGCCGCCGCCGGCTGGGCGACCCTCTGGATGGCCGTCGCTGCGGACGTGGGGGCCAGCTTGGTGGTGATCTTCAACGGAATGCGTCTGGCCCGACCGAGCCGGCGTCACCCATAATGACGCAAGTCCATTTGCAGAAAAGACTTATGCGTGATAACCGGATCGAAACCGCCAGAAGCGGACGGCAAGGGGCATTCGGCTCCTCGGAGTCGCGTCCTGTCATTCGCGATGATCTGCGGTTCCCCCCTTACGGCCACCAACAGTTCGATCTCCCCCCATTCTGTAAAAGGCAGTTGCATGGGCGGTTTGGATAGGCTAGCGTAATTAGTTAGGCCTTTTTTACGCCGAGCGGGGCGTTTCCGCCGGAAGAGGGCATCCAAGGTTGACGGTTTCGAAGCGTCCACCGGAGCTCGAAACCCACTTTTTCCACCGGGGAACAGGAGAATGTTCAGATGCGACGTGTCATAGTGATGTGTGCGATTGTGGCCGGCCTGGGTCTGGTGCCCGCCGGGTCCGTTTGGGCGTCCAGGTTCATGGACCACGCGTGTGGCCGACTCTGCGCGTCGAGTGGTTCGGTCTGCGTGCCCGAAACCTGCCAGCCGGTCACGTGCATGCCGAGGACGTGTCGACCAACCACGTGCGTGCCCAGGACCTGCCGACCGGCCACCTGCATGCCCGCAACCTGCCAGCCGGCCACGTGTGTGCCCGAGGTCTGCGAGCCGGCCGCCCCGGTGAACGAGGCGTCCGACGTAGAGAAGCCTTCTCCAACCCCGGCGCCCCCCAAGGTTGAAGTGGACAAGCCCGTCGCCGCGCCTGAACTCGCCCCGCCGGCACCCGCGCCCGAGGCCGCGAAACCCGCCGCACCGCCGGCTCCACCCGTGCTGCCGCTTCCTGCGCTGATTTCGCCTTTTTCGTCAGAAACAGATTCGAGAGTCCTTACGCTGGTCGTTCCTACAGCGATGATCCTTCCGCCGCTTTTTCTCGCGCTGTTTATCTTTGCAGCGGCCACTGCCGGTACGCTATAGTATTCTTCATGCATGATATGGTCTTCAATATTTTCGGTTTTCACAGGCCGGAATGTTCCCAGCCCGACATGCAATACC
>JAPLNP010000562.1 GCA_026401055.1 Planctomycetia bacterium
TCGACGGCCAGCTCGTCGGCCAAGGTCTTGATACCACTGGGATGGAATGTGATCGTCGCCTTGCCGTTGGTCCCGTCGTAATCGACCCGCTCGACCAGCAACCGCACCACGCGGGCCTGCTCGCGCGGGGCCAATGCCTCCAACGCCGGGTCGAACACCGACATGGCCCTGGCGACCTCACGCTCGTCGACCAGCTTGTGGCTGAGGGTGATCACCTGCTCACGGACCTCCGTCGCGCGACGTTCCAAAACGCGAATTCGCTCCTGGAGGTCCGCCAATCGGGCCGTCGCGGGCGTGTCGCCGTCATTTGGGCTAATCTGGGCAAGGAGGTCACGGACCTCGCTGTTCCACCTGCCGAGTTCGCGTTCCAGACCACGACGTTCTGCCTCCAGCTCGGCGACGCGAGTCTGCCCTTGCTGCCGGGCCTGGGCTACTGTCTCGCTCAGCAAGGTTGGGTCTCGGCCGATGCGTTTGATCTGGTCGACGACGAAACGTTCGATCTCGGGGGCGGGAATCGACTTCGACGGGCAGTTCCCCCATCCGCGTTTCTGGGCGTTGGTGCAGACGTAGTACCGGTAGCGCTTCGTTCCGTTACGGGTGCAGTGCGTCGGCGACATGGCACAGTTGCAGGGGACGCAATGGAGAAGCCCTTTCAGCAAGGCGCCGAACTTGTCGCGGACCGGCGCGCCGCCGGAACGGCCGTTGCGCCGCAAGAGGGCCTGCACCCGTTGCCAGATTTCGGTGCCGACGATGGCCGTGTGCTCGCCGTCGTGGACCTCGTCCTTGTAGGCGATCTTGCCGATGTACGTGACGTTGGTGAGCAGTTTGTACAGGCTCGTCTTCGTGAACGGCTTCCCGCCCCGGTCATGACCCTTGCGGGTCGTCCAGCGTTTGTTGACCCAACCACGGCGGTCGAGTTCCTGAATGACTGGCAGCAGGGACTGGCGCTCCAAGTACAACTCGAAGATCGCCCTGACACGGGTCGCCTCGTCCTCATTGACGATCAGCTTCGACCCCCGCGGGTCCACGTCGTAGCCAAGTAGGGGCATACCGCCAGACCACTTTCCCTTGCGCCGGGTGGCGGCGATCTTGTCACGCGTCCGTTCGGAGATCATCTCTCGCTCGAATTGGGCGAACGAGAGCAGCACGTTCAGGACGAGGCGCCCCATCGAAGTCGACGTGTTGAACTGCTGCGTGACGGAGACGAACGAGACGTGGTGTTTCTCAAACGCCTCCATCATGCGAGCGAAGTCGAGCAGCGAGCGGCTGAAGCGGTCAACTTTGTAGACGACCACACAGTCCACGCGGCCGGCCTCGATGTCGGCCATCAGTCGCCGCAGTGCCGGCCTGTCCATGTTGCCGCCCGTGAATCCACCGTCGTCATAATGGTCCGGCAGGCACTGCCAGCCTTCTTGGGCCTGGCTCTTGATGTACGCCTCGCCCGAATCCCGCTGGGCATCGAGAGTGTTGTATTCCTGGTCGAGCCCCTCCTCGGTCGACTTGCGGGTATAGACCGCACAGCGCATCCGCGGGTCGGCCGGCGCCTGTTGGCGTGTTCTGGTTCTGGTCATTTCTCACCTCCTTGCCCACCGAGGCGGAAGAACAGGTAACCATTACAGTGCGTGCCGGTGATCGCCTTGGCCACGGCCGAGAGCGACTTGTAGACCTCGCCTTCGAACTCAAAGCCGTGCTGCAGCACGCGGACGATGAGCTTCTGGCCCTTGTACTCACGCATGATTTCCTGACCCGGCGGCGGCAGGCGATTGTCCACGGCCACGCTGATCGCCCCGGTAGCGGTACCTTCTGCTGGGGCGGGGGCGGGCTTTGGCGCCCTTGGGGCCGTGGTCCGCAAGTCGGCGTCGTTGGCCAACTCGGCAGCCCTTCGGCGGGCACGCTCGGAAAGACCGCCCTCGGCGACTGCCTGCATCCGCCAGGCGATCCGGCGCATGAGCCACTGCTTGTGCCGGCCCCCGGTCTCTTCGCCGAACACCTCGGCGTACTTTGCCCGCAGTTCGTTCACGGTCATCCGCTTCATCGCGGCGACCTCTTTGCCGATGTCCAGATTCATGTTCTTCTCCTTGTCTCGGGTTCTCGGAAACCGCTAACCACGTTGGACACTGAGCACGGTTTCCTCGGAAACCTCAAGGCCGGCTGGGCCGGAATCCAGAGATTCCTGGGGGCCGAGATTATCGCCGGGAAATGCAGCCCGAGCACGCAGCCGCAGGACGCCGGCGGCCAAGATGCCCGCCACTTCAGAGAGACGCTCGTCGGGCGTCAAGAAAGACGGATCGTCGATCGGTCGCATGGGAACCTCCAGGGGGGAGTTGCCCACAGCGACCTTCGCTTGGCGACCGGCGCGCCGTCTGGCGTGACAGAATGGTTAACAGGCTCTATCTGTTAACCTACCCGGCAAAGGGGCGAGGTGACGAAAGAAGTGGCAATGGCAGGACAAGTGCTTTGCCCCGTTTTCGTCAAATGGAGCAGCTACTTGTGTTGCCCCCTCAACCTGCGGATTCCGTCGAAGTACTTCGACAAAGGAGCGGTTTCCTCCGAGGCCATCGCCTCGTGTGAACACGGAAAAGCCTGCGCGGTCTGCCGAGCTGCCTCAGCCGACAGCACTCGCAGAGTGCCGGAAGGGAGAATCCCTAGCCGTCCGGACACCCCCCTGCGGGCGTGTTTGCACGCCGCTGCGACAGTTTGGGTTGAGTGCGCGCTGTACGGACACCCTCTGAACGAGACGGCAAGCATGCACTGCTGCACAGGAACTCCAAGGTCTCGTAGAGATTCGGGAACTAGACTGGCGGGGGGTACGTCAAAGCAAACCGGACGTCTCCGAACTGCCGGTCGCGAGGGCAAGACCGCGGTGGCTATGGCCGATGCACGTGCGGATAACTAGATGCAACCTACAGCTACCGCTATACTTACAGCAGCCACAGCTGGGATGCCGATAGAGCACCTTAGGAGATCCGCGAGATTCGTCTTGGCTTGTTATCCACGAACAAGAACCACGGGCCCGACAACGGCGGCCACGGTGCCCCGAGGAGCGATCCACGCGGGTTGTCACTGATTCTCTTTCGCCTCAATTCAGTTTGCACACTCACCCAAAATCGCATTGCGATCGTACCCAAACACTCATGCCAAAACTTCGCTTCAGCGTTGACAGTGCTCTTCTCTCCGAGTTGGGCGAGAAACTCGTGGAGAGCGTGCATCTCGCGCTGCTTGAGTTGGTTAAGAATGCTTACGACGCGGACGCGACTCACGTCTTGGTGAAAATGATACTCCAGGACGGTGACTACGAGATTCACGTGATCGACAATGGAGTCGGAATGACGCTCGATGACGTGAAGAGGTACTGGATGCGCATTGCCACGACGAATAAGGCCGACGATGATACATCAGGCCTATTCGGGCGGCGAAAATCGGGCTCGAAGGGCATCGGACGATTCAGTTGCCGTCGGCTGGGTAGCAGACTCAGCTTGAGGACAACTGCACAACTAGCCAACGGACAGTATGAGACGAGCAGATTGACCATAAGCTGGGATGATTACTCTCCCGGCTCGGATGTTGACAAGATTGAATGTGAAGGGAATAGCACTCGGTCTAGCACAGGAGAAATGGGCACGGAGCTCGAAATCACCGGTGGTAAGCCAGATGAGTGGACGCAGGGCGGATGGCGAGTTTTGAAGCGTCGCCTAATGCTCCTCGTCTCGAACCGAGGGACACGTAGAAAGGGTTACAGGAACGATCCGGGATTCAATGTGTCTCTCGAATCGCCAGGTTTTGAAGAAGCCGAAGTTGTTGATCAACGTGAGCAGCTTATGGATGCTGGCTGGGGTCGTCTTACGTTGAAAGTGGATAGCCGGGGAAAGGCTCATTGGGAGCTGGTTGCCAAACGGATTGGCCGCAAGCAGCTTATAATGTCCGAACGATATCCCGACATTTGTGGAACAACGGCGGATATCGCGATTCTCCCGGATAAGAAATCTCAATTTCGCGATCCGAAGGCTGTTTCAATCATCGATCTTCGGCCCGCGCTCGAGGAATGGGGTGGGGTACATGTTCGCGTTCGCGGCATTCGCGTTTATCCGTTCGGCGAACGCAGAGATGATTGGCTTCTTATCGACCGTGACAGAGGCATACGCAAAGGTTCGATCGATTACGAGCCGATTGCCGCTCTAGCGGCAAGACTGCGAGGGGTCGAGCCAACCAGGGCGCTGCTGAATATGCTCTCAGCGCGAAGCTACGTAGGTGAGGTTAACGCAGAGTCTCCGGCTGGCCTTTTCGAGATGAAGGCAAGCCGAGAAGGCTTCGTTGGCGAAGGTGGAATTGAAGCGCTCCGCAAGGTTATCAGGGTAGGTATCGACTGGTCGACGGTCTATCGCGACTCCTATCTTCGTCGAGAGGAGCAGGAGGAAGCAAGAGATGCCAGGAAACAATTCGAGACGGTCGTGGCAACTCCGACTCGGCCTCAGCACGTAATCGAAGACGCGGTTGACTACGTCCAAAAGGAAGTGAGGCATATTGCGGCACAGCTTCCCCTCGAGCAGCGTCGGGAGGTCGTTAGCGGTATCACAAAGGCGATCTCGGCGGTGCGAGAGACGACCAAAGTCAACCGTGATGAGCTTCAGCACCTCCGACTGGTCGCCTCGACGTCGTCTCTGCTCTTGATCTTCTCTCATGAGGTGAAATCGCTCCTCGGTTTGCTGGATGAGTACGAGATGCGACTTGCTGCATTCGCTAGACAGTTGACTGGACGTTCAGCCAGCCAAGCTAAGGATATGCAGGAGAGTTTTCGCTCTACCAAACAGCGGTTTTTGGACTTGCTTAAGATGACTTCGCTATTCTCGGTCGAAAGCCGAGACGCAGAGCCAACAAAACTTAACCTCGCGACTCGCGCAAAGAATGCAGTCAAGTGTTTTCAATTGATAACCGGGAAGTACGGCATCGACGTTGATCTCTCGGGCATCCCCAACTCCCTTCAGGTTGGTCCGATGCTGGAAGCAGAACTGTACTCCCTCCTGCTGAACGCTCTGTCCAATTCTATCAAATCCGTCATAGCTCGCGGATATGACAAGCATATTGCAATCAGAGCGCAGAGGGTATCTTCTGGTATTCAAATGAACGTTCTCGATACGGGCGTCGGTGTGCCCGACGATTGTGAAGAACTGTTCGATCCCTTTATTGCGGATCCAGAAGGTACGTTTTACCGGAGGCTCAAGAAATGCCTGAATCCGGAAGACAGTTATATTGTCGGTACTGGCAGTGGCTTAGGGCTGAGTATTGTCCGGGAGATTGTCGAGGCCCACGATGGAACCGTTGGATTCGCAGAAGAATTCGATAATTGGCAAGCCAACCTTGAGGTAGTTATGCCATGACAGAGTCAGACAATGACGTCTCAATTGTCATGTTCGACGATGAGCCGGAGCGCAAGTCGAGGGCAGATCTACTGAAAGACACCACTGGCTATATCGTTCATTTTGTGGACCTTCAAGGCAAGGACGTTCTCCATGAGGTAAACACGGCCATCGGGCAGTTTCCGGAACCGCAACTAATTCTGATTGACCACATCCTGAGTAGAGCTAGTAAAGAGTCACGCATTCAACACGGAACAAGCATTGTGCCGATGCTGCGGGAGGGGTGGCCTCATCCCCCGATAATTGCAGTCACAGCCGCTGCGGACGTCTGCTGCAAGAACATTGATAGTGACGTTTACGAATCGATCTTCGCAATAGAGTCGTTTTCAGACCTAGTGGAGTATGTCCCGGCGATCATCACGGGATACGGGGAAGTTCGCAGCGAGGTTCACAACCTGAATGACCTCACGAGACTATTAGGAGTTCCACAGTCAGACGTGCAATTGGTTCAGAGTTCACTCCCGGTCGTACTTAAGCGTTCACTCGGTGAGTCGGATGTCGCACACCATATCTTTCGGTGGTTCACACGGACGTTTTATCGGAACCCGGGGTTTCTTTTGAATCGCCGATGGGCGGCTGTGTCCATCGGTGTTGCCGAAGAGCATTTCGGCGCGTACGAGGCTGGTATTGAGCCAGCTCTCTACCAGGGCGTGTTTAGTGACCTCAAAAACCCACGATGGTGGAAGGCCAAGCTCTATGCCACGCTCCTGCCGCAATCCCCCAGGCGATTCACGACTGCGCTACAGGAAGCCGCCAAAGCGAAGCTGTTGGTTCCAGACGAACACGCCAGCAAGTGCTACAACTGTGGCGAGAAATGGCCTGAGGTGCTCGGCTATGTCGATGAGTATGCCCTACATGAACCGGAAGCGGTACCACTACATCTACGATGCTCGCGGACCCATAGCCATTCGACTCCGGAGCCATACTACGAAGAATCTCGTGTCATGCTGGAGGGATAGTGATGGACTCCTGTTTACAGGATGCCAGGTCTGTTCTGCAGAATGAGCAGCGGACACTGGAATGGCTTCGGAACAAGACGGCTACAATCCCACACCTCAGGGATCTCTACTGTTCGGCCGCGGACTCATTGCTCAGGTTCAATCGCGATGAAGGTATGCAGGTCTTTCTGCGATGGGAAGTCCTGCACACCAACGGTGATGCTCTCGATCTCCATATCGGTGGGTTGATTCAACTTGAGAATGCGGTAATCGACAATGCAACATACTACTTGTGTATCGCACATGGTCATACAGACCAGTCTAGGAGCCGCGTGCTACGGAAATTCCACTTTGACTATGCCAACTCATCAGTGCGTGGCACACGTCAGTCATCCGTGTTTCATTTGCAGTATGCCGGAAAGCTTCCTTCCCACCTTAGAGACAGGTATGACGACGCTCATCTTGACTCATGGTTGGAGGAGCCGCGGATCTTCTTCCTCCCGATGTCGCTGTCGTTGATAATGCACATGGCATTTCGTGAGTTCCCTGACGAGTATACAAACAGGCTTTGCGAAGACGGAGAATGGCGAAGCGTTTTTGTCCAGCGAGACCAGCAGTCGCTGGTCGTCCCTTTCCTCGAGAAATGCCTTAGCGATCTGAATGTTGGCAAGAAGTTACTATGGGAGGCCGCATGTGAGCCGTAGTCACGCTGATGGCATCGAAGACGTTGAACAAATGGAATAGTCCATCGGGGACGGAGAGTCATATCGTGGCTGTTGCTTCACCGCTGGAATCATGCAAGGTATATACGCCGTCCATACTTGCCCGTGCGATGGTGTCGGCGATATATGAGGGCGGTCGGCAGCGATGGCTGGAACCGAGCGTGGGCCGCGGCGTATTCGTTTGGGTGCTGCGAGAGAAAGGCGTGTCCAAGCAGAGGATTGTGGCAGTTGACCTGGATACAGACGCGACCGAAAACGACAAACGTGCCACCGTGATTCGTGGCGTGGATTTCCTCGAATGGTCTAACAACACGCGACGACGGTTCGACTGTGTTGTTGGAAACCCACCATTCGTATCTATCCGATCGCTTCCGTCACCTTTCAAGGAGGCCGCAGCCCGTGTTCATCTGGATGGTGGTAGACCAATAGGGCTTACTGCAAATACTTGGTACGCCTTCCTGATTCGCTCCGTTACCTTGCTGAAGCACAGCGGCAACCTGGCTTTCGTGTTGCCATCCGCCTGCGAATACGCAGACTACTGCCAGCCGGGGAGGAACGCCATTGCACAGATGTTCGAGCGAACGGATCTGATCCGCAGCCGCAGACCTCTGTTCGACGGTGTTCAGGAAGGTACAGCCGTCCTTGTTTGTCGAAACAAGGGCGGTGGTCATGGGCTATTCCGACGCCATGAGGTAGACAATCTGGATGGCGTTATTGAGAGGTTAACGAGTCTCGATAGGCGAACGGCGAGGAATTGCCCGAACGGAGAATCGGACGGATGCCTGTACCGTGAGAAGCTCGGCAGCTTCATTCGCATCGGCGTCGGTGGTGTAACCGGCGATGCCCGGTTCTTTGTCCTGACCGAGTCACAGCGAAGAGAATTCGGCCTGCCCGTTCGCTGTCTCCGCCCTGTGGTTTCTCGGAGTAGGCACGTGTATCGGGCAAGCATGACACTATCGGATTGGCACAGGCTGCTTGCTGAAGACGAACGCGTGTGGTTGTTTGATCCACCGCCGTCTTCCCTCGAGCATCCTGCGGTTGTGAGTTATCTTCGCCTGAAGGAAGGCAACGGCGGATGCCGACGAACAGCATTCAAAGTCCGCCATCGCGTCCCATGGTATCGGACGCCTATGCCCAGGAGGCCGGATGGTTTCGTGTCCGGGATGACAGGCCTGGGGGTCTGGATTTGTCTGAATGAAATGCCCCGATTGAACGCCACGAACACGCTTTACGTCGTGCATTTCCTCGAGAACCTGAGCCGTGCGGAGAAGTGTGCCTGGGCACTAAGCTGCCTCACAACTCCGGCCGCCCGTTGTATTCGGAGAGCAACTCGCGTCTATGCCGACGGGCTGCAGAAGATCGAACCGGGACAACTCGCACGCATCAAGGTGCCGAGACCACCCCATCTCCGCAATTCTGTCAGCCTTTATCGTCAGGCTTTGCAGGAACTGCTAGATGGCAATGAGTTGGGGTGTCGAGCAATTGCCAACGATGCTGTGTTGAATAGCAGGTGGGATGGTTAGTTGGCCGACGGCGAGACTCTTTGTCTGGCAACGCGAGAGGTCTGCCGCATCCATTCCTTGCTATGGGCAAGCCAGTGGAGCCTCCGTATCGCCGTTGCTACTCCCCCATGACCGTTACCACCACGGTGCGTTGTCGCGGACGAACATCGCACTCCAGGTGCATGATCTGCTGCCAGGTGCCCAGCACGGGTTTGCCATCAGTCACGGGCACGGAAAGCGACGGCCCTAATAGTGTGGCCTGCAAGTGCGAATGGCCGTTGCCGTCGTGCCAGGCCTGTTCATGGCCATAGTCGCGGCTCGGCGGAATCAGACGATCGAGCGCTTCGGGCAGATCTCGCTCGAGGCCCGGCTCGAACTCGATGGTTCCGACTGCCGCCGTGCTGCCCACGCAGAACAACTGGACAATGCCCGCTTTGATACCCGATCGCCCGATGATGGCCGCGACCTGCTCGGTGAGATCGGCCATGTGCCGGTGGCCGGTTGTCTTGAAAGACAAATGTCCCTGGTGAATCATGACGGCTAACGCCCTCCGCGGTGCCCTGGTCGGCACATTGTACCCGACCAACGGCCGATCGCGAATCTGCTGGTGCTTCAGGCGGTTCCTTCCGGGGTCCGAAACCAACCGGCTTGTTAACTCCGAGGGGGGTGTTAATCAGAGAGTTCGAGAGTTTTGGCGCCGGATTTCCGGGCTGCGGGAGGAACCATGATGGTTCCTTTCGGAACCTGGTTTGTCTCTGTCGAAACGGAGAGCGCCGGCCGG
>JAPLNP010000167.1 GCA_026401055.1 Planctomycetia bacterium
GATGGCCGAGACCGCCGCGCGCCGGCCGCTTCGCCCCTTGCCCCCGGACCGTCGCCTTGCGCGTAGCGACGTTGCCGAGGCCGCCGCCGTCGAATACGCCCGCGCCCACCGCCCCGTCCCCCGCGTCTACGGTCCCCAAAAACTCGCCGTCGACCGCGTGCTGGCGATGTGCGGGGAGTAGGCCGGTCGTGACCCGACGTGCTGACGGGATCCACGGCCTGACATCGCCGGGTCACGACCCGGTTTACGGCTTCAACTCCTCGCGGACCGCCGGCAGGAGCAGTTCGGCGACCAGTTCGTGTCCGCGATCGTTCGGGTGCATCCCGTCGAGCAAGAGCGTATCGACCGGCTTGCCCGCGGCCTTCTCGTACCCGTCATATGCCGCGAGCACGTCGACCAACCGGACGTTCTCCTCGCGGGCGACCTTGCGGATCACGTCGTTGTACTTCCGCAACGTCGTGTCGGTGAAGCTGCCGGGATCGTTTGGGTTGTACGGCGGCTTTCCGTAGAGTTCGAGGAGCTTTGGTGTCCAGCGGAAGTGGTTCGTTGTCATGAGAATGACCGCGATGTGTCGCTGCCGGAGTTCGCCGATCATGGCCCGCAGATTCGCCTCGTACTGGGCGGGCGAAATCCGCGGCTCGGTGTCGGGCGGGGTGCGCCAGACGTCGATCGCCGAATCGTTCGCGCCAAGCTGGATTACCACGAGGTTGGGGTCGTGATCGAGAACGTCCTTGGCGAACCGTTTCCGGGCTCCGTCGGTTGTGTCGCCGGGCACGCCGGAGTTGACCACCCGTGCGGCAACGCCGTCGGCGCGCAGGGCGTCGCCGATCCGATCGGCGTAGACCTTGGCGATGCCGTCGCGCGTCGCGGTGGTCGAGTCGCCGAGCATGACGATCGAGGGTGGGCGGACGGCCGCGAGCAGGCGGACCGGCCCGACGAGCCCGCTGGGGAGGCTGTCCTTCTCGAACTCGGCCGCCTTCTTATCGTAGCCGATCGTCCAGCCCGGGCCGGGCTTCTTGGCCCAGCTCTCGCGGACTTTGGGGTCGAGCAGGGCGTTGGCCAGCGTGTTGGTCACGACGACGCGGAGTTCATTGCGGCCGGGCTGGAGCGTCGTCAATTCGACCTGGTAGGGAGCCCAGATCCTCTTGCCGGCCGGCTTGCCGTTGAGGAACACTACGCAGGTGTATTGCACCTTGCCCAAGTCGAGCATCGCCCGGTTGCCCCAACGCTCGGCGTCCCAGTCGAACGCGATCGAGTATTCGACGTCGCCGCTGAACCACTCGCCGAGAAGCTCCTTCCAGTCGCCCAGTCGCGCCGGTTTGGGGGGCGTCTGGGGCAACGACTCCGTCTCGTAGTCTCGATCGCCAACGCGATACTGCACCAGCGGTCGGAGACCCCATCCCTCGTCGAGCGCGAGTCGCTGTTGGCCGGCGCGGGCCGGAGGCGCCGAATCCGCGGTGAAGCCGAAGCCGACAACCATCGAGCTTCGGCCGGGCAAATCGAGCCGAGCGGTGAAACCGTTGTCGGCCCCTTTGCCCGCCAGAGGATAACGCACCCCGCGTTCGACGTCGAACACAATAGCCGGTCCGGGCTCGTCGAACCGTGCCTCGACCGCGATGGGTTCATCGCCCTCGTTGGCGAGAAAGTAAACCGACTTATCGCCAAGTACGCGTTTGACGACCCGCAGGCCGCCGCACTCCGGCGCGACGTGGACCAGCGGGCGGCAGAGCTTCCCCAGTTCGTCCATGGCGACGATGCGGAGCGTGCCTTTGCCGACGGCGAACTGCTTCTCGCCCGAGGTCTCTTGGAGGCCGCAAGCGGCCAGCAGGCTCCGCGTCCCGCCGTCGGCCAGCGGCGCGGCCTCGACGGCCAGCACGGTGCCGCCTTCGCGCATGAACCCGGCAAGACTCTCCAGCGAAGCGGGTTCCATCCATCGCGTCACCGGGACGACCAGCGTTGTGTAGCGCATCGGCCCGACGACGATGCCGCCTGCGTCGATCTTGCCCTCGCGGCCCGAGAGGACGTCGTCGTCGACAAAGTCGAATCCGCATTGCGACTTCAGCAGGGCGGCGGCGACGGCCTCGTGCCGGCGAACCGCCGTGTCGCGGTCTTCGCCGCCCGCCCAAACGCCGCGAACGTCGTAATACACGGCCGTGTCGTACGCGGCCAGGCCGCGCGAGAGCAGGTATCCGAGCCGCGCGGTGTAGGCATGATACAGCGGCAGGTACTTCCAGTACGGATTGGTCGGGCCGACGTGGGGCCGTTCGCCCGCCATGTGGTGATCGCGCGTCGAGTACGGATAACAGCCGAGCACCGAAAGCGTCGTTCCCCGGGCGTACTGAAAGTCGGTCAGCCAGCGGATCTCGCCCGGCGTCACGCCGTTTCCGTACACGGCCAGTATCTCGCACATCACGTATGGCTCGCCCTTCTGATGGGCGACCGACGAGGCGTATGTCGAGAAGGGCCGGTTCGCCTCGCCGGGGTAAATCTGCCGCCAGATGACGTCGGTGCCGGGCACGTCAAGCCCGCGCAACTGCCGCAGCAGGTGGCCGTGGCCGTAGGTCGCGTTCCCTTGGAACAAGTCCTCCCCGTTGAAATGCCCGCTCGACTCCAGGCCGTTGGCATGGCACCAGTCCCGGATGGGCTTGGCGAAGCGCTCCTGGAAGAGCTGGCTCCACACGTCGTAGAAATCGACGATCGCCTTGGTCCGCTGCCTTTCCTGCTCGGGGTCGGCCTTGGGCGGCGGCTCGGGCTGCGAATTCATGATCGCCGGCAGCCAAGTCTCGAGGTCGTAGCCCTTGCGGCGGCGGAACTCTTGGGCCATGTCGTCCGTCCACGTCAAGACGTCCGGCGCCCGCGTCGCCGGCACGTTCGGCTCGTCGGTGAACGTGAACCGGATCGTCTTGCCGAAGGCGTCGCCGACCGCCTTCTTGTAGCCGTCATGGGTCAGGCGGATAAACGTCGGCGTCACGTCGGGGTGCAACAGGTCGACGTAATGCCACTGGATTTGCTCGGTAACCGGCGGGCGCGAACGGTTGACCACGTAGCGGTAGACGACGGTTTCCTTCTCCGCGGCGATCTCATCGCCCGGCCGATAGATCCGCCATTGCCCGTCCTGCCAGACCGCGGCGGCCACGTCGTCGCCGCCGAGCTTGAGGCGTCCGCCGGCCGCGAGTGTTTCCTTCCGGGCCGAAAGCGTCTTTGGGCCGAACGCTTGGGGATTTTCGCGATAGACGCGGCCCGCCGCCGAGCCGGAGGGCCAACCGCCCTCGTCGTAAAGCCAATAGTTCATCCCCAATTCCCGGCACCGGTCGACCACCGCGCGAATGATCTTGAAGTAATTGTCCGACAGATACGGCGGGTCGAAATGATTGTCGAGTGAGTCGGGGCGGAACTCCCTGGGCTCGGGCAGGATGCAGACGCTTCGGGCGTCGTGTTTGCGCATCTCGTCCAACTGCCCCAAAAGCGTCTTCATGTCAACCTGGTCGTTGAGGACCCAGAAATAGCCCGGCCAGAACAGCGACGGCGGATCGCGAAACGCTTCGTCGGCGTAGTGCATGGCGTCGGCCGGCGCGGCGACGGCGTCGGCCGTGAAGCCGAGGAGGGGCGTCGCGGTGGCAAGCAAGAGCAGAGAGAGCGCGGGGCGGGTCGCGGGTCGCGGCATGATGTTCACCTGGGGAAGGGTTGGCAAGTGGACGGTCTTGGAGTGCGGCGATTCATCGTCGCTTTTGCACCGGATCGGACGTCAACGGGCAGCCTGAGAGTCTACCCGAAGGAGATCGTGCATCCTACCCGGCAGTTCCGGAAAGCTTCGGACCGGCGGATCAACAAACTGTCGCCTTTCGCTCCGCGAAAGTGGCGGTCTTTCGCGGAGCGAAAGGCGACATTCGCTTCCGCGCCAATCCTCACTGCGGGGGCGGACCGTGGGGACGCGGGGAACGATCGTCCGGCGGCGGGCCCTGTCCGGGACCTTGGCGAGGGAATCCGCCGCCGGGAAGCATCTTCTTCTGCTCCACCTGATATAGCTCCCGGAGCCGCCCATACATTTCGTTGCCGGGAAGCCTCAGCAGTTCTTCACGCGTTTCGGCGGACAACCCGTCGAAGAACTCCGTCAGTTCCCGGTCGGGGATCTCCGGTCGCGGCCCGGCCAGCCGGCGATTGATCCTCTCCTGCATGCGCTCGCTGCCGATCTGCCTGAGCACCCAACTCCACTGCTCCGATAGCGTCTGCGACTCGAGGTGCTTGCGGGTCGCCGGAGACAATTGCCCACGAAGGTTGGCGAGTTCTTCCTCGGTCGGCGCCGGCAGCCTGTCCGCAAAGGCTCTCCGGACTCTATCGGGCCACCCTCGAGCCGAGTCGGGGCCACGCGAGTCTCGTTCGCCTCGCGGTCCCGGCGGCGGTTTGTCTTCGGGCTTGCGCTGCGGCAAGCGAGTCAAGTACGCGTCAAACCATCGGCGCAAAACCTCCTCGTCCTGCAACTGCGGCCTCAACGTCTTGATCTGTTCGAGCCGCTCCGCAGCGGGCATTTCGAGCAGTCCGAAGCGGGTTTCGGACGGCAACGTCTCCAGCCAAACGCAGTAGTGGTGCATGATCTTGCGGAGCTGGTCGGCGTCTTCGGCCTGCTCGATGTCCTGGTGCAACTGCCGGATCCGACGCCGCTCGACCTTGTCGAGCTCGTTGAACCACTTCTGTTTCTTGGCCAGCTCGGCCTGCTCGGCGGGCGACATCGCGGCGATCCTCGCTCGCTCGCGCGAGAAATCCGCGTCGCTACCCAACAGCAGCGGGCAGACCAAGAGCAGGGCGATTTCCGCCACGCGCGACCACCCTCTACGGTTCATTCGCGGGATCCTCCGTAAATAACTTCGCGTCGCCGAGCGCCCGAAGGAATTGGATGTCGTCCACGTTGCGGTACTCTTCCAGGTTTTCCAGCACGGGCAGGTCCTGGAGCAGTTGCCGATTGGGGTCGGGCAGCAGGGCGACGGCTAGAAACCCGACCGCCCCGGCGGCCAAGAGACCGGCGCCGGCCAGCGCCCAACGCCGGCGACGCAACCACGGCATCGCTTCCCGGCGGGCGCGAACCTCGTCTTCGGCGGCCACGGCGACCATCTCGAGCGTGCTCACGGTGAACTTGCCGCCGACCTCCGGGCTCTCCAGTTCGCCGAGCAAATCCCACGTCCGCCCCAGCCGCGCGAGTCGCTCGCGCAGCTTCGGATCCGAGGCGACCAGCGTCTCGATCTGCCGGCCCGTCGCCTCGTCCAACTCGCCGTCGAGGTACGCCACCAGTTGCTCGTCCAAAGCGTCCGGATCAAGCAGGGGATCGGGATTCTCGGAAACCATGTCAGGGATTAGGGGTTGGGGATTAGGGATTGGGGGCTGGGGCCAGAGACAACCGACAACCGAAAGCTGACCACTGGCCACTGACCGCGGACCACTGGCCCCTCACTTCTCTCCATTCTTCTTGACCGCCGGGTGATCGCCGTCCTCGAAGTACGGCTCGAGGACTTCGCGCAGGTGTGTCCGCGCGCGGGCGATAAGCGACTTGACGGCCTTGGGGGTCATCTCCATCACTTCGGCGATGTCGGCGTAGCACATGTCTTCAAACTTGCTCAAAAGCACGACCATCCGCTGGCGTTCGCTCAGCGATTCCAGCGCGAGCCGGACGATGTCGCGCATCTCGGCTTTGGCCAACTGCCGCGAGGGCATCTGGCTGCTGCTGGCCTGAACGATCACGTCCATCGGGTTGGCGCCCATCGGGCCGCTCGCGCGGGCGTCGAGCTTCACCTCATGCCGCCGAGCGAGGGTCCGCAAGGCGTTCGCGGCGACGTTGTTGGCAATGGTGAACAGCCACGTCGAAAACTTCGCGCTGGGCACGTAGCTCTTCCTCGCCCGATACACGCGAAGAAATACCTCCTGGGCAAGGTCCTGCGCCTGATCGCGGCTACCGACCAGATGGGTCATGACCGCGACCAGGCGATTCTCATAGCGCAACACCAACTCCTCGAAGGCCGCGGCGCTGTCGTCGCGCACCTCGAGCATCAGTCGCACGTCGGGGTCCCGAAGCGCATATCTTCGAGCGGACGATTCGCTGACAACCAAAACGATGCCCGTCGCTGGGGAGGGGTTCCAAGTCGTCCCGGCCGGTCCGAGACACGGTATCTCCTACTTAGTCTAGGCCGACATGGTTCGCCAAGCTACCCCCGAAGATGACCCCGTTTCCGCGTCGCCCGCCGGAAGACCCTCGGGCGATGCTCCCAGAGATCAAACCCCGTCGATCCGAAGAGGTATCTCCCCAAAAAAGAAGCCCACGGTGGCGACACCGTGGGCCTTGCTGATCCATTCAACCGACGCAGCCGATTACGGCACCGCGGCACGCAGAACGTTACGGACCGGTTGGCCCGGCACAAAAAACCTCGGACGGACTACATAGGGGTAGCCGTAAACCACCGGAGCGGGGCCGTAGTAGACGGGCGCGGCCATGACAGGCCGGGCAACCATGACCGGCACCGGATAGGCATACACCGGGCCGGCGTCCGGCCAATAGCCGTACACCACCGGAGCGGGGGCTACGTACGCCCAGCCCGCCGATGCCGACGAGGCTACCAAGAGAACCACAACCATAGCGGCAACAAGGCTTTTCATCGGCAAACCCCCCTATTCATGTGTAAACATCGGTGCCAGACAGACACGCGGCATGGGACAGCCACACCAATAGAACTCTAGCTCGCGGGACGCCGAAAGGCAAGTCGATGGGCCGAATGTCACGCCGGCGAGACGGCCCCGCGGGAATCGACTCCGTCGCCGGCTGAGGCCCCACCAGGACCAGGGTCTGCTCGACCCACCCCAGACGTTTGTGGACAATCTGGGCTGGAACGGGGCGGAGTTGACCCCCATGAGGTCTGGCCCTGCGTTGACGCCCACGGATTCCGGGTTTACCATGAACGAGTGGGAGATCGTCGGGACACCCGAGCGACTCCTTCTCCGGCAACCCCACTTTCCCGCGGAGGCCGATGGTCATGCCTGTTCGTTATCACACCTCCCCCGAATCGTTGCTTCGCCCGTTGCGGATCGCGCTGATTGCGGCGGTGTTCGTGCCGCTGGTCGGCTCGGAGGCCGGTTTGGCCCAGGATTGGCCGGGCGGGAATCCGGATCGGAATTGGTCGAGTTCGAGCCTTGCCCAGACCGCCGCCGCGCAGCGCCCGGCAACCGACCAGGCACCCGCCGAAACACCGAAGCCGGCGACGAAACCAGCGCCGAAGCCGGCGCCGCCGACAACGCCGCCGCCGACCACGAAGAAGCCGAAGGTCGAACTCCCGCCGCCGGAGCCGGTCGACATGCTCACCCGAGACGGCGTCCGCCTGAAGACGACGTTCTTTCCGGGGACCAAGGGGAAGGAGACGGCGCCGGTCATTCTGTTGCACATGTTTAAGGGCAGCCGGAACGACTATCGGGGGCTGGCCCCGTATCTGCAGGCGCAGGGGCACGCCGTACTCGTGCCCGACTTGCGCGGACACGGCGACAGCACCGCCTTGCGCGACTCGACGAAGACGCTCGACGCCGACACGATGCCCCGGGCGTCGTTTCTCGGCATGGTCGCCGGCGACATGGAGGAGTGCAAGAAGTTCCTGATGGGCAAGAACAACAAGGGCGAGTTGAACATCAACAAGCTGTGCATCGTCGGCGCGGAGATGGGCGCGATCGTGGCGGCCGACTATGCCCGGCTCGACTGGAGTTGGCCCGCGCTGGCCACCGGCAAGCAAGGCCAGGACGTCAGGGCCCTGGTTCTCATTTCGCCGCAGTGGTCGTCGCACGGCCTGCAAATGAAAGACGCGATGGCGTCGCCCGCCGTGCGCGGGGGCATTTCGGTGATGCTCGTGGTCGGCAAGGAGAATTCGCAGGATCTGCGCGAGGCAAGCCGCCTCAACGGCATCTTCCGCCGCTACCATCCCGACGCCGACGCGGAGAAACCCTCCGACCGAACGCTCTTCTATCTGACGCTGCCCACCAAGTTGCAGGGCACCAAGATCCTGGACATCCCGGCTCTCCAACTCGGCGAGGGGATCGCCATGTTCATCAAGCTCCGCCTGGTCGATCAAAGCTTCGCCTGGCAAGAACGCGGCGGCCTGCCGTAGGGGTGCCGGGTGCCAGGTCCGCGCCTGCGTGGACATGCCGGCGAGAGAATAGAGAAGAATAGGGGTCAGAACTGCCTTGGCCTGAAGAATGGTTCTGACGCGTTTCTCATCCCCACAGGCCGCGAAGAGACGTGAGGAACATTATCATGACGGATCAGGAGCTCGAGGTGCTGCTGGACGATCTCGAGTCGGATCGAACGGAAAGGAAGGAATCGGTCTCCGACGGCGACAAAATCCGCCAGGCGGTCTGTGCGTTCGCCAACGATCTGCCGGATCACCGACAGCCGGGCGTGCTATTCATCGGCGCGAATGATCGTGGCGAGGGCGTGGGGCTGGCGGTCACCGACCAGTTGCTGATTACCCTCTCCAATATGCGATCTGACGGGAACATCCTTCCGATGCCCTCGATGACCGTACAGAAGCACACATTCAAAGGACACGACATGGCGGTCGTATTGGTGCAACCGTCAGATTCACCGCCAGTCCGTTTCAAAGGAACGGCATGGATTCGCGTCGGCCCGCGCCGTGGCATTGCCGGCCCCGACGACGAGAGACGGCTGAACGAGAAACGTCGTTTTCGAGATCTTCCGGCGGATATCCGCCCGGTATCGTCCGCGCCGATGGAGGCTCTGGATGACCTGCTGTTTCGGCAGGTTTACGTTCCGGCCGCCGTATCGAACGAAGTCCTGGAGCAGAACCAGCGGGATGTCGAACACCAGCTTCTGGCCGCGAAATTCGCGCATCCACGACCTCCGGCGTGTCCAACCGTCTTGGGGCTGCTGGCGGTCGGAAGAAGCCCCACGGACTGGATTCCCGGCGACTACGTGCAATTCGTCCGAATTGACGGCACCGCTCTTACGGACCCGGTGCAATCAGCCCGCGAGCTGCGCGGACCGCTTTCGGACATCCTCGCGGAACTGGATGAATTGCTGAAGATCAACATTCAAGCCACGGTGGACTTCACGTCGGGGCCGATCGAAGTGCAGCGGCCTGATTATCCGCTGGTGGCGCTCCAGCAGATCGTGCGCAACGCGGTCCTGCACCGCTCCTACGAAAACACGAACGCGCCCGTTCGACTCTATTGGTTCCGCGACCGGGTCGAAATACAGAATCCCGGCGGGCCCTACGGCCAGGTGACCCGGGCGAATTTCGGAACTACCGGCGCGTACGACTACCGCAACCCGAATCTCGCCGCCGTCATGAAGGACCTGGGGTATGTTCAGCGTTTCGGGATGGGCATCGCCATGGCCCGCCAAGCGATGGCGGCCAACGGCAATCCCGCGCCCGAGTTCCAGGTGGAAGATACCCACGTTGCCGTCATTCTCAGGAGACGTCCGTGAGCACGCCCGTCATCGCGTTCTTCAACAACAAGGGCGGCGTCGGAAAGACGTCGATGGTCTACCACGTTTCGTGGATGCTCGCCGACCGCGGGTTTCGCGTCATCGCCGCGGATCTCGACCCGCAGGCGGACCTTTCGGCGGCCTTCCTCGATGAAGATCGACTCGAAGAAGTCATGCCCATTGACGATCACCCCTTGACTGTCTTTGGCGCGGTCGAACCGCTGAAACGCGGCGTCGGGGATGTGGCCGATTCTCACGTCGAGATCATCAATGAGAGGCTCGGGCTGATCGTCGGCGACATGGATCTGTCCACGTTTGAAGACCAGCTCTCCGAGGCGTGGCCTAAGTGCATGGATCGCGACGAGCGGTCTTTCCGCGTCATCTCCGCATTCTGGCGAATCCTCCAGGGTGCCGCCGGGAGTTTTCAGGCGGACGTCATTCTGGTCGATCTCGGACCCAATCTTGGGGCGATCAACCGCGCCGTGCTGATCGCGTCGGACTATGTCGTGATCCCGCTGGGGCCCGATCTGTTCTCGCTGCAAGGGCTCCGAAACCTCGGCCCCGCGCTGCGCCGCTGGCGCGAGGGATGGCAGGAGCGCCTCGCCAAGAACCCCGTTGAGGGCTTGAGACTCCCGCCGGGCGACATCCAACCGCTCGGCTACGTCGTGCTCCGACATTCGATTCGACTGGACCGGCCCGTCAAGGCGTTCGAGCGGTGGATGGCTCGCATCCCGTCCACCTACTGGGAAGCCGTGCTCGACAAGCCGGGCACGACCTCGGCAACGATCGACAACGACCCACAATGTATTGCCAAGCTGAGGGACTATCGCAGTCTCACGCCCCTGGCTCAAGAAGCCCGAAAACCCATGTTCTTCTTGAAGCCGGCCGACGGCGCGCTGGGCGCGCACACCTACGCGGTGGCCGAAGCCTACAAGGACTTTCGCATGGTTGCCGAAAAGATCGCCAAGAAGGCGCGTATCAAGGCCGGATGACCGACGCCCGCGCCTTGGCGAAGTCGCCGGGCGCCAAATGGCACCTCCCCGAGCCCCGGCGAAGGGGGTGACAGGCATCGTCGGCGACTCGGCCACGCCCCATCAGGGCATGTCATGCGGCACGCGAGCCGTCAGATCTCGGGCAACTCGTAGCCTTTTCGGCGCGGGCGGGATCGCAACTTGTTTGCTTCCTCGTCGCCGACGAACTCCTCCTTGACGGGGTCCCACTGTAGCTTGCGGCCCAATTCGCGGCAAATGTCGATCAAATGGCAGATCGTCGTGCTGCGGTGCCCAATGGTCGCCGGAGCAACCGTCTTCTCCCGCGTTCTCATGCACTGGGCCCAATTGCGGATGTGTTCGTGCGACACGCTGGCGTACTCCGACTTATCGGCCGCCGGCGGAGCGCCGGCGATCAGCTCCGGCGGATTGCTGGCCAGCCGATTGCGGTTGATCTCGATCTTGCCCTTCTCGCCAACGAAGATTCCGCCCATGCGAGGACCTTTGTCCTCGGGCATATCCAGTTTCAGAAGCGTGCCGCTGGCGTAGCGCATCGAGACCCGACCGTCCGGCCGCGACTGCTCCGGCCAGATTTCCACCGGACCCGTGTCATCCGTTCCCAGTGCCCGCTGGACCTGATCGAACGCGTGGACCCAGCCGGTCACAAGCCACCCGCAGTACTCCCGAAACCGAGCCCATCGACCGAGGCCCGGGTGCAACTCGGGGCTGAAAGGGGTCGGTTCGGTCTGGTTGCACCACAAGTCCCAGTTCATCTCGGGCGGCGTCGGTTGGGTCGGCAACACGGGACGCGGACGCGGTCCGGGGAAGTTCGGGCATTTCACGGTCAGCACCTTGCCGATCGCTCCGCCGCGGATCAGATCGCTCCCAAAATTGTTGATGGCGATCGATCGCTGCTGCGTTCCCACCTGGAAAACGGTGCCGAACTTCTGCTCCGCGCGCACCAGACGCTGCCCTTCTTCGATGGTCAGCGTAAGCGGCTTCTCCGCGTAAACGTCGAGCCCGGCCTGCATGGCATGGATACAGGCGAGAATCCGGGCGTGGGTCGTGGTCGCCACGAAAACGCCGTCGAGTTTCTCCTTGGAGAGCATCTGCCGGTAGTCCTGATACTGCGAACAGTCCTCGGCGACGATCGACTCCTTGACCTGCCGGAATCCCGCCAAGTAGCCGGCGATAACCCGCAGATCGCAGTCCGCGACGGCCACGAGCTTCAGGTCCGCGGGGCTCTCTTTGGTCAGATCCAACGACCGGTTGCCGGCGCCGATCAGGCCGACGCAGATCCGATCGTTCGCGCCGACTCTGCCCGGCGCCCCCAGCACCGCAGCCGGGATCACGTAGGGGACCGCCAGAGCGGTCGCCGCCGTCTTCAGGAAGCAACGTCGGTTTGTCTGTTGGTTCTGCATCCGCATTTGCCTTTCTGAAAGATGGTTACCGAATGGAGTCTTGATGTCCCCGGCTGGGCGCCACTGCCGAAAGGGGCTGAGATTGTGTGCCAATGGGTTTGCCAGTGCCCGGGTCAGGTTGACGCGCCCGGTGCAATCCTTCACGCTTGAATACCGGATTACACAGTCACCGTCTCGTCTTGCCTTCATTTTCCACCCGGCGAGAACGCACCACCGTGATCTGGTCAACCACGCGCGACTGGTGGTTGGCCTGCACTTCGCGGAGGTGCTCATAGTAGGCGCGGAGATCGTTGTCTCAATGTAGATCAGCGGCCTCATACTACAATTATGGCTGGAATCCTCCAGCGTGAATACTACCCGGAGGGCGGAAGGGAGGGAAGGGAATAAGAAAAGTTCCGGCCGGGAGGCGTGCCGCATTATCGAGCAGCAGGGCTTTGTCGAAGTCCGACGTCGCGGCAGCCACATCGTGATGCAGAAGCGGTTGCACGGCACCACGATCACCGTACCTATTCCCGACCATCAGGAATTACGACTCGGCACGCTCCGCTCGATCATTCGCCAAGCGGATCTGCCTCGAACATTATTCGAGAAGTAGGCAGGAGAACGTGGGGCCTTCGGCCCGATGCGATCCGGGAAAAACGAGGAAGGCGGAAGGGGAAAGCAAAAAGGGCCGCCCGCGAGGGGTGGCCCTTTGGTTGTTTGTCGGGTCTGCCCGGGGGCTTACCGCGCCCTTGTCCCCATAAGTACTTGTTGCCGAACACAATAACCGGTACAATACAAAGTGGATGGGGGTCGTCCAGAGGTCCGGCAATGCCTTCTTTCGGATTCATTTGGACCGATGAGACGATCGAGCATCTTGACGAACACAATATTTCTCCAGAGGACTTTGAAAACGTGGTTTGCCGGCCGATAGGCGCTGGCAAGAGCCGCTCTTCAGGATTGCCAGTCGCCTTTGGCTACACCGAGGACGGTCGATACTTCATTGCCGTCTACAAGATGTTGGATGAAACGACGGTGCTCCCCGTAACGGCCTACAAGGTCAACGAACCTTGAAGGTTGCGTCGGTGTACTCCCAAGGTGATCCCATGAACGATCGAGGGAATATCGGAGCCCGACGGCCGGCGACGGCCCAAGAACGCGAAGAGTTGCAGAGGTGCCGCGAGCAGGTCGAGAGCGACTTGCCGGAACTGCGTCGGCAAGCGACCCAGACTGAAAACGAGATGCGTGCCTCAGCCATGCTCGAGCCGACCGTCAGTGGGCAACTGCGTCGCGCTATTTCCGCAAGCGGAATGGACCATCGAGAACTGGCCGATCAAACCGGGCTCTCGCCCAAGGTACTCGCGGAGTTCCTCGCGGGCGCCGCCGCGCTGGATTCCGCGGCCATCGACAAGCTTGCGGCACTCCTCAAACACCAGTTGAAGCCCATCGGCTGACGGCGGTCGGCCCGCTAGGGAAGACTGGCCCAATGCGTACCCTATCGCGCGTTTTGCACCCAGAACCGGAAGAGCAAAAAAGCGGCGATGAATCGCCGCAGTCCAAACAAAAAAGGGCCGCCCGAAGGGGTGGCCCTTTGCTTGTTTTCTCGGTTCTGCCCGGGGGCTTACGCCGCCACAGGCCGAGGCCCGCCAGCGCTCCACGAAAGCGCACCGGTCCTTCTTTGGTCTTGACGGCGTCAACGGAAGAGCTACAATGTAATTACAGAACGCGAAGGCAGGGTCGCGAAGGCAGGGTGAAGGGTGAGGTGACATGATGGGTAACGTCGTACAGTCGCATCTGGTTCGCATTGGGAACTCCCGCGGCGTGCGGATTCCCAAGGTTTGGCTTGAACAACTCGATCTAGGCGATGAAGTCGAGTTGCGCATGGAAGCCGATCAACTCGTGATCCGCTCGGCGCGCCATCCGCGCCAGGGTTGGGAAGACCGGTTTCGTGCCATGCACGAACGCGGCGACGACCGGCCGGTCGCGGAATTTCCCGCTTCCACCTGGGATGATCGGGAGTGGGAGTGGTGATGAACCGAGTTGACGTTTTCTTGGTGGCCCTCGATCCGACGCTGGGTAGCGAGATCAAAAAGATTCGCCCGTGCCTGATTGTCTCGCCCGACGAGTCCAACCGACACCTCGCCACGGTGATCGTCGCTCCGATGACAACCAAGGGGCGCGACTATCCGACCCGAGTGGCATGCCGCTTCCAGGGGAAGCGGGGACAGATCGTCCTCGACCAGTTGCGATCTGTCGACAAGGTTCGGCTGGTGAAGCGGCTGGGGCGAATCGGCCCCTCGGTTCGGGGCGCGGTTTTGGCGGCACTGGCCGAGATGTTTGCAGGATAGAAGGACGCCGCACCAACCGGAAGAGATCTGCCGGAACGTGGAACAAAAAAAGGGCCGCCCGCGAGGGTGGCCCTTTGCTTGTTTCGCGGTTTTGCCCGGGGCTTACACCACCCGCTTCCGCCGCCAGAGGCCGCTATTGCGGCCGCCAAACCGTCAACACGCGAGCAATCCGGTCGTCGTTGATGACCTCAAAGTCGATCGCCAAGGGGGGGATGAAGAGGATGCGCAACCGTCCATGACGCGACTCGCCCTGAAGGTGAGCGTCTTGGTGAAGGAAGGCATCGATCTGGTTCCCCGCCGCGGTGACGGCCGTCCGATTATCTGCGTCTAGCCAAATTGCGGCCAGGTCGCTTTCGGCGTCGGGCGACCAGAGAACCGTGTACCTCATTTGTCGGCGAGGTCCTTCCAAATTTCCGCCAACGGGCG
>JAPLNP010000434.1 GCA_026401055.1 Planctomycetia bacterium
GGACGCTGCGTCAACGAGGCCCCAACGGCCAATGGCTACCGCAGACTCCCGCCATGGCCGCCGGCCTGACCGACCATGTGTGGCCCCTTTGGGAATGGCTAACCTTCCCCGCAGTGCAACGCGAATAGGACACAAGGAGAAAACTGAACACGTCATAAGCCATGTTCAGGACCTCGGGAACCGGCTGAAAAGGATCGCTTGACGGACTGAAATACACGGTGGTGGGCTTCTTGCGTTTGCGGCGCAACTCCTCCCGCACCTTCACAAGCGTATTCGTGTAGAATCTGACCTTGCCTTCGCCAGGGTACGTCAGGTAGCCGCGGGCGTAACAGTAGCGGCACTCATGCGCGCAGCCTGCCGTCAGGTTGACCGTGGGAACATGTGCCAGGCAGGCCAAGCTGGAGGGTGTGAGCACCGCCGATTTTCGCTCTACAGGGATTACGTGAGTCACGGTGCTTAGCCCGACGTGGTGGGAAAATGGTGACGCAGACGGACGACGCTGTTAGACCTTGGGCATCACGATCCGGGGACTGCAACGGCGGCGGACGCCGTTGCAGAGTGAGGTCTTCCGCGCCGAACGTCAGGCCGGCCCCGGTACGCGCGCAACACAAGCCGTACATGAACATCGGTATACTATACCGCGGCAGGATGCCTTATTCAAGTCGGCGTTTTGACCATCTCTGGCGGTGGCTCGCCGAATGCGCTTAACGACCGGCTCGTAGAGGTGCGCAAGTGGCAGCAAAGAATTTCCGACGCCAAATGGGTTCTTGGCACCCGAGTTGGTTGTGCGCCGTCCGACGTGACTACACCAGGCGTAGCTACGCTTCCAACCAACGCTTTTCGGGTCATAATGGCGTCAGTTCAGCACGGAGCAATCTCCGTAAGTTACTATTGTGTAACGCATTACAGCTACAACATACATCTTGCGTATATTACCCAGTTTATCCGAAGACCGATGCTCTATCCAATTGAGCTACGGGCGCTAACGTCAATCTTCACAACGGGTTATTGATCGCTCCGAGTTGCATGGTAGCTCGGATTACGCACTTGACGGGAATCGCGACCCCGCCTTTCGTGTAATTCGGATACCTCCATTGCGGTACACAGCCATCGGAAGCGGATCAAGTCTTAAATCTACCAGACCCAAGCCCAAGAGACCATATCCAGACCACCCATTATTTCCGCATGTCGGCGGGAGATGGGCCAGAAAGAGACTCCGTCGCGTCCTCACAAATCGCGGAATCGGCGCCGCCGGGCCAGACGCGGCTGGCGGATCCAACTGACGACCATCAGCACCGGCAGGCTCAACGCGGCGGTGTACACGCCGACGCCGATCGCGCCGGCCAATGACGCCGGCAACGTCTGGCCGGGTTCCCCGAGCAGCCACCGACCGACCGCCTGGCCCAGGGCCAAGAGCGTCGCGCCGCCCCAGACCGCCGCGAGTTGGGCACTCACCGACTCCAAACCGACGCGCGCGCGGAGCCGAACGAGCGCGTAGCCGACCACCAGGTAGCACGCCAGACCCAGCCCGAGGCGCCCCGGCGAAAGGAGATCGGCCACGAGTCCGATCAGCCCGGCGGCCAGGAAGCCGCGCGGCCCGGCCGCCACCAGCAGCCAGACCAGCGCGGTCATCGCCAGCAAGTCGGGCTCGACGCGGCCGATGCGGATCGCCTCGACCAGTAACGTCTGGAGCACCGCCGCGAGGTACACGATCGGAATGAGCACGACGAGTCGCATGATCCCGGCGTTCATGGGTTGGTCGGCGTCTGGCCGTGGGTCGTCACCTTCTCGTGGCCGTAGCCGATCACGTCGGTCGATTCCACCTCGGGCACGGGGCGATTCATCGCCCAGAAGATCGCGTTGGCCAGAAGCCGGCGGAACTGCGGCACCTCGAAGTCGTCCCAGTGTCCCAGGCCGGAGTAGAAAACCCGGCCGCCCTTGTACTGCCGGACCCACGTCAACGGCTCGGTCTTGCCCGACTCGGCGCCGACCTGAAGCAGCGTCGCGTCCTTGGCGATTGGCGACGTGTAGTAGAGCGCGCCGGGGCTGTGCCACCGCTCGGGCTTCAGGCCGGCGAGAATCGGGTGGTCGGCAGCCGCCGCGACGTTGGCCACGTCGGTGCCCGCCTCGTTCGACCCGTGGCCGTGGTAATTCCCGCCGAGGACTTCGGCGTCGAACTCGGGCCATTCGGCCCTGCCTTCGGGTGTCTGGTAGCCGGGCGGATACGTTGACATGGCGGCGAACGCATGGCTGGCCGTCCGCAGCGCCACCAGCGGCTTGCCCGCGTCAAGATACCGCCGCAGGGCGTCCAACTGCTCCTTGGGCAGCACCAGCCGCCGGACCAACACGACGACGCAATCCGCCGCGGAGAGTTCCGCAATTTGCGGCAAGTCCGGCCGGTTCTGCCCGTGCAGCACCGTGGCGTGGCAGCCGTAACGCTGGCGGAGCATTTCGGCGAACACGGGCAGGGTCTTGTCGCCGTGGTAGTGGTCGTCGCTGGCGAGCAGCACGACGTGTGGCCGGGTGTCCTGCTTGAAGCGAAACGCCGGCTTGCCCAGGACGTCGGTGCTCGTGACGGTCGGGCACCAGTACTTCTCGATGTGCTCGACGACCAATTCCGTGCCGCGGACGTGGCTCACCCGCGGCGCGAACTCGGGATTGTAGAGGCTGTCGGTCATGTCGCGCATCAGGAGGACGTTCTTGCCTTGGTAGACCAACTGGCGGATGCCGAACGGCCGGCCGAGCACGCACATATTGGTGTGTACGCCCATCAGGATCACGTTCTCGATCCCCCGCTCCTGGATCAGGTTGAAGACGTCGCGGCCGGCGCCGATGGCGTCGGGCTCCTTAACCGCCAGCGTCGCGATTTGCCGGCTTTGGACCCGGGGGACCTGTCCTTCCCGGCGGGGACTTTCCCAGCCCCATGAGTCGTCGATCGGCAGCGGCGGCTCGCGCTCGGGATCGAGATAGCACCAGTCCTTCAGCGGCACCTTCGTTTTCGCCTCCGGCGCCGCTTGGGCCAGTTTACGCTGCGGCGTGCCCTCGTACGGTTCGAGCGTCCCGCTGGGCGAATGGACGATCAAGACGCCGCGGTCCCGCGCCGCATCGAGTACCTCGTTCATCCGCTCGGCCAGTTCGGCCACCCGGGCGGTCGTGATCGGGCACCACAGCTTGTCCCACATGTCGCAGACGACGATGGCCGTCTTCTTCGGGTCGAGCCGGACGGTTTTGTAGACGAACTTGAAGTTCCCGTCGGCCATTTTTTCGCGCGATCGGGTCAACATCGCGAGCGTGCCCGTCGAGTCGTCTTCGGCCGCAGAGAGAGATGCCGCGGCGAGGAGAACGCAGGCGAGCCACACGCTGAGAATGCCAAGGTGTTTCATCGAAAACGTTTCTCCATGTCTAACGCGCAATACCAACGGACGCCTGGGCGCCAGCGGGCGGCTTGCCCGCCCCTGCCTCTTCCGGCAGCGGCAGGCAAGCTGCCGCTGGCACCCGCGCAAAAAGCGGCGATAAATCGCCGCACTTCAAAAACCTCACTTGAGGTCCGGGTCGCCGGCCGCCTTGAGGCTTTCGGCCAACAAGGCTTCGAGGCGGCGAACTCGCTCGGCGCAGTCGGGGTCGTCGATCCGGTTGTTCATCTCCCAAGGGTCGGCGTCGAGGTCGAACAACTGCCGCGTGGTCACGCCCTTGACGTGGTACACGATCAGCTTCCACCGGCCCTCGCGGACCATCCGCTGCACGTTCATGTACGCGCCGATGACGTGGTCGCGGACCTTCGGCGCCTCGCCGCGAAGGATCGGCGCGAGGCTCTTGCCCTCGACCGTCGCGGGCGCCGCCACGCCGGTCAGGTCGCAAACGGTGGGAAAAAGATCGTAGAGATAGACCATCGCGTCGGACGAACCCTTGGGGATGCCCGGCCCGGCGAAGACCAGCGGCGGCCGCATGGCGTGCTCGTACATATTCTGTTTGCCGAACAGCCCGTGGCGGCCGACCGACAGGCCCTGGTCGCTCGAAAAAAGGATGATCGTATCGTCGGCGTGGCCGCTTTTGGCCAGCGCGTCGCTGAAGAGGAACAGGACGTTCGGGCGATTGGGCACGGGGCGCGGCGACTCGGCCCGGGCGGCGATGCCCAACAGAAACACCACGGCGACAAACCCAGCGCACGGGACGAGTTGCTTCACGGTGTGGGCCTCCGGCGAGCGGCTGGTTCGACGGTTCCATGGTAGCCCTCCGGCGGCGACGGTGCAAGGAAGTCGATAAACCGAGCCGCGACCGTAAGGGAGCGGTGACGAAGCTCGCCCATCATGCCGCTCCCTTACGGTCGCGGCTCGGTTCTGACGGGCTCGGATTCCAAGGCATGTCCCCCGTCGCTCGGGTGGCACGCCGGGCGTTACCGGCTCTGGCGTCGACCTCTATTTCTGGTATAATGGATCCGATCAGGTGGAACAGGGTCGAGGCCGACTTGCTTTCGCGGAGATCTTGCCACGATCGAAGAGGTTCGGACGATGTTGCGAACGGTCGCGGTCGGCTTGGGGCTTTTGCTCATTCTGACGGCGTTGGGATGCGGCCCTCGGCGGCCCGAGGTCGCCAAGGTCCATGGCCGCATTACCGTTGCGGGCAAGCCGATCACCAGCGGGACGATCCAATTCTGGCCGGAGTCGGGCCGGCCCGCCCAGGGACAGATCCAGGAAGACGGCGCCTACACGCTGACGACCTTCGACCCGGGCGACGGGGCGGTCCTCGGCAAGCACACGGTGACCATCGAAGCCACCAAGATTCACAACCCCGGGCGGACGGCTTCGAGCCTTGAAGAGGAGTTCGTCGTCTTCAAGGACCCCAATGCGTTACAGGGCAAACCGGTCATCGAGCGCCTCGTGCCCGAGCGATACTCGAAACCGGACACGTCGGGGCTGACAAAAGAAGTGAGTCGGGGCGACAATCCGATCGACTTCGACCTGCCGGCGAAATAACGCGGTTTCCCGCCGGGTCCAGATTTGCTGGGAGGATCATCGACATGGCTGCGGCATCCGCCTTCCATCGCCCGGCGTCTCGCCGGTCTCGCGGGTTCACGTTGGTTGAGTTGCTGGTGGTCATCGCGATCATCGGCATTCTGATCGCGCTGTTGCTGCCGGCGGTTCAAGCGGCGAGGGAAGCCGCGCGGCGGATGCAGTGCAGCAAGAACCTCAAGGAAATCACGCTGGCGATTCACAACTACAACGCGGCCTACGGTTGTTTTCCGGCCGGCACGATCATCGACTACATCAACATCGAGAAGTGCGCGGCGGATTGCCGGGGAACGTCGTTTTATCTCTCGGTTCTCCCGTACTTCGAGGAAGATCAGGTCAACAAGTTATACGACTATGCGTCGCCCAACCGGTGGATGTCGCAGACGGCGGAAGTCATGGCGATCCTGGAGTCCACGCGAATCCCAATCTACATTTGCCCCAGCGTGTCGAAATGGACCGAGCCCCGGCAAATCGACCGCCGCGATTATCACGGCGTGGTGGGCGGCAAAAAAATGAGGGCTCACGGATGGCGCGGCGACATCTACGAGGACGGCGTGATGTACATGAACAGCTACACCAAGCTCCGCGACATCTCCGACGGCTCGTCTTCGACGCTCGTGGTGGGCGAGAGCAACCATCCGTCGAAATGGGGCGATTCGGTGAACTACGGCGACGGGTGCAAAGGCGGGCCGTCCCCCTGGTGGTTCGGCGGCGCCACGCGCAAGAATGACCCCAACAGCCTCTCCGTCGGACGGGAGCTGCGCTCCACCCTGCACCCGATCAACAGCAGCATCCTCTGCATGGCCGACGACCACGACAACAACGTGCCCTTCGGCAGCGACCACCCCGGCGGCTCGCAGTTCTCCTTCTGCGACGGGCACGTCACGCTCCTGGACGAAACCATCGACTGGCGCATCTACCAGTACCTCTCCACCCGCGCCGGCGCCGAGTCCATCGAGGCGGGCATCTACTGAGGCCCGGCGTCACCCCTCCTCTTCGCACTGTTTCCGGTACGCCGCGTGGTCCAGCAGCTTGGCCAGGCCCGACTCGTCGGTCACCTTGATCTTCACCAGCCAGCCGGCGTCGTACGGATCGTCGGCCAGGTGCTCCAGATCGTCGGCCGCGGCGGCGTTCGCGGCGACCACTTCGCCATCGACCGGGCTGTACAGGTCGCTCACCGCCTTGACCGACTCGATCTCGCCGAACGGCTCCTCGGCCTTCACCTCGCGTCCCACCGGCGGCAGGTCGAGGTACACCAGGTCGGTCAGCGCCTCCATCGCGAACGCCGACAGACCCACCGTGGCGATCTTCGCCCCGGCGGCGTCCGTCTCGACGTGGACCCATTCGTGCGTCTTGGCATACAGGAGTTCTTCCGGGCTCACTTCTTAGTTCCTTTCTTCTTGCGGCGGTAAAAGGGGAGTTCGACGACCCGGGCCGTGTGCGGCCGGCCGCGGATGTCGACCACCAACTCCGTGCCCGGGGCGGACGCCTCGGGATGCACGTAGCCCATGGCGATCGGGCGCTGGAGCGTCGGCGAGAACGTGCCGCTGGTGACCTCGCCGACCGGCCGGTCGCCCACGAGGATCGTCGCGCCCTGGCGAGCCGCCCGGCGACCGGTGAGTTCCAGGCCGATTCGGGTTCGCCCGAGCGGCTCTTTCTCGATCGCCAGCAGGGCGTCGCGGCCGGGGAAATCGTAGCCGACCAGGTGGCAGGCGAAGCCGAGGCCGGCCTCGAACGGGTTGATCTGTTCGGTGAGCTCGTGGCCGTAGAGCGGCATGCCGGCCTCGAGGCGCAGCGTGTCGCGGCAGCCGATCCCGGTGGCCCTCGCCCCCAAGGGTTTGCCCAACTCGATCAGCACGTCCCAGAGGTCATGGGCGACGTCGGCGCCGATGCTCAACTCGAAGCCGTCCTCGCCCGTGTAGCCGGTCCGGCTGATGATGCCGCCTTGACGCCGCGCGGCCGGGTGCAGAAGGCGGACCTGGGCGCCTTTGTAGTAGCGCATCTCGGCCAGGTCGACGTCCACGAGCGGCTGGAGCAGCTCGACGCTCCGCGGCCCCTGGATGGCGAACATCGCCCAAAGCGGCGTCAAATCGGACCAGACCACCTCGTGCCGGGGCCGGCCCGCGCGCTCGGGCGGCAGATGGGCGCCGATCCAGCCGACGATCTTCTCGCGGTTGCCGGCATTGACCACCATGACGTAGAACGGCTGGCCGTAGTCGTTGTGGTAGTAGCCGACCAGGACGTCGTCGAGGATGCCGCCGTGCTCGTCGGTCACCAGCGAGTAGCGGATTTGGCCCAGGCCCAGGTCGGCCACGCGGCGGGTGAGCGTTTCGGCCAGGAACACGGCCGCCCCGGGCCCCTCGAACCGCAGCCGGCCCATGTGCGAGATGTCGGTCAGGCCGGCGGCCTCTCGCGTGGCGTTGTGCTCCTCGACGATCGAGGCGTACTGGACCGGCATCGCCCAGCCGGCGAAGTCGACCATTCGGGCGCCGTGGGCGACGTGCCAATCGTAAAGCGGCGTCCTCGCCGGTGTGTCGGCCATGGCGTACATTCTCCCCGGTTCTGTGGTTACGACTATTCTAGCCGCCTCCGGTCGCTTCGCCAGGGGAGCCTTTTGGAGTGCGGCGATCTATCGCCGCTTTTTCACGAGGTCCATCCTCAACGGACGGTGCGGAAGTTCGCCCACACAACGAGAACGCCGTCTCTCGCGTCCGCCGAAAGAAAGCGGCGATAAATCGCCGCACTCCGAAAAAGGCGGCCGCCAAGAAACGAAAACCCCCCGGCGCCGGCGGCGCCGAGGGGTTGGTGGTTCGTCCGACGTTGCACCAGGGCTGTTGCCGGCTAGTCCTCGTCCAGCACGCCGTAGAAGACCTTGATGTCGCCCAAGTAGGCCAAGCCCAGACCCCGCGCCCATTCCCCCGCTTTCTTGCCATTGGGGGTGATCAGGTGCAAGTAGGTGTTCGGGTCGATCCCCTGGTCGAGCGGCCTGACGTGACCGTCGCAGAACGTCACGATCACCAAGCCCGAATGGTACGACCCGGGGCTGGCTCCTCGCGGTTCACCGTTGGTGCGGCCATCGACGTTTACATTGATGGGGAATTCGAGTCCTTCGGGCGACGTCGTGGAGTCCGGGATGCGGAAGCCCAAGGCGGCTTCACACTTGTAGAAGGTGTCCGTCTTGCCGTCGTAAGGAACGTCGCTTTTCCACAGATTCCCCAAGTCCAGGTTGTAGCCGGCGGTCCAGGAATCGCCGGCTCGCGTGTTCTCGCTGAGCATCAGGGTGTTGGCCGCCCCGTCACGGATCCCGTCGATCGACATGGCGGTGTTCTTGATGACTGGGGGGTTCGTCGCGGCTAGGGACGGCGAGACCATGTCGAACACGCCACAGGCGACCGTATCCTCGACGGTCGACGCCGTGTTGACGACCCGCGACGACGGTCCACGACGCCCTGCGTTGACGCGATAGGCGTTCGGCGCCTGGCCGGGACTGGCGGCGGTCGGATTGCTCGGGCAAATCAACAGCGGGATGTTCACGAAACCTTGCGGCTTGCCGTTGAGGTCAGAGATCAAATGTTGCGGGTTCTTGGTGGTGGGGTCGAGCTTCGTCCACAACTCATAGACGTCCGCACGCTCCAGGTAGGGCAGGATCGGAACCATCCAACTGCCGAAATAGGGCAGGCCGGTGGAGTACTTTCCGACCTCGTTGATCATGCCGGGGAACACTCCCTTGGCCGCCTGGTAGTTCAGCATGGCAAAGCCCAGGTTCCGCTGGTTGTTCATGCACTGGGCACGGCGACCTGCTTCCCGGGCGGCTTGGATGGCCGGCAACAACAGGGCCATCAACATTCCGATGATGGTAATGACCACCAACAACTCGACGAGCGTAAAGCCTTCTCTCTGTCTTCGCGTTTTCATCACGTTTCTCCCACGGATTCACAGGCGCGGCCCTGGCCCTGTACTTATTCTCTCACAATTCGCCGTCCGATTCCAGCGTTTTTCAAAGAAATCCGTTGATTTGCCCGGCCAAGCAACCCCCGTATCGTGGGGTGACGGTACACACGATGGCGTCGATCGCTGCCCGCCGGGGGGCAACCTACCGACACTCACGTATAATAGGCAATATACACCGAGGTGCCCAGCGGGAAAAGGTGCCCGGCGCCGTTTGCTCACGGCGCCGCCGACTGGCGTTGTTCGGAGGTTTCTGTGACAATAGAAGGGTGGGTCGAGGCCGCCGGCCATCGGTCGGCCGGAATCCCATGTGGCACAGGTCCGCCGGCGGCACGGTTTGCTCGACCCACTCTGCAGAGGGCATTGAGGAGACATCCCCCATGAACACGCCACACCGTCGAACCCGAGGCTTTACGCTCGTCGAGTTGCTCGTCGTCATCGTGATCATCGCGATGCTGATGGGCCTGTTGACGCCCGCGATTATCTCCGCCCGGGCCAAGTCCCGGGTCGTCCAGTGTACCAACAACCAGAAAAACCTGGGGGCGGCGGTCCTTCAGTACGAGATGAACAAGCAGCAGTTTCCGGGCTACGTGAACCGGGTTCCGGGGCCGCTCCCCGCGGGCGGGAGCTGGCCGGTCATGATTCTCCAGCAAATCGACCGCGCCGATCTGTGGGACGCATGGCGAAGCGGTACCGCCCAGCAAGTCAAGGTGGACCTATTCGCCTGCCCGGCCAAGGCCGCGACCGATCCCGCGCCGCTGAGCTACGTGGCCAACTGCGGCCAGCAGGACAACGGCATCGGCGACGCCGCCAACAAGAAGCCGCCCGACTGGTCGGCCAATGGCGTGTTTCACAACCGCTATCCTTTCGACAGCAGTGGCAAGAACAATGGGATGATTGTGGTGACGGTCTCGATGTCGGACATCAAGGACGGCACGGCGCACACGTTGTTGATCTCCGAGAACAATCAGGCGGCCTCATGGTGTGCGACGTACGCCGGGCCGACTGCGACCAGCAACCTGCAAGAGCCGAACTGGGGCATGGTGTGGTGGCAGCACCCCAAGGACGTCGAAAAGAAAGTGCTCGACATTAACGAGGACTATGACGGGGAAGGGGTGGCGACGGACTTCACCGACCCGTATAGCGCCTACGATCATGCCCGGCCGTCGAGCTATCACACCGGCGGCGTGGTCGCGACGTTTTGCGACGGGCACGTCCAGTTCCTCAACGAGAAGATGGACTACAACGTCTATGCCCTGCTCATGACGCCCGACGGGTCCAAAGCGAAGAGCACCTTGACGGGAAAGCCTCCGGTCAGCGGCAGTCCAGCGGCCCAGAACAAGAAGCTGGACGAGTCGATGCTCGAGTAGCCGCCGGGTGGCACCGACGATTCTCCGGAGTTGGCCCTCCCTTGGAGAAGACGAGTTCGGAAAATCGTCGGTGTTGCGCAGCACCGGGAGGATCAGAGTGGCTCGGCGCGCCGTTAGGTGGAACGCGGCGAAATCCTCTTGTTGCTCCGCAACACCGACGATTCTCCGAACGAGTCCTCTGCTAGTGGACAGCCTGTCGCGGAAAATCGTCGGTGCCACCCAATCGGCTCGCCCCGGGATCGTTCAACATGCACGCCAGGAATTTCTTCGATGACCTGCCCGGCGATTTGCCCGAGGAGCAGTTCACGGAAGTCCTTCGCGCGAGCGGCTTTCGGGTCGAGCGGATCGTCTCGCGGGGGCATTGTTCGCCGGAGGGCTTCTGGTATGATCAGCGGTGGCACGAATGGGTGCTGGTGCTGCGCGGTTCGGCGGGCATGTTGTTCGAGGGCGAGGCCGAGCCCGTGGTGCTTCGCCCCGGTTCCCACCTGAACATTCCGGCCCACGTCCGGCACCGCGTCGCGTGGACCGACTCGCGCGAGCCGACCGTCTGGCTGGCGATCCACTACGATGAAGACGAACGCCGCGAGAATCCTTGACCGGCTGGACATTCGTTACGAACTCCGGGAGTACCGGTTCGATCCGGATGACTTGTCGTCGGACAAGGTGGCGGCCGAGATTGGGCTGCCACACGGGCAGGTGTTCAAGACGCTCGTGGCCCGGGGCGATCGCGGCGGCGTGCTGCTGGCGGTGCTGCCCGGCGACAAGGAATTGGACCTCAAGGCCCTTGCCCGGCTGAGCGGGGATCGCAACGTCGAGATCGTCCCATTGAAGGAAGTCCAGGCCTTGACCGGCTACGTGCGTGGCGGGGTGACCTCGCTGGGCTGTAAGAAGGACTACCCGGTGTACGCCGCCGGGGAGATCGAGTTGCACGACGTGATTTCGGTCTCCGCCGGAGTCCGCGGGACACAGATCCTCGTGTCGCCGACGGATTACCTCCGCGCGACCGGCGCGACGGTGGGCGCGATGACGCGATAGGGAGCCCACGAATCATTCCATCCTCAACCTCAGGAGACCCGACCGATGAAAACGCGACTCGTTTGCGCCGTGTGTTTTGCCGTTGCGACATTGTCCTCGTTTGCCTCGCCGGCGCCGGCCAAGCCGCCGGTGGAACTCGAATTGCTCGGCGTCAAGAAGGTGTGGGACAAGGCCCCGCACAATGCCTTCACCGACCTGGTTCGATTCAAGGACAAGTGGTACCTGACGTTCCGCGAGGCGGCCTCGCACATGTACACGGCGCCCGCCGGCAAGGTCCGCGTGCTCGTGTCCGACGACGGCGAGACGTGGACGTCGGCGGCCTTGTTGAAGTACGGCACGGACGATGATGATGATCTGCGCGACTCGAAGCTCTCGGTCATGCCCGACGGGCGGCTGCTGTTGATCTGCGCGCTGGCGCCCAAGGAGGATCACGCGACGCGGCAATCGTATGCGTACACGTCGGAAAATGGTACTGACTGGAAAGGCCCGGAGAAAGTTGGCGAGTTCAACTGGTGGCTCTGGCGGGTCGTGTGGAGCCCGGACGGGACGGCCTACGGGCTGGCGTATGACAGCGGCGCGAAGCGATTCGAGTGGACCGAGCGGCTGTATCGCAGCAAGGACGGTCTGCACTATGAGACGTTCCTTCCGCAGCTCATGCCGCAGAAGGCCGTCAACGAGGCGGCCATGCTATTGCGCAAGGACGGCACGGCGGTCGTGCTCGTGCGCCGCGACACCGTTCCGCCCAGGGGCGGGATCGTCGGCACCGCCAAGGGCGACTTGCGGGACTGGACGTTCCGCGAACTCAAGCAGCCGATCGGCGGCCCGCAGATCATCGAGCTGCCCGACGGCCACATCCTCGCCGCCGTCCGGCTCTACGACAAGGAGCGGACGTCGCTCGGCCTGCTCGACCCCGAGGCCGGGACGTTCGAGGAACTCGTCGCGCTGCCCTCCGGCGGCGACACGGGCTACCCGGGCATGGTCTGGCACAACGACACGCTCTGGGTCAGCTACTATTCCAGCCACGAAGGCCGCACGAGCATCTACCTGGCGAAGCTCAAGGTCCGACCGTAGGCTTGACCCCGCCCCCGGACTCCAGTAGGATGATGGGGTACGGAACTGTCTCGCCGCCGTTCCCGGGGGCAGGGCTTTCGGCGGCATCCTGGAGCATCTTGTGACCGCGGCGATCCGCAAAACGACGGCACTGGTCGTCCTGGCCGCCTACGTGTCGGCCGGCACGCTGTTGCATCGCTTTCACGACCATCCGGCGCGCGACGCACACACGTCCGGCTGCGACTGCGCCGGGTCCGCGGAGCACCAGCACGGCGAGCACCGCTCGAACGAACCGGCCGACGGCAAGTGCGGCCTCGTGGCGGGGCCGTCGAATCTCTCGTCCGCGCACGTTTGCGCCGTCTGCGCGTTCCTGGCCCAGAAGCCGGCGCCTTCCGAACCGGTTCGCGAAGTGACGATCACTCCGCTGGAGGCGTTGGTTTCGCGAGTCGCCGCGCTCGGGCACTCCGCGCCGCCGGCCGGCCCCCAGCACCCTCGCGCTCCGCCCGTTCTTGCGTGAACCCTTCTTCGCGACGTCGAGCCCGCGGCGCGTCTTGCGCTGCGCTCGTCTTCTGTTTGCGCTCATTCACGCTTTGGGAAGGATCTTGCGATGTTCACGCACGTTCGGCGTCCCGCAACCGTTCGCGGCTCGATTGGCGGTGCAAAGGGGACAGTCCCATTTTCGCGGCGAGAACGGCAGTCGGCACAACGACGCCCACCGCGCCGCGAAAACTGGGACAGTCCCCTGGGGTTCACGTTGGTTGAACTGCTGGTGGTGATCGCGATCATCGGGATCCTGATCGCGCTGTTGCTGCCGGCGGTGCAGGCGGCGCGCGAGGCGGCGAGGCGAGTTTCGTGCGCCAACAACTTGCGGCAGATCGGCATCGGCCTGCACCTGTATCACGACTCGCGGCGGCAATGGCCGGCCGGCTGGCAGGGCTACGACCCGGCCACGGGCAAGCCGCACTGGTTCGGTCTGCCGGGCTGGGCCTGGAGCGCGGCCATCTTGCCCTACATGGAGCAAGGCGACGTGTCCAGGACGCTGGTGCACTTCGACCTGCCGATGACCGACCCGGCCAACGCCGCGGCCCGGGTCACGGCGATCGCCTCGTACCGATGTCCCTCGGACACCGGGCCGAAGACGTTTGTTATGGAAGGCGGCGGTCCCTACGTGGGCAGCGGCGGCTTCACGCCGACCGAGTTGGCCACGAGCAACTACCTCGGCGTGTTCGGCTCGGACGAGATGCACCAGGTCTGCTCGACGACCCAGTGCGTCGGCAACGGCGCGTTCTTCCTCAACCGCGGACTCCGCTTGGGCGAGATCACCGACGGCTTGAGTCACACGTTTGTCGTCGGCGAGCGGTCGTCGAAATGGGCGCCGTCGACGTGGGTCGGGGTCCTCAGCGGCGGCGAATGCGCGCCGGGGCGGGTCACCGGCGAGGCGACCTACCCGCCCAACTCCGAACACGAGGTGGAAGCCGTCGACCACAACTTCAGCAGCTACCATCCGACCGGCACGCACTTCCTCGCGGCCGACGGGGCGGTTCACCTGATCTCCAACGACATCGACACCGAGTTGTATCAGGCCCTCTGCACCCGAAGCGGCGGCGAGCCGGTCGATCGGTTCTTCGCCGATCGGTGAGCGGCTGCCTCAGCCGATGCCGCCGCAGCCGCCGGGCGGACACCGCGACTCGCCGCAGGCGCCGAAGTCCCTGGCGGGACAGCCCGGGCCGCGCGCCGTGGCGATATGGGTCGACGCCGCGCTGATCTGCTTGTCCAACTTCCGGCCGCCGCAGGCCGGGCACTCGGGCTTGTCCTCGCCGCGAACCAGGTATTCGAATCGCTCGCCGCAGTCGCCGCACTGGTACTCGTAGATGGGCATTTCCGCAAGTCTCTCGGGGATACGATGTCTCGGAAACGGTTACCGGTGAACGTCCACGTCAGATGGGGGATGCCGGTTGCCGCGTTGGTCACCGGGAAATCCGGCCTTCGCCCGACACGAGGCGTCCCCCAATTCTAGCGAAGCCTGGCGTCCGGAACCATGTTTCTTTCCGGTCCGCCACGACCGGGGCGTGGGCGCCAATACCGTTGAATTACCCTCACTCACCCCCCGGGAGATGGTACTAGTGAGGGTGGTTGGGCCGACTGGTAAAGGCAAATCCCTCACCCTAACCCTGTCCCAGAGGGAGAGGGGACATGTTTCGCCAGGACCAGTACGTCTCCGAATTCGGGGAGCTTCTCCCAGCAAATACTGGACAAATGGGCGGCAAGTAGGTAAAAATAGGTTTTTAAGGTGGATGTTCGCGTCATCCAAATTACGCAGTTCTTGCGTTACGACAATACAGATCACACACAGCCTTGGTATCTTGGGCCGCATCGACTTGCACTCCGTGAGAGTTGAGCGCCGCGCGTCCAAGCGACATCGGTGGATCAGCTAAACGAAAGGAGGGTTCTGGCCGCTACGAAACGGAGCAGTCGAGGCGTCGTCTACGTTGCGTGGATCGGGTTCATTTGACCTCAGATGCAAGGAGTCCAACGACATGATTCGACACACTCTAGCCAGCGTTGCCGTCGTTTTTCTCGTGGTTGTCGGCTTATCTCTCGCGCCGTCGGCGTTTGCCGCCCAAACGACGATCTTCTCGGAAAACTTCAATGGCATGACGCTCGGGACGAACATTTGGGAGCCGCAAGGGGCGGGAGCGGGCACCGGCTGGTGTACCGAGCAGCATGCCTTGAGGTGGTCGGGGTTGTCAAGACAGAAAAGCGGAGTGTTTAAGGTGGATTCTAGGGTTGCTGTTGGGGGGCGTTGCGGAGCGTAGTGAGCGCAGCGAACG
>JAPLNP010000349.1 GCA_026401055.1 Planctomycetia bacterium
CCCCACTTCTTGAAGTATTCGCCGAAAAGCTCCTCGTCGGTGGGTATCTTCTCCGCGACCGGCGTGGAAAGCCACGTGTAGTTGAGGAAATGCCGGTAGTTGATGTTGTCGCTGGTGATGTTGCCCGCCCAAGTGCCGCAGCCGAGCGAATCGGTGAACGGCTGGCCATTGAACCAGCTTCCGCTGTTGGCCATGGCGTGGGGCATGTTGCAGTTGACCCGTCCGACGTTGGACCGCCGGGCGAGTTCCAGTTGGCGCTGGCGGTTCTCGCTGTGGATCGACACCGAGTGGCCCTCGCCCGAGAACTTGAGGATTCGGCCGACCCGGTCGACGATCTCGTCGAAATCGGTCCATTTCCAGACCGTGAGCACGAGGCTCACTTTCTCGCCGGAGAAGCGGTCCTCGGGCCCCACCTTCTCGCCGATCACCATGATGAACCGGGTGTCCCGGGGCACGTCCAGGCCGGCCATCTCGGCGATCACCAGCGCCGGCTTGGCCACAACGTCGCGGTTGAGATGGGTCCCGTCGGGCCACATCACGCGGCGGAGCTTCTCGCGCTCGTCGGTACCGCACAGGTAGCCGCCCTCGGCCCGGAGGGCATCGAGCATCGCATCGTAAATCGACTCGTGCAGGGCCACGGCGTTTTCGGAGGAACAGGAGGCGGAGTTGTTGGCCGTCTTCGACTTGGCGATTTTCTTGGCCGCGGCGGCGGGGTCGGCCGTTTCGTCGACAATCGAGACGACGTTGCCCGCCCCCACCGTGTGGCACGGCTTGCCCGCCTCATAAACCACCTTCACCAGCGCCGCCCCGCCGGTGGCGATGGCGAAGTCGCAGACGCTCATCAACTCAGAGGTCTTCTCCCGGCTGGTGTTCTTGATGCACTGCATGAGGTCTTCGGGCGCCCCGATCTTCCGCAGCGCCCGGCGGCCGTGCTCGACGGTGAGGTAGGAACTGCCCTGGGTGCGGGGGTGGGGCGAGACGATCATCGCGTTCCGGGTCTTGAGGATGCTCACGCCCAGGGCGCAGATCGTCGACTCGGGATTGGTGCAAGGCACGACGTTGGCGATCACGCCCATCGGCTTGGCGAACTTGACCAAGCCGCGCTCGGGGATTTCTTCGACGACGTCGCAGGTCTTCGCGCCGCGCATGTCCCAAAGGCTGCCCCGGGTCTTGCTCTGAATCTTCGCGACCTTGTCCTCGTAGACGCCGATGCCCGACTCATCGACGGCAAGCCGGGCCAGTTCCCGGGCGGTCTCTACCTTCTGCCACTGGTAGCCGGCGGCCAACTCCATCTCGTCGGCCTTCTCTTGGGGCCAATGCTCGACGATCTCGAAGGCCCGTCTCGCCCGGGCGTACATTTCCTGGATATTATCGTCCATCGTCGTTAGGGTCTCGCTAGTACGGGGTTAGCAGTCGTTGAAATCCGTCTTCCGCTTGCTTTCAGGCTGCCTGCTCAATCGCCTCGCTCCGGTTTCACATGAATTGTGTCAACCGCAATTCCCTCTTGCCGATTCGTAGTGCGTCGAGACGCACCCATTGCTCACTTCGCCCCCTCCAGCGCAATGCAGCGCACTCCCACGTCGATGCCCTGGCCGCCGCCGGTCTGGTGGCAGTGGACGGCGATCGTGTTCGACCCCTCGTGGAAGAGCGACCGCTGGTCTTTCGTCAACGTCGCCTGCTGGTACTCCCGGGCGTAGCCCGACAAACGCAAGAGCGGCTTGCCGTTGACGTAGATCTCCGCGTCTTCATCGTGGAAGTAGCGCAGCACGATCTCCATCGGCGAGGCCGCCAGATCGACCTTCGCGCGGAGCCAGATGTCCGGTGTCGACCAGTTCGTGTTGATCCGCACGGCGGGCGTGCCGGGCGTGCCAAAGCCGCTCTTACCCGTCGACCACGACGAATCGTCCATCGACGGCTCGATCCAGTTCTCGCCGGGTTTCGCGGTCGTGTAACGCCACTCACGGCCGCCCGACTCGCCGCTCGGGATCGCGTCGATCTGGCGAACCCGGTCGAGCAAGCGGTTCACGCTCACCGGCTGGTTCGGTGCCAGTCCCACGGGCGGCACGACGTCCTGGGCGGTCTGGATCAACAGCGTCGGGTCGATCGGATAGCGGCCCAACGTCTCGCCGTAGATCGTCAACCCGTGCCCGCCGGACTTGTCGTCCTCCGATTTCCCCACCGCGCGGAACACCAGCGACACCTCCGGCGCGGAACGCAACGCCTCGCGGAAGGCGACGTCGCGGGTCAGATCGACCTTCTCTTCGATCAAGTAGCCGTAGCTGCCGTGCTCGAATTGCCGCTGGTGCGACAACACGCCGCGAGAGTCCGCCGGGTCGTCCGGAAGATCGAACCGCCAAAGCGGCTTGTCCATCAGACTGACGCTCACCGTGCCCGGATACTTGCGCTCTTCAGTCTGAGGGCAATCGAAATCGCGGCGGACCGACGGCCAATCCAGCCGCCGGCCATCCGCCCGCGTGGCCAACTCGGCCATCAGCGTGACCTCGGTGGGCGCCGCGCGGCGGACGAACTCGGGCAAGGCGATGTCGTAACGCACCTCGCAGTCGCCCGGGGATGCGAACTTCCCGCGGCGGTCCGTCCAGTTCGTCCTCGGCGTGGACGAGCCCGTCGCGGCGAAGTCATCCGGGTCCCATCGCAGTGCCACGAGCCGCAGGCCGAGGATCTCTACCCGGGGCGATCGAGACGCCGTCGACGCCTCGCCGGCGGCGCCCGTGGCGCTGGGCCGCACGATCAGGTTGACGTAGTTGGCCGCGATGCGTTCGCCCTTGGCGTCGAGCAATTCGAGCGTGACCGCGCCGACGAAGGGCCGCCCGGCGGGCACCGCGACGTCCAGCGGCTTCTGGAACGTGACTCGATAGGGCTCCCACGCCACGGGCGCCTCTTGCGGATCGGTCTGGACCGGCTGGCCGAGATCGTTCGTGCCGACAATCCGCCAACGCAGCTTCGGCGGCTCCCGGCGCGGGGAATAATGGCTGACGAACACCGGCAGCGAAAGCTTCTCGCCGGGGGCGACCTCGACGGCGGGCGGGGCGTCGTAGCCGATGAAATCCGCGCCCTGCAAGTCGGCCACCGTCATGCCCCGGACAAAAGCGTCGTAGCCGAACTCCTTGGACGTCCGATCGTAGTTCACAAATCCGTTGTGCTCCCACTCGATGTCGCTCAGTTCGGTGTAGACGTAGCCCTGGATCACGTTGTGCTGGCGCAGCAGCGTGGTGAGATAGCGGAAACACCACGAGACGTCGCGGTCGCCGCCGCCGGCCGACACTCCGCCGTATTCCGAGTTGATCACCGGCTCGGTGCCCTGGGTCCGGCCGGGAACGTAGTTCTTCGGCGAGCCCGGCCGCGTGTTGGCCACGATGTCCTCGATGTGCTCGCGGGCCTGGCGGTAGTCGTCGATGTAGAAGTGCCACGAGTTGATGTCCGTCTTAACGTGGTCGTACAGACAGGGCGAATTGTCCTCGACCAGCCGCGACGGGTCCAACTTCTCCTTGACCTCGTCGAACATCCGCGCGACCCACGCCTGCGTGTCCTTGTCCGTCTTGTAGGCGTTGCCGCCGAGGCCCCACGTCTCGTTGAAAAGGCACCAGGCGATGATCGCCGGGTGGTTGCGGTCGCGGAGGATGGTCGCCCGCATCGTCTCCTCCCACGCCGCGCGTGCCCGGAGACTCTGCGCCCACGTACACGGCATGTCGCTCATGATCATCACGCCGACGCGGTCGGCCCAGTACAGACGCCGCGGCTCGTCGGCCTTGATGTGGATGCGGAGGAAATTGAGGCCCAACCGCCGGGCGATCTCCATGTCGCGGCGGAGGAACTCGTCGCTCGGCGCGGTGTAGACTCCCTCCGGATTGAACGACTGGTCCAGCGCGCCGCGGAGGTAGATCGGCTCGCCGTTGAGAAGGATCACCTGGCGGGCCGTCTTCTCGTCGAGGCCCAACTCGATCGTGCGCAGACCGAAATAGGTGTGCAGCGTGTCCGTCGTCGCGGCATCGTCGCCGACGAGGTGGACGTCGAGATTGTACAGATGGGGATTGTCGGGCGACCACGGCTTGGCCGAAGGCGCCTCCAACTCGGTCCGGACGCGGCCGTGGCCGTCCTTGAATTCGACGTCCGCTTGCTGCTTGGGAAAAGACCCGTCCGGCGAGACGAACTCGACCTTGGCCCGACCGTCCGCTCCGGCGGCGTCCAACTCGACGTCGACGGTCCACGCCTCGCCCCGGCGCCGCGGCGTCAGGCGGATGTCAGTAACGTGTCGAGCGGGCCGGGCCTCGAGCCAGACGGTCTGCCAAATGCCGCTGGTGGGCGTGTACCATCCATGTTGCTTCCCCACGGGCAACTCGGTATCCGTTGCGTCAAACGCCCGGACCACGATCGTGATCGTCGCTCCCGGCTCGGCGAGTTTCGTGACGTCCAGGGCGAACGGCGAGTAGCCGCCTTCGTGACGCGCAACCTCCTTGCCGTTGACCCACACCCGGGCTTCCCAGTCGACCGCCTCGAATCGCAGCCAAACCTGCTTGCCCCGCCAGCTTTCCGGCACGACGGCTGTGCGGCGATACCATCCGATCTTCCGGCCGCCCAGATCGGCGATGCCCGACAGGCGGCTCTCCCAGCAGAACGGCACGGTGATCGTGCGGTCGAACTCCGCGGCCGGCGTCCACCACTCTCCGGCCAGCCCGCGATCCTCCGTGTCGAACCGGAACTGCCAGGGACCGTTGAGGTTCAACCAGACGTCGCGGCGGGCCTGCGGTTGGGGATGCTCGGCCCGAGGGACGTCTTCCGCCCGCCCGGGGCCGATCAGGACGCCGCCCAAAACGATCGTCGTCAGCAGCGTGGATATGCTTGGCGGTGGTACTCGCATCGCGTCGTCTCCTGGTCGTGGTTCGCGTGGGACTGACTTCGGGCAGACGCCCGGACTCTGTGCCCACGATACCCCTCAGGCGACGACAGTTCAACGCCCCCGCTGCCTCGCGCTTTGGAGATAGCACGCCAGACAAGGCATCTGGACCCGCCGGCCGCACTCGGGACACCGCCGTGGGACGCCCCTGGGGGGGATTAAGTCCTCGCCGCGCAGGCGACGTCGGGCTTCGTGGTCGGGCCTTTTCCCCAAGGCGACGGCGCTGACCGTGCCGCGGCTCACGCCCAGCCGGGCCGCGATCGAGCGCTGCGAGAGCGTCCCTTCCTCCAGCAGGCATCGAATTTCGCTGATTGTCCCCGAAGCGATCATGGTATGTTCCTCCTCAATACGCGTCTTCGGCGTCGTCCAGTTCGGGCCAAAAATCGCCGTATTCCGGCTCCGGCTCCGCCGCCTCGTCGTTGCGGTCGAAGGCGTCCCAGACGTTCACCGGACCGGGGTCCGACGCCGGCGGGTCCCACTCGTCGGACTGGCCGTTCGCTATCTCCTCGCCCGGATGGGGGGAATCTGAACGGTCCGGGTCATCGCACTCCCAATAGGGCATTTCACGAGTCATTTTTCTCACCTCCGGATGTGCCGTGGCGGGCCGCGAAGTGCCGATCAGGCCACCCTGTAGAGGCATAACACGGTTGCGCTGGTGGCGGAACGGAGCACACAGGAGGCCACGTTAGCACAAAGCAGCCACACTTTCAATCATAGTTTTGGACATTTTATGGACCTTTTACGATCTTTCTGCCGACAATGGAGTGTGCGGATCGCGTCGGGTTTTACCCAAAGCTGCTCGACAAAATCCCGCCGCCAGTTTAGGATAGACAGCCACGGGGGATGTCGCTCTCCTTTCCGAACCATCGCGGCCGGTTTGCTGCCCATGACACTCCAACCCTACAATCCCGACAAGCTCGACCAGCTTGCGTTGCGGCTACTGGATCAGGCCGCGGCGATCCGCGAGATGGCCAACGTGTGCCGCGAGCACCAGATCGGGGACTTCGCGCTGCACGACAAGAAGGCAAGCGAGTGGTGCGATCTCCTGGAACGTTGGACGAGCAAGGCCCGGACCGAATTGCAGATGAAAGTGATTGACGTTCGCGCGACCCAGCGCGCGGAAGCCGTTGCGCGACGGCAAGAACAATAGGAGCCAGGGGGCACGACATCCGGTCGTCACGATGGTCGGAGTTGTGTACAAAATAGCGTCGTTGTTCTTTCTCTTTCGCGCCTTCGTCCTTTCGCGCTTTCGCGATAACTCGACAGAAACGTCGTTTCGTGCCCCATGCGTGTGGCTCGTTGCCGATTTGGAGGTTCTGGAGTCGGTCAACGGCGGGGATCGCGAAAACGCGAAAGGGCGAAAACGCGAAAGAAAAGAAGACAAGGAGAACGTGTGTTTTGCCGCCCGCGGCGAGTGGGTCGCCGTCCTCCATCTGTGCCTCGTTGCATTTGCGTCGCCGGTGGGCCAGAATGATGATCGTCTCGGCAAAAACGGTAGGTGGAAAGACCGACAACCGACAACCGACAACCGACAACCGACAACCGACAACCGACAACCGACAACCGATCGTGTCCAGTCCCTCGCTTCAGCCGATCCTCGCCCTGCTCGGTGATTCCCTGGGCGGCAATCCCACGCAGTACATGACCGAAAAGGCATTTCGGCACCACGAGCTGGATTGGCGCTACCTTACGCTCGAAGTCAGTCCCGACGACCTCGGCGACGCCGTGCGCGGCATGAGGGCCATGGGCTTCCGTGGCGGAAACATCACCGGACCCCACAAGCAGGCGGTCGTGGCTCTGCTGGAGCGGACCTCCCGCGCGGCCGGTCTGATCGGCGTCGTCAACGTGATCTCGCGCGATGACGAAGGGCTCGTGGGCGAAAACACCGAGGGCAAGGCGATGGTCGAAGCGATTCGCCGGCATACCGACCCGGCCGACGCCCGCGTCGTCCTGCTCGGCGCCGGCCGGATGGCCCGGGCGGTCGCCGTCGAATTGGCGTTGGCCGGCGCGGCCGAAATTACCGTGGTCGCCCGAAAGGCCTCACGCGCCGCCGAGCTGGCGGAGTTGGTTTCGGGCGAGCCTAAGGTGTCGGCCTCGGGGGTCGCGTGGCCGCAGGATTTCGTGCTCCCGCCGGAGACCGACATTCTGATCCACGCGACGTCGCTGGCGCGGAACGATCCGGACGCCCGGGTTCCGCTGGACTTGGACAGTTTGACGGCGGCGACGATCGTGGCCGACGCGACGATCGACCCGGACACCCGGCTTCTGCGCGAGGCCCGGCAGCGCGGCTCGACGACGGTCGACGGCGTGGATGTGCTGAGTCGGCAGGCGGCGATCAATTTCAAGCTGTGGACCGGCATGGACCCCGACCTGACCGTGATGCGCGAGGCGGTTGAAGAGTTCCTCGAATTGTAGGACCCGCCATGACGCGCCCCGGCCCGCGGACCGTGCTTCTCTTGTCTCTAGCCTGCATTCTCGTTCTCGCGTCGCCGGTGGGCTTTGCCGAGGAGCCGTTCGGCGCGAAGCTCTTGCGGCCCGACTCGCTGGCCGGCTGGGACTACGGCGCGGAGCCGCCGGCCGGTTGGACGATCGCCGAGGGGCGGCTTTGCGGGACCGAGGATTCGACGCCGCTGTTGTCCGGTTTCACGGCCGGCGACGGCGAGTTGCGGTTCGCGTGGTCGGTCGCCGACGGCGGCGCGTGGAAGATTGCTTTGCCCGAGGCGCCCCAAGGCGATGGACTTTCGCTGCGGTTGCACGAGGGCGAGAGTTGCGGTGCGCTCACGGACGGCGGGAAGCCGTTGGCCGCCGGCGCGAAGGTCGAGCCGCTCGGCGACGCCATGCACGCGGCCTCGATTCGCCGGGCGAACGGAAAGCTGACGCTGACGGTCGACGGCAAGCAGCTTTACCAGGTCGACGTCGGGGCGGATCGCCGTTTCGGGCTGGGGCTCGCCCTCGTCAAGGGCAAGGGAGTCTTGGCCGATCTCCGCGGCGCCGAGCCGCCCGGGCAACCGGTCCTTAACGGAGAAAACCTCGACGGCTGGTGGACCGACGGCAACAAGGACGCTTGGGTGCTCGACCAAGGCGAGTTGGTTCTCAAGCCCGGCGGCGGACGCTATCTGCGAAGCGAGAAGGAGTACGCCAACTTCACGCTGTCGGTCGAGTACAAGATGGCCAAGGGCGGCAACTCCGGGATCGGCATCCGCACGCCGCGCCGGGGCTGGCCGTCGGGCGACGGCATGGAAGTGCAGTTCATCGACGGCCCGCCGTTTCGGCCTTTGGACGAGCACGACCAGATGGCCATCTATGGAAACGTGCCCGCGTTGGCCCCCTCAGGCAGAGCGGATGAGTGGAACCACGTCGTGATCAAGGCGGACGGGTGGATGATTTCCGCGTGGGTCGACGGCGAGTTGATCCAGCAGTACAACACGCTCGACCACCCCGAGCTGAAGCACCGGCACTTGCGGGGCTGGATCGGACCGCAAGATCACGGGGGCGTCATTCGTTTCCGGAACTTCCGCGTGCTCGAAGCGCCCGACGGCACGGGCCTGGCCGCCTGGTCGAAGCCGAAGCCCCCGCGCGCGGCCACCACGATGGTCGACCGGCTGATGAATTCGGAAACGGTCTCCCGCGCCGACGGCATTACGTCCGCAGTCGTGTCGAAGAGAATCGCCGGGGACGCGTCGGGCGAGCACGTCCTGGCCGAACTGACCGGCCCCGGCGCGGTCGTTCGGATCGCCAGGAGCAACGACGAGGGCACCCTGGCGTTTTACTTCGACGGCGAAGCGACACCTCGGATCGAGTGCTCGCCTGGGGATCTCTGGAAGAAGGTTCCGCCGCTCGACGAAGACGCCGGACCCGTGCTCACGTACTTGGCTTACCGGAAGTCGCTTGCGATCGTGCTCCGCGGCGCGAAACAGGCGGAGTAACGCATCGACTACGTCACGTTTCCCGAGGGCATGTCGGTCACGACGTTCGACGACCGGATCACGAGCATCCCGCGGGGCTGGCTCTCCGCGCCGCTCTATCGCCAGCACGTGATCCAGTGGGGCGTGCATCGTGAGTTCGACCCCGCGCCGCGGATCCGCGGCGAGTCCAAGACGATCGCGCCGGGCAAGAGCGAGGTATTGGCCCAATTCGACGGCGCGGGCCTGGTTCGCTGGGTCAAGCTCTGGGCGGACGCGAGCGCGGCGGCGGCCGGCGAGAACAAGTCAGCGGTCGCCGGCTTGCTCGCCGGCAACGACCTCTGGCTCGAGGCCGCCATCGACGGCGAACCGCGGCCGGCTATCTCCGCGCCCGCGCGGTTCTGGTTCCCCGGCTTCGTCGACGGCGGCAACTTCAACAACTACGTGCTGGTGGACCGCAACGGCGTGGCGAACATGCTGGCCATGCCGTTTGCCCGAGGGATTACCGTGTCGGCCACGAACCGCGGGAGCCGCCCGATCGGGGGCGTCGGCGTGGAGTTGTCGGTCGAGCCCGCCACCGACCAGACCCGGGCGGACATCGCCGGTCGCCCACGGCTGCGGGGTGTCTTTCAGCCGGGCGGCGAGGAGACCGACGAGTTCTTTCGGCAGTAGGGCTCGGGCCGCTGGGTGGGGCTGGTCCTGGCCGCTTCAGAAGCACCCACGCCGCCGATCGCCGAGTTGACCGTCGACGGCAAGCCGGCCGAGGGCTGGGCCGCGGAGAGCCTCGACGGCTTTCTCGGCCAAAGCGGCCGGGTCTTCCGGCGATGTCTCAGCGGCAACCGCCAGGGTCTCGCCTGGCGATACCTGCTGTTGGCCCCGGTCGATTTCCACCAATCGCTGGTGCTGAGGTCCACGACCAGGAAGCTGCCCGATCGGTTGGCTCTTTTCTACCTGAAGCCATGCCCATGAATCCACCCGGACTGTTTGTGACCGGAACCGACACCGGGGTGGGCAAGACCTACGTGGCCGCCTTGATCGCCGCGGGGTTGCTCGCGGCGGGGCACCGCCCAGGCGTCTACAAACCGGTGGCCAGCGGGTGCCGTCGCGTCGGGGGGAATCTGGTGGCGGACGACGCCGTGGCCCTTTGGGAAGCCGCCGGCCGCCCGGGCACGCTCGATGAGGTCTGCCCTCAGCGATTCGAGGCTCCGCTGGCTCCGCATCTTGCGGCCCGCGCCGAAGGACGCCGGCTCGATCGCCGGCAACTCGTTGACGGCATCGACTGCTGGCGGTCCCGTTCGGAGGTGATCGTCGTGGAGGGCGTCGGCGGGCTGATGTCTCCGCTGGGAGACGATCTGTACGTCGCCGATCTCGCCCGGGCGTTCGGCTTCCCGCTGGTGGTCGTCGCGCCCAACGTGCTGGGCACAATCAATCAGACGCTCCAGACGCTTGTGGCGGCGGCCGCCTTTGGCGAAGGGCTGCCCGTGGCAGGCGTCGTCTTGAACCACCCGAGCCGTCGTCCGGGCGACCCGAGTGTCGCCAGCAACGCCGGGCAGTTGGCGTTGCATTCGAAGCGGCCGCTGCTGGCCGAGGTAGCGTGGCAGGCCGACCGATTCGACCGGGATGTGGATTGGTTCCGACTCGCCTCGGGCGTCGGCCGGTAGCCGCGGACTCTCGATGGCCCACCAATCTTTCGGCAACTCGACCCGCCGCACGTGGATAATCCCCACCAGGGATATACCCACGACACGGGGGGGTTGCTGTGATTCTTGGAATAGCGCTTGCAAGGATTGGCGTTTGGAATACTCTGGAGAATAGGTAGACTGTTCTGCCTATAGGGTCTGCGCGGTGTGTGGAGAGGCGTTCAAGGGCAGAGGTCGGGACTGACTCGCGAGACGATACCATGTTGCGTACAAGCTTGTTTCGTTGGTGGGGGCCCTGCGTCTTGGTCGCGATGGGCTCACTAGCCTGCCCGCCGTCGGTGGGCGGCGAGATGATCAGCGTCGCGAATGACTGGGCGAGCCTGTCGGGCTACGTCTATGCCGACATCAACAACAACGGACTGCGCGATTCCTTTGAACGCGGCATCACCGGCGTGGAGATCTTGCTCCAGGGCATCAATACACTGGGCGACCTCGTGAGCCGGACCGCTCTGACCGACAAGAGCGGCGACTACCAGTTCGCCAGCTTGAGCCCCGGGCATTACTCCGTCACGGAGACACAGCCGCTGAAGTTCATCCAGGGCAAGCCGTGCGAGGTCGGCTCGGCCGGCGGCCGTGTGGTCGACCGCGATCGTTTTGCCGAGATCGACCTGGCCTCGGGCGTCGCGGCCATGGACTACAACTTCGGCGAGTGGGGACTCAAGGCGAAGTACATCTCCAAGGCGGATCTGGTCGTCCCGGAACCTTCGACCCTCGCGACCCTGGCAACGGCCCTGCTCGCGTTGGCCGCCTTCGTCCGGTTCCAGCGACGACGCGATTAGGACGCGCGCCGAGCTAGAATCGCCATTCCAGGCCGGCGTTGAGTCCCTGCGCCCAGAAGTCGGAGTCATGGAACGCGAAGGCCGGGCGTGCTTCACCCGACGGCGGGTCTTCTTGGCCCGGGATGTACGTCGGGTTGACCGACATGTCGATCTGTTCGGCCGCGCGGATGACATTCGACCAGTAGAGGAAGTTGTAGCCGGCGTACGCGCGAAGGTGGCAGTTGACCTGGTAGCCGAGTTCCACGCCCAACTGCGGAATGACGACGAAGTCGTTTCGGGCGTAGCGGCCGATGTTGGTCCCCTCCAGCGCGAGCAAGCCGCCGTCGTACTCGACCGTCGTGCCCTCGGGATCGGTGATGGCGGTGTGACCGCTGATCGAGACGTTCTGCCGGTTGTTTCCAAAGCCGACTTTGGCCAACAGTTCCAGGGACCACCGGCCGCGGTAGAACTGGGCGATCATGCCCAGCTCGCCGCCGTTGAACTCGTTGCGGCTGCGGAACACGTCGTCGACGACGAACGTCGTCGGGATGCCGATGTACGGCTTTCCGGGAACCGGTCCGGTGGTCTCCAGGTCCTCGTGAACATTCAGACTGTCATTGAGGCGATAGGCGCGATAGCCGGCAATCAGGTCGACGCGGTATCGGTCGGGCCGCCAATGCCGCCGCGCTAACCCCCGGAGCCGGCCGGCGTAAACCTCCGCCCGGCTGCATTCTCCGCCGCCACAGAGCACTTCTTCGTCGCAGACGTCCGGGCAGCATTCCTCGCAGCACATGTTCATGCGGAAGTCGACGCCACCGGAGTGGAAATACTCGCTGACACGGCCGTCGATGGTGCCTTCCAGATAATCAGGATGACTGACCAGTTCCGACGCTTGTTTGCCCGTAATCACGTTGAAAAACGGCCTGGCCAATAGCGGCGAGCCGGAAGAGCTGAACGAAAACGGGGTCTCGCCCTGGCCAAGCGAAAACAGATCGAATTCCACGCCGATGGTCTGTCCACAGTCCAGCCAGCCCCCCCACCGCAGCCGGACATTCGATCGGCTGCCTTGG
>JAPLNP010000465.1 GCA_026401055.1 Planctomycetia bacterium
GTCCAGTTCGACAGCGACCAAGCGAAACTTATGGCGAATCCGTGCCTCGACTTTCGCATCTTGCATACGCGGATCATCGCATCTTCCGCCACATTTACCAATACCAATTTGTAAAGGTTATTTTTTCGCCCTGCCTAAGTGCCCCGAAGAGTCGTACTTGACCAGGTAGACATCGAACGATCCCGCGTTCGGTTCCGTCAAGCTGCCCCCGGTTGTGACACTGACGTAGGCATTTCCAGTTCTATCCACAGCCACACCGTACGCTGCGTCATACTTTGCTGTGCCGATTTGGCTGGACCAGCTAAGGTTCCCCGACGAGTCATACTTCTCCAAGAAGGCGTCATAATCGCCCGCGTTTGGTCCACCGAGGCTGCCAGTGGTCCTCCCGCTGATGTATGCATTCCCGTCCCCATCGACGGCCACGGCACTGCCATAGTCATAATCCGGTGTGCCGATCTGGTTGCACCAGAGCAGGTTACCCGAGGAGTCGAACTTTGTGACGAAGGCGTCGTGATTGCCCACGCTTGGCCCGCCCAGGCTACCGCCAGTCCAGCCGGCGATGTATACGTTGTGGTCCCCATCCACGGCGACGGAATGGCTATCGTCAGAACTCGACGTCCCGATCTGCCGGGACCACGCCACTTCGTAGGGCTGCTCGGGCGTGGTCATGGATCCGGAAACCGATGGGCCAGTAAGAAGGAGTGCGATCGAACCCAGCATGGCTGTCGCGAAGAGACTGCTCACCATTGTTCTGCAGAACATTGCTTTCCTCCCCCAACAGATCAGAAGAATACACCCCCGCGCGATTCTGTTCGAGCCCGCGGCTGGCCAAATCACGCTCTTGCTGCTTGGGAACCGATGCCGCGAAAACAACCATAGTTTACGTATTCTGATACGTTATTGCCCGTATTTCAAGGAGAAACTCGCCCGGAAGAGTCTGTTTTCGCAGAAGCGGCTCTATGGAAGGGGGTGCATATCCTGCCCTTCGGGGGCTCAGTGCGATCGGAATGCTGCGTTCACCCATGGAGTTGTCTTTTTCGGATCGCAGGAGAGCAGACGGTCACCCCATGGCTCCATGGTACGGTGAGTCCCGCCGCCAACCGGTCGCCTCGATGCGGCGAATCTCGGCCTCGACGTCCTTGCCCTCGTAGAACGAGAACCAGCCGCGGAGGCGTCGGGTTTCGCCGGGCGGGCAGTCGGGGAACTGGGGATCGGAGTGCAGGCACGGAACGTCGGGATTCGCCCAGGTGCGATAACAAGGTACCCATGTCGTGATGAACCAGCGATCGGCACGCGACGAGCGGCACGCCCCGTAGACCTTGCCGAGCACCTTGTTACCCGTCGTCCCACGGCGTGAACACGCTGATCTTCGTCTCTCGCCGCGGCCGGATCGCGCCGTCGAGAAAGCCGATCCGCGGGTGGCGTCCGCCCGGGTACGGCAGCACCAAGAGCGGCGCGTCGTCAGCCCGGCGCGGCTTCGTCTTCGGGAAGACGTCGAACTTCCGCTGGGCGGCGGCAATCTGGTCGCTCGACAGGCCCGTGGCCGCGGTGATCTCGTCGGTCGAGAACCGATGGTGCCAGATCATGTTCTGGAGCCAGTATCGCAGATCGGCCTCGTCCTTGGGCCGGCGGACGTCCGCCGGCGGCTCGGCGGCCTGAAGGGCCGCGGCGAGAAGCAAAATGCACGTAGTGATGAGCAGACGCATGGAGGTCTCCTTGGACTGGGCGCGAGGCATGTACACGACAAGCGTGGACATGGCACCCATCTTATCACCACTACTCCCGCAATTCACGCCATTTCGCCCGCATCCGCTCCAGCGTTTCGGCGTCTTCGGGGTTCGCGGCGAGGTTGTCCGCGTCGTTTGGGTCGGTCCAGGAGGCCCCTGCCTGCGACATGGCACGGACGGCAACCGACCCCGCCGACGCAGTCGGCGGGCGTTTGTGCTGGTGAACAGGCTCAATCCCTTACCCCTGGCCCCTGCCCCCCAATCCCTAACCCCTACTCTTCAACTGCCGGACCATCACGAGATCGGCCTTCGCCTTGGCTTTGTCGCCTTGTTTTTCGTAGACCAAAGCGCGGTTGTGGTAGGCCAGGGCGTAGTCGGGGTTCAGCCGGATCGCCTCGCTCAGGTCGGCGACGGCCTCTTCGTTCTCGTCTTGCACCCGGTGGACCAGTCCACGGTTGTAGTAGGCCTTGGCGTAGGCCGGGTCGAGCCGGATCGCCTCGGTGTAGTCGGCCAATGCCTCGACGACCTTGTTGGCCTTCGTGAGTGCCACGCCCCGGTAGCAGTGCAGCCTGGCCTCGGTCGGGTTGAGCTCGATCGCCCGGGTGTGATCGGCAATCGATCGCTCGGTGTTGCCCATGAGCCCGTGGGCCAGCGCCCGGTTGTAGTAAGCTCGGGCGCATTGGGGATCGAGTCCGATCGCTCGATCGTAGTCCTCGACGGCTTCTTCGCGGCGGCCTTTTGCGGCCAGGGCCATTCCGCGGCAGACGAGGGCGTCGACGTTCTTGGGCTCCAGGCGAATCGCCTCGCCGTAGTCGGCGATGGCTTTGTCGAGGTTGCGACGCTTCGAGTGGGCGATGCCGCGGCTGAGGTAGGCTCTGGCGTCTTTCGGGTTCAGCCGGATGGCTTCGGTGTAGTCGGCGACGGCCTCGTCGTGCCGGCCCTCGTCGAGGTGGACGATCGCCCGATTGGCGTGCGCCTTGGCGTCCTTGGGTGCAAGCCGGATCACCTCGGTGTAACAGACGACGGCCGTCGCCTTGTCGCCCTTTTTCTCGAAGGCGTTGCCGCGATTGCCGTGTGCTTCGGAGTGTCCGACGTCGATTCCGATCGCGGCGTCATAGTCGTCGATGGCGCGGTCGAACTCGCCGCGCTCGGCATAGAGCAGTCCCCGGGCGACGTAGGCGTCCGGGTCGTTGGGATCGGCGGCGATGGCGGCGTCGAGGTCCCGCAGGGCCAGGTCCGGCTGCTTCATCTCCAAGTAGGCGCGCGCTCGATTGTAGTACGCCTTCGCGTAAGCCGGGTCCAGCTCGATCGCCTTCGTATAGTCGGCAACGGCCCGCGGGCGGTCGCCCTTGAGTCCGTGGGTGACGGCGCGATTGTAGTAAGCCGCCGGCTCGTTGGAGTTGTACCGCAGCACGGCGTCGTAGTCGGCGATGGCGTCGTCGTAGCGGCCGTTGGCCTCGTGGACGTTGCCGCGGCCGTAGTAGGCTTCGGAGTATTTCGGGTTGAGCCGGATCGCCTCGGTGAATGCCTCGATGGCCCGATCGTAGTCCTTCTTCTCCTGCAGCGCCACGCCGCGATGGAAAAGGTCCGTTTCGTCAAACATCAAGGGCTCCTGGAAAGCGAAAAGCGGGGAATGTCCAACAACCAAGTCTCAATGACCAATGTTCACTCGCCAACACCGACAACTGACAACTGACAACCGATTCAAATCCGGAACTCGGCGTACTTGGCTCCCAGGTTGGGCGACTCGACCCGCTCGATGGTCTTGCCGTCGTGCGCGAACGTCTGGTTGGGCCCGGCGTGCTTCGCCTGCCGAATCGTTTCGTCGAGCCGATCGAACACGGACTGCACGGCATCGTCGGGCTTCACCTCGGTCAGCGCGCCGGCGGCGGTCACGCGGATCTCTTCCGTGTCCCGCAGAAACGTGGCTTTCTCGATCCCTTGGCGGATGAACTCCACTTTCTTGACGGCCGCGCGCGGGCCGGCGTCGCACATCATGACGAAGAACCGCTGGCCGGAAAACCTCGCCACCAGATTGCCCGGGCCGAACTGGTAGCGAACGAACTCGGCGAGGCGATTGAGGATCCTGTCGCCCACCAGCGAGCCGTGCTTCTCGTTGATCCGTTCGAATTGGTCCAGGTCCAACATCGCCGCGCTCATCGAGTGCGATCGCGGCCGGCCCGCCTCCCACCACTCGTGAAGCGTCGCCTCCAGCCCGATCCGGTTGACCAGCTTCGTCAGCGAATCGTGGTACAGTTGCTTCTCGACCTTGCCGATGCGGTTTTCGTTGCGGGCGATGGCGAGGAAGGCTTCGTCCTGGCTGTCGCGCAACTTGTGCCGCGCCCGGCGAAGGTGGCTGATCTCCTCCAGAAGCCGCTTGTTGGCCGCCTCCAGGTCCGTCTCGAAGTCCATGTTCTCGAGGTTGCTCAGCGTGGTCTCGATCTGGGCGGCCTGTTCGAGATTGGTCATCTCGATCTCGTCGCCCAGCGCGCTGAGCTCTCCCAGCTCGCCGATCCGATCGTGGAACTGCTCGGCCGCCTTGCCCTGCTCGGCCAAATACGTCTGGCAGTCCTCCTTCAATAACCCGAGACACGCATGGATCGTCTGGGCGTCGGAGTGGCCGCGGGCCGCGCGCAGTCGGGCGTCGATCTCGGTCGCTCTCGCCCCGCTTTTCATCATCGCGATGTTCAACTTCAGCACCGATGTCTCGACGAACTTCTCGTTGAGATCCCAATTCTCGGGCACGCCCGGGTCGAGCGTCTCGTGAGCCTCCGTGGCGGTGGTCTCTTCGTCGTTTTCGGCTTCCGGCTCGGCCAGCAGGTCGTTTAGATCGTCGTCGAGGCCGTCGCCCGGG
>JAPLNP010000450.1 GCA_026401055.1 Planctomycetia bacterium
AATCCTGTTCATGTTGCGGCATGGAAGCCTCCTTGCTTCGCTCAGCATTTTCATCTTGCCCACTTTCCACGCCGTATGTTGTAAACCACCCCCCCTCTGGTCAGCAACACCAAATTCCAGCGCGAACCCTGTCTTGCACCCCATGGGCTGATCTCCGCCAAACTGACCTTGAACCGCGGGCCGGTTTTCGCTAAAAGGCCGCGGTCTACCTTTTCCCACGCCTTTCGAGCGACCCTTTCACCTCGCGCCGGTTCCGGCAAGGAGGCACGCAGATCATGCGCCGACCGATCGCTGCCATGCTACCCCTCGTTATTCTGACGACCGCACTCGCGCGAGGGGAGCAAACCTTTCCATACAAGGCTTACGTCGCCGCCGACGATGTTTATGTCCGCAGCGGGCCGGGCAAGAACTACTATCCGACCTCCAAACTTAGCGCCGGCGACGTCGTCGAAGTGTATCGGCATGACCCCGGAGGCTGGTACGCCATCCGTCCGCCCAAGGGCAGCTTCACCTGGATATCGAGTCGATTTCTGAAGCCCAGCGGCGACGGCCTGGCCGAGGTGGCTAGCGCCAACGTCTCCGCCCGGGTGGGAAGCGAATTCAGCGACATCCGCGACGTCATCCAGGTTCGGCTGCACCAGGGCGAACTCGTCGAGCCGCTGGAAGCGCCGGCCGCTGCCGCCGCCGATGGGCAGACGTGGACGAAGATCAGCCCGCCGTCGGGCGAATTCCGCTGGGTCTACGGCAAGCTGGTCGACCCGGACTATGCGGCGGACGGCTCGCGAAAGGTGGCGGAGAACACCAGCCCGTTGGTCAGCCCGGCCCCGGCTTCGGACGTCGAGCCGGCCCGACCGATTCCCCGCGACGGCGACGGCGACGGCCGGCGGCGAGGTCCCGCCAAGTCCCCGCCCGCGGCATCCTCCCCCGGGCCGCGAACGCTCTCGGCCGACGAGTTCCAGAAGCGGCTGGAGGATGCCGACATGGAGCTGTCGATCATGGTGGCCGAGGAGCCGACGGTCTGGACGTTCGACGAGTTGGTGCTCGAGGCGGAATCGCTCATGGCCCAGGCCGAAACGGCCGTCGAGCGGGGCCGCGCCCGGCTGTTATTGAACAAGATCGATCGCTTCGCCGACATCCGGCAGCGGTACGACGCGGTGAACGGGATGCTGGCCGATACCGACCGGCGGAACGAGCAACTGGCCTCGCTTCGCCGCGACGCGGCCGAGCCGAGCACGCCGTCGGATCGTTTTGACGGGCGCGGGCGTCTGACCCGGGTGGTATCGCCGAAGCAGGGGGCGCCGCGTTACGCCTTGGTCGACGAATCGGGCAAGGTCCGCTGTTACGTCAGCCCGGCGCCCGGGGTGAACCTTCGCCACTACGAGCAGCGTTGGGTCGGCGTCAACGGAGTGCGCGGCTACATGCCGGAGCAACAGGCCGCGCACGTCATGGCCAAGCACATCAGCGTGCTGGAGAGTCCGACGTTGCGGTAGGACGGAATCGCTGCCAGTTGATTCCGAGTTTTCGCATCCGGGCGCGGAGGGTGTGGGGATTGATTTCCAGGAGCCGTGCGGCGCCGTGGGGGCCCTCGATGCGGCCGTCCGTGGCCGCCAGGGCCTTCTCGATGTGCCGGCGCATGGCAACGTCCAAAGGCAGGATTTCCCGAGAGGCCTGGGCGGGTTCCTGCCGCGGCGGTCCCGGGTCGGGCATCGAGGTCGGCCGGTCGGTCGTGATGCCCAGCGCGGTGATCACCTCGAGGCGTTTTCCGTTGCCCAGGATGGCCGCCCGATCGATCACGGCGGCTAACTCGCGGACGTTGCCCGGCCAGGCGTAGGACGCCAGCAGCTCGACGTCTTCGGCCGAAGGGCTCACCAGCGGTAATCCGAACCGGGTGGCGGCGCGCTCGGCCAGGTGTTGGGCCAACGCCGGGATGTCGTCGCGGCGCTCGCGCAGCGGCGGCAGGAACACCGGAAACACGGCGATCCGGTACCAAAGGTCCTCGCGGAAGCGGCCCTCGGTGACCATGCCCGCCAGGTCGCAATGCGTCGCCGCCACGATCCGCACGTCGAGGTGGATCGCCTTCTGGCCGCCGACGCGCTCGAGTTGTCCGTCCTGGAGGATCCGCAGCAACCGGACTTGGGCGGCCAAGGGCAGTTCGCCGATCTCGTCGAGAAACAGCGTGCCGCCGTCGGCCCGCTCGAACCAGCCGCGGCGCATCTCGACCGCGCCGGTGAACGCGCCCTGCTCGTGGCCGAACAGTTGCGAGTCGATCAACTCCGGCGGAATCGCCCCGCAGTTGACGCGGTGGAAAGGACCGGCCGATCGGTTCGACCGCCCGTGAATCGCCCGGGCGATCAACTCCTTGCCGGTGCCCGTCTCGCCGAAGATCAGCACCGGCGCGTCGGATCGGGCTACCAGTTCGACGCGTTCCATCACGGCGCCCAGGCCGGCCTCGACGCCGACGATCGTATCGGCCAACTGCCGGCGTCCCAGCCGGGTCAACAGCGACCGCTTGTCCGCCTCGGCGGCCTCGCGAAGGGCCTCCGTCTCGCGCAACCGCCGGTCGTTCTCCAGCGCGACGGAAAAGGGCTCGAGCAGGACGCGGGTCAGGGCGACGTGCCGCGCGGTGAAGGACCGCCCGGGCGGCGCCGCCAGCAGCAGGACTCCGACGGGCCGGCGAGCGTCGCCTAGCGGACCCACGAGGAGGCTTCCTTCGATGCCCGAGGGCACGACGCATCGCAACTCGCTCGGCAGCGAGACCTCACTGTCGCGCCGCGCGATCTCGCCGCGCCGACACCACTCCAACAGCCGCTTCATCGCGGGGGCGGAGCATTCGGATCGGACGTCGAGTTCGGGGCCGTCGGGACCGGCCGCCCGCAGCGCGAGGGTTTCGAGGCAACTTCGCTGGGGGTCGACGTGCCGGACGAGGACCCGCTCCAACGGCATGTGCCGCTGGAGAATGGCGGCCATGTTGCCGGTCGACTCGCCGATCTCGATGTGGCGGCACGCCTCCCGCCACACGTCCAGAAGCACCTCGCGAAACTCCTCCACGTTCATCTCCCGTCACTTTTCAATCGGCGTTCAAGGGCAGTCTGATCGTAATGTCCGTGCCTCGCCCGGGCCGGCTGCGGACGTCGATTGTCCCGCCGTGTTGCCGGACGATCCCGTAGCTGATGCACAAACCGAGGCCGGCGGCGCCCTGGTCGGCTCGCGACGTGTAGAACGGGTCGAACATGCGGTCGATCTCCTGGTCGGTCATGCCGGAGCCACGGTCGTGGAAGGCAATTCGAATTTCTTCCGGCGCGGACGCGACGCGAACGGTGACCCGGTCACCCGGCTTGGACGCCTCGATGGCGTTGGAAAACAAGTTGACGAAGACCTGGCCCATCTCGGTCGCGTTCATGACGATTTCGGGCACGGCGTCGTCGATCTCCAGCCGCAGCGGGACTTGTCTCCTGGCGGCGAAAGAGCGCACCATGTCCCGCGCGCGCCGGGCGACGTCGCCCAAATCGCCGGACGAACGGCGCGACACGTCGTCGCGCGCGAACTGCAACATGCTCTTGACAATTCGGCCGCAGCGCAAGGCGCTGGCCCGGATGTTCTCCAACGCCACGCCGAGGATCTCCTCGCGGTTGGGCCGGTCCTCTGACATGACCACCGCGTCGACGCTGAGGGTGATGGCTCCGAGGGGGTTGTTGATTTCATGGGCGATGCCGGCGGCGAGCGTGCCGATCGCGGCGAGGCGTTCGGCGCGGCGGAGCGTTCGCTCGGTCTGTTTTCGTTCGGTGATGTCCTCGAACATGGCCAGGATGCACATCATGTTGCCGTCGTGATCGTGGAGGACCGTGGCCGTAACGCTCGTCCACAGATCGCGGCCGTCCATGGTCCGGCACCGCGTCTCATGGGCATCGCGCGAGACGTGGCCCGCGGCGGCCCTCGCCAGCAGCGCCATGCACGCCGCGGCGTCGTCGGGATGGGCGATGTCCCGGAGCGTTTTGCCGGCGAGTTCGTCGGGAGCGTAGCCGAGCATCTGTCCCAGGGCGTGGTTTGCCTCGTGGAGCGTGCCGTCGGGCATGAACGTGGCCATGCCGAGGGGGCCTTCCTCGAAGGCGACTCGGAACCGCTCCTCGCTCCGGCACAGCGCCTGCTCGGCCTGTTTCCGGTCGGTGATGTCCTGGGCGGCGCCGTAGATGCGAACGGTCCGGTTGCGAGCCTCGTCGCGGATGGGGCGTCCGTAGTCGCGGAGCCACCGTGTTTCGCCCGTCTTCGTGATGATGCGGAATTCGGCGATGCTCGCTTGCCCGGCCAGCAAACGCTCAGTCCGCTGGACCGCCACCGGCCGGTCACTGGGGTGGATCAGCCGAATCGGACCCCCCAATTGCTTGATTTCTTCGAGCGTATAGCCGGTGATCTGCACGAAGTCACCCGTGACCCACTCCAGCGTCAGACTGCCATCCGACTCCAGGTGGGTCAGGTAGGCGTAGGTCGACGTCAATTCGGAGATCGTCCGGTAGCGCGCTTCCGACTCCCGCAACGCCGCCTCGACGCGCCGCAGTTCGAGGCTTTCCGGCTCGGATCGTTCTCGCGAATCGTCGATCATCGGCGGGCAACTGGAAATCGTGGCGCGCGAGCGCGCGCGGCTCGGGCGCACTTTACCCCGGCGAGGCCCCGTCTGGCAAGAGGGACCCGATTTGAGGGGGTTCGCGTTGGCTGGGATGGATCCACCGCCGTCTTTCGATCACTCAACACGGCCGCCCTCACATGCGACTTCGTAATGTACGCTTACAAGGCGTGAAAGACGCATTTTTGGCTAAGAGAAACAGACACCCTACTTGCAGATCCGGCCGTTTCGGTAATAATCGTAGGCGCGTCGCCAGTGAATGGGCGTTGTCGCGCCATCTGGGATACCACGAATATACTACCGATCGTATCGCCCCCACGCCGATCGCCGAGAAAGGCCCACCCATGGTTAATCAACCGACGGTCCACGTCGTGGACGACGACCCCCAGGTACGGGAGTCCTTGAATCTGTTCATGCGAAGCGTCGGCTTCGACACGAAGGTCTACGATTCCGCGGAAGCGTTCCTGGATGCGTATGAGGACGCTCCCGGGCCGCCGCGGTGCCTGGTCCTGGACGTTCGCATGCCGGGGCTCAGCGGCCTGGGCCTCCAGAAGCGGCTGGTCGATCGCGGGATCGACGTTCCGACGATCATCATCACCGGCTATGGCGACGTGTCGATGGCCGTCAAGGCCATGGGCGCCGGAGCGATCGATTTCATCGAAAAACCGTTCAGCCGGCAGGCGCTCTTGACCCGGGTTCAAGAGGCGATCGATCGGGACGCCGCGCGGCGCCGTCTTCAGGCCCAGTGCGCCGACGTCAACATTCGGCTCGATTCCCTGTCGCATCGCGAACGCGAGGTGATGGACTTGCTCGTGGCCGGCAACAGCGCGAAGCAGATCGCCGCGAAGCTCACCATCGGCGAAAAGACCGTTGCCAAGCACCGTGCCCGCGTCTTCGACAAAATGCGCATCGACAGCGTCGCCGCGCTGGTCCACCTGGTCTACAGTTGCGACATCGCCGTGCCGGGCTTGGATCTCGAACCCGCCTGGTCGTGAATGGTGGCCGCCCGTCACTCCGGCAACGGCTTGACCATGACGTTCTTGAAGAAGACCTTGCTCTTGGGATCGTGGGCCTGAAACGCGAAGGTGCCGGAGGTTAATCGCCGCAACGGATGGTTCGCCGGCGGCTTGAAACCTTCCGGCTCGGTGAAGTCCATGACGGTCTTGCCGTCGACCTTCACGATGATCCGCTTCCCCTGGACGATGATGTGCTGGGTGAACCAGACGTTGTCCTTGGCCGGCGACTCGGTGATCCCCTTGATGTCGTAAAGGCTCCCGGTTTTGACCGGGTCGCCGTGGGTGGCGTTGACCTGCACCTCGTAGCCGTAGTCGGGCCAGCCGGTCGGCTGGAACTTCGTGTGAAAGTAGATCCCGGAGTTCGCGCCCGGCGTGGTCATCACGTCGGCCTTGAACTCGAAGTTCTTGAAGTCATGGTTTTCGACCGGCCCGACGTAGAACAGGTGGGCCCGCGGCCCGTTGACCACGATGGCTCCGTCCTCGACGCGGAAGGCGTCGTCGTGCTCCGAGGCCTTCCAGTCCGCCAGCGACTTGCCGTCGAACAGGCGAATCCATCCCTTCTCGGACAGGGTCTTCTCGGACGGGGCCTTCTCGGCGGCAAAAACGGACACGCTGAACAACAAGACGACGAGGGCCGCAATCGTGAGAGGTTTCATCGTTTCGTTTCCCATGAAAGAGGTATCTTCCGGATCAGGCTTCTCGGCCGCCACGGCGTGGCGTCCCATGTGCAATGGTAGTGAATGCGGCGAGACGACGCAAGTTTTCCCGTGAACGGGATCGTGCGAATGAATACAACCGATGTGATCGTCGTGGGGGCCGGGCCGGCGGGACTGCTGGCGGCGTGCCGGGCATCCGAAAGGGGGTACCATACCCTTCTTCTGGAGCGAAACCCCAAACCCGGCGCGAAAATCCTCATCTCCGGCGGCGGACACTGCAACCTCACCCACGCCACCGACGCGCGGGGGATCGTCGAGGCATTCGGTCCCTCCGGCCGCTTTCTCCACTCCGCGATGGCGGCACTAGATCCTCAAGGACTCGTCGACCTCCTTGCCGCCGAAGGCGTTGCGACCCGGACCGAACCCGACGGCAAAATCCTGCCGGCCAGCGATCGCGCGGGCGACGTTCTGGCCGCGCTCATGCGACGGCTGCGCCGCGGCGGGGCGACCCTGGCCGTCGGTGAATCCCTGGTGGACCTCCGTCGCGACGACGCCGGCTTCCGCCTGACCACTTCGCGCCGGACGCTTGCCGCCGCGAAGGTCGTTCTGAGCACCGGCGGTCAATCCTATCCCGCTTGTGGCACGACCGGCGACGGTTACCGTTGGGCCGCCGCGCTGGGGCACAGCATTGTCCCCCCGCGGCCCGCCTTGGTCCCCATCGTCACCGACGAAGACTGGGTGAAGCAACTCCAGGGGATTACCATTGCCGACGTTCTTCTTCGGGTGCTGCCGGCGGAGGACGAGCCGGCGCCGGGCGACGCGATCGCCGATCGCCACGAGGCGTTGGCCGAGCGCCGCGGGTCGTTGCTGTTTGCCCATTTCGGCCTCTCCGGACCGGTTGCGCTGGACCTCAGCCGGTTCGTCAGCGTCTGCCCGCGAGGCAAGCGGCCGTTGCTGGCGTGCGATTTCTTGCCCGACGTGACGCCCTCGGAACTGGACTCGATCTTGGCATCCGGCTCAGCCCGAGCGGGTCGCCGGCAGATCGCGAGTCTGTTGGACCCCTGGCTTCCGCGACGTCTTGCCGAAGCGTTGGTCGCCCGGGCGCAAGTGGACCCCGGCGGTCGCGCGGCGGAGTTGTCGCGGGATGGGCGGGTGCGGCTGGTCGAGGCGGTCAAGCGGCTTCGCATCCGCGCGACCGGCACGCTGGGGTTCGAGAAGGCGGAAGTCACGGCCGGGGGCGTTTCGCTCGAGGACGTCGATTCGCGGACGATGCAAAGCCGTCGCGTCGGCGGGTTGTACCTTGCCGGCGAGCTGCTGGACCTCGACGGGCCGATCGGCGGCTACAACCTTCAAGCCGCCTTCAGCACCGGTTATTTGGCGGGTGATCGCCTCTGAGCGGCCGCGAAACACGGCAACCGGGTGGCACGTCCCTGAGCCCCAGGCGAAGGGCGTGGCAGGCATCGGCCGCAACTTGGCCACGCCCTTCGCTGCGCTCAGGGACATGCCACCCAACGCCGCAGCTCGGCATCACTTCTTCTGTTCCTCCGGCGGAAGCACCTCGAAGGCGATACGGTAGGCACGATGCCCATCGGCCAGTTGCTCCGGATAAAGCCGGGCGATCTCCACGCGCAGGGCGTCGGCGGTCTCGAACCCGTCGGGCTGGGCGTCGGCGTCGGTCAGGTCCTCGAGTCGCACCTCGTCGACGGCGCGGACGAGGATGTACCCCACGCCGGGGATGTAGCTCCGTTGGCCGGGCCGCATCCGCCGCCACTTCCACAGACGGATCGTCTGCGTTTTGCGTCCCTCGCGGATCGCCGGCAGAAATTTCTTCTTAAACAACAACATGTCACCAGCGTAACGGGTCGGATCGCCGGGTCAAGGTGTCCGGTGAAACCTTGCTCTTCGCAACAGATCTTCGGGATGCGCGGGGCGGCTGGCGCGGGCTATGACGGGTGTTCCGCCGGGCGGCGCGCCACGAGGTCGGGCTAGCGCGGTTTTGCTCACCGCCGGGGCGAACGCCGGTCGATCCGACCGAAGTACGGACGCCTCAGGACGCGTGAGAATCAAGTTGGACTAACCGATTGGGCAAGAAGCCCCGGGACCATGATGGATCGCATCGGACCCTCTCCATTACCACGGTGGGTGATCCTGGTGACATTGACGGTGGTGTCGATTGGCATGGCTTGGCTGGCCATGTCGGCCGGAACATATTCTCCCCCCCTGGCCGACACAACGGTATCGTCGCCCGCCGCAGGCAGACTGCCCCCCGTCGAGTTGCCCGGTGCTCCGCGTCTATTGCCCGGCGCGTCGAGCAATCCGACTCCCTCGCCGCCCATACCGATGGGGCCACGACAGGCGTCGTTCCCCGCGGAAGCCGACCCGGCGGAGGGCCCGGCGATATTCTCTCCGGAATTGCCCGCCGTTGAGTCGTCGGAAGCCGCGGCGACGCCCGTTGCCACGGAGCCGTGTCCCCTTCCGCGGCGCGAGGGGGACAGTCCCATTTTCGCGGCGGAAACGCGAGTTGACGGCACAACGTCCGACGGGCCGCGAAAATCGGGACAGTCCCCTACCGTCGAGAGTCTCTCCGACGATGCCTCGCCGGTCCCGTCGTACACGCCGTTGCTGACGCCTTTCGATCCACGGGAGCGATCGCGTCAATTGGAGGAGGTCGCTCGGGAAGCGGACGTCCACACGCGGCGGGGCTTCGAGTTGGCCGGCCGCGGCGCGCGGTATTCGGCCCGGGCCGAGTTCGTTCAGGCATTGCGGCTGGTGGCCGAGGGGCTGGATGCCGAGCACCACGGCGTGACGCACGGCCGGGCGTTGGCCGACGGCCTGGCCGCGTTGGACGAGGCCGAGGACTTCGTTCCGCGAGGTTCCCATCTGGAGGCCGATCTGGACCTGCGGAGCATCGTCGCCGGACATCACACGCCGGTGCTCAAGGACGCGGCGGTCGACGGCGTGACGCCGATGGCGGCGGTGCATCGTTACCTCACGTTTGCCCAGCAACAACTGGCGGCCGCCGCCGGAGCGGAAGTGGCCGGATCGATGGCGTTGCACGCCCTGGGGAAGCTCGACGCTTGGCTCGCCTTGCGCGAGCAGCCCGACGCGCGGATCGCCGGTCCCAGGGCCATGGCCTGTTACCAGGCGGCGTTGCTGGTTTGCCGGAAGAACTACATGGCGTCGAACGATCTTGGCGTGTTGCTGGCTCGCCAGTCGCGCCCCGAGGAAGCCCGCGCCGCGCTGGAGCACAGCTTGTCGGTCCATCCCAGTGCGACCGCCTGGGAGAACCTCGCGGCGGTCTACCGCCAGTTGGGCAACGGCGATCTGGCCGATCGGGCCGGGAAGCTCGCCCGGGCGACGTCGCGCGAGGAAAAGGAGCGGTTGGCGGCCGACGGCGTCGGGTCCGGTTCGAGGGCGAAATGGGTCGATCCGAACGAGTTCGCCGAATCGTACGCCAAGGTGCCCGATCCGCATCGACCACCGCCGACGCCCAGGGCGGCGCCGGCGGGCGAGGCGAATCCGAGCCGGCCGGCCAGCCCTCAACAGGCCGCTCGCACTTGGCCCTGGAACCTTCTGGACAACACGAGGAAGTAGAGTCGTGGCCAGCAAACTAGACGTTTTCGCGATTCGCCGGCCTTCGCGACTGCCGGCGGCGGTCCGCCGCGTGGCGATATCGATTGCCGCGGTGCTCATCGGTTGCCTGCTACTGTACGCGATTGCCCAGGGGGTCCCGCCCGAAACGCCCCGGCCGACGACGGCGCCCTCGGACGCCGCGCCGCGGGGGCCGATCGAGCCCCATCCGGCAACGGAGTGTCCGGCGAGCGAATGCTCGACGTCGGATCTTCGTTGCGGCGTGGATTGCCGCGACGGCTGTGGTTGTCAAGGCTTGGGCTGGGAGGCCGCGCGGCTGATCCAGTGGCAGCGGTACGCCCAGGGCGAGTACGTCGGCCCCGCGCGGGCCAGGCACGTGGAGGAGTACCGGCTCCGAGTGGACGACGAGTTGGACCTTGTCTACCGGCTCACCCGCGAGGAGCAGCCGAATCCCTACCGGTTGAACGTGGGCGACGAGGTCCGGGTGGAATCGGCCACCGATCGGGACCTCGACCGCGACCTGATCTTGCAGCCCGACGGCACCATCACGCTGCGTCTGTTGGGCCAGGTCCGTGCTACCGGCCTGACGGTGCCCCAACTCCGCGAGGAGGTCGAGAAACTCTACACGAAGTACTACAAGGTCCCGGCGATCACCGTTTCGCCCCTTCGGGTCAACAGCAAGTTGGACGATCTGCGCAACGCCGTCGACGCCCGATTCGGGCACGGCGGCCAGAATCGGGCCGCGCGGGTCACGCCGGACGGAACGATCTCGTTGCCGGCCGTCGGCGTCGTGCAGGCCCAGGGATTGACGCTTCAGGAACTTCGTGTCGAATTGCGCGAGGCCTATCGCCGCGAGGTCGAAGGAATCGAGGTGATCCCGGTGCTCGTGAACCGGGCGCCGCGGTTCGTCTACGTCTTGGGAGAGGTGGCGTTGCCGGGCCGGTACGAGTTGACCGGGCCGACCACCGTGCTGCAAGCGATCGCGATGGCCGGCAGTTGGCGCGTCGGCGCCCACCTGCGCCAAGTCGTCGTGCTCCGCCGGGGGGACGACTGGCAATTGATGGCCACGAAGCTCGACCTGCGTCCGGCGCTCTACGGCCGCGATCCCTGCCCCCGCGACGAGATCTGGATCTCCGATTCCGACATCGTGATCGTTCCGAAGAATCCCATCCTCGTGGCCGACGAGTTCATCGAGATGGTGTTCACGCGAGGCATCTACGGCGTGTTCCCGATGTACACCACGCTGAACTTCGCCAAGGCGTCCACGTTGTAGCTCGGACCGTTCGTGTGGGTGGGTCGAGGTCGCCGGGACTTGGTGGGCCTTGCAAGCCGCCTTCTTGCCACGGTTTGACGCGACAATTACGTTTGACCGGCGACCGAGGCCCACCGGAGTCGCGGCTTGGTCGCCCCACCTACTTGAGGTCCTCGAGAAAACCCTCAAGACCCGAGTCTCCAGGCCGGGGGGGCTCCGGAGTGGATCTCCCCGGCGTCGGGTCGTCGATGGGCTCGAAGATCGTCTCCGCGAGATCCGCCACCCGCGGCGGCTCGATCAGCGTCTCCCCATCGGCGGGCCGGGCCGGCTGAACCGGGGTAGCCTGTGCCGAGGGCGCCTGGGCAGCCTGGGCCGGTGGGCTCTCCTCCGCCGGAATGACCGGCGGCAGCGCGCCGAGGTCGCCCGCGTAGTCGTACAACACGCGGAACGTCAGCGGTCCGACCGTAAACTCCTTGTTCGGCGGAAGTGGCGCCTCGCGGACCCGTCGGCCCCCGGTGTACGTCCCATTGAGCGAGCCGAGGTCCCGGACCATCACGAGGCCGCCGCGATCGAAGACCTCGCAATGCTTGCGACTGACCATCGGGTGGGCCACGGTCAGGTCGGCCTCCCGACTCCGGCCGATCGTGCAAGGCAACTTAAGCAAAACCTCCCGCTTGCTGGCTTTGCCACCGACGACGATCAATTTGGGCTGCATGGATAAGTGCCGGTTGACTGCCCGAGGGCTCGACGGTCTTGGAGCGTGGGACATCCGCGAGTGCGCGTCGCCAAAAATCAATCCTACTTCGGCCGCGCGGCGGTGGCAATGCGCAAAAAGCCCTTGTTAAGGGGGAAGATAGGAGCGCGTCGTCGGCCCTGGACCGACGGAAGATGTGCGGAACCACGAAATGCACGAAATGCGTGAAAGGTGTGATTGGGAGACTAAGACACCGTCGCCGCATCCTCAGTAGAACTGCATTATACCACTCGTTATATGTAGACCGATTGTTCCCGGACTTCGTCTCTGCCCATCTTATCTATATTTCGTATATTTCGTGGTTCCCTCCGTCTTCGCGCCCACCGACCACGCCCTTGTGGGGGGTGGCGTTGACGAGCATGCACCGATGCGGTCAACTGGCGTTCTCGCAATTGGCCTTGCAAGTGCTAGCGCGAATTCTATAATTGCGGGACTCCGGCCCGGCGACGCGGCTTCGCGGAGTCTTTGGCCGAAGCGACGTACCGAAGCGGGTGTAGCTCAGTTGGTAGAGCACAACGTTGCCAACGTTGTTGTCGTGGGTTCGAACCCCATCACCCGCTCTTCCCCCTTCCCTTTCCCTTCACTCGACCGTACACAGCTACATGGTTCCCAACGATCCCCCGGAATCCGACGACGTTCTGCAATCCGCCGAAGATAGCGCCCCCGAGGACGAACAAGCGGACGATGAAGACGCCGACGAGGAATTGACGAAGTTGAGCCTCGACGTCGACGTCCAGCACCGCGGCGCGTGCGAGCGTCACGTGGTGGTCTCCGTGTCGCGGGAAGACGTCCAACGGTACTTCGACAAGGAATACACCGAACTGCTGAAGACGGCCGACGTGCCGGGCTTCCGTCACGGGCACGCGCCGCGCAAGTTGATCGAAACACGGTTCCGCAAGGACGTCGGCGACCGCGTCAAGGGACTGCTGGTCGCGGACGCCATTTCGCAAGCGATCGAGGACGAGAAGCTTTCCGCGATCAGCGAGGCGGACATCGACATCGAGGCGGTGACGCTTCCGGACGCGGGCTCCTTCCCGTTCGAGTTCAACATCGAGGTTCGACCGGATTTCGCGGTGCCGCAGTGGAAGGGTCTGTTGATCGAGCGGCCCATCCGCGAGTTCAGCGACAAGGACATCCGGGCGCAGATGCAGAACCTGTTGGCCCGGTACGGACGCCTGGTGCCCCACGACGGTCCCGCCGAGAAGGGCGATTACCTGACGGTCAATCTGACGTTCAAGGACGGCGAGGCGGTTCTTTCGAGGGCCGAGGAGGAGGTCATCCGCGTCCGGCCCGTGCTCAGTTTCCGCGACGGCAAGATTACCGACTTCGGCGAATTGATGGAGGGCGTCACCACCGGCGAGACCCGCCAGGGCGCGGCCATTTTGAGCGACGACGCGCCGAACGTGGCGCTGCGCGGCAAGCAGGTTGCCGCGATGATCGAGGTACTCGAGGTCAAGAGGCTCGAAATGCCCGAGATGACCCCCGAGTTCCTCAAGTCGCTTGGCGGATTCGACTCGGAGGCCGACCTGCGCGACGTGATCAACGACAATCTCAAGCGCCGGTTGCAGTACGAGCAGCACCAGCGCGCCCGCGACCAAATCACCGCCGCGTTGACCGAGGCCGCCGAGTGGGATCTGCCCAGCGAGTTGCTCGCCCGGCAGAGCCGGCGGGAGTTGGAACGAGCCGTCCTCGAACTGCGGCGCAGCGGCTTCTGCGACGACGAGATCCGGGCGCACGAGAACGAGATCCGTCAGAACAGCCGTGCGGCGACCGCCCGGGCGCTGAAAGAGCACTTCATCCTCGAGCGGATCGCCGAGGACGAGGGCATCGAGATCGAGGACGGCGATTACGACGCGGAGATCGACCTGATCGCCGCGCAGAGCGGCGAGAGTCCCCGCCGGGTCCGCGCGCGGATGGAGAAACGCGGCTTGATGGACGCCTTGGCCAACCAGATCACCGAGCGCAAGGTCATCGACCGGATCCTGGCGGCGGCCACCTTCAAGGAGGTGCCCTACGAACTCGACGCGGCCGACGCCGAGGCGATCGACCAGACGGCCGGCGGACACGAGGAATCGGACATCCCCGAGGCCAAACCGGAGCACGAAGAGAAGGCCGAGACGTCCGAGGAGAAGCCGGAAACGGAAGAGAAGGCTGAAACCGAGCCCGAGAACACCCAGCCGTAGGAGGCGACTCCGTCGCCGACGGAATCGGCGCGCCGGCCCGGTCTTTTCTTTGCCGACGTGCCCTCGGCCGCGGGATGACAGGGTCCACAGGTTCCTTCGTGACATCACCTCAACCCAAAACGTGATTGTCTCCACCATGAGCAGCTTCCGCTATCCGTCGCCGGTCGATCCGTCGGCGAACCACCGTGATTATCAGCGTCAGCGCCAATTGACGCTGGGCGATCTGTTGTTGGAGAACCGGATCATCCTGCTTCAAGGCGAGATTCACGACGGCAACGCCAACGAACTGGTGATGAAGCTGTTGTACTTGCAGAGCGAGAACCGCCGCAAGGACATCCACTTCTACATCAATTCGCCCGGCGGCAGCGTCAGCGCCACGCTGGCCATCTACGACACGATGCAGATCCTCAGTTGCCCGGTGGCCACGTATTGCGTCGGTCTGGCCGCCAGCGGCGGCGCGGTGCTTTTGGCGGGCGGGACGAAGGCCAAGCGGTTCGCGCTACCCCATGCCAAAGTGATGATCCACCAGCCCTACGGCCAGGTCGGCGGGCAGGTTTCCGACATCGAGATCCAGGCGCAAGAGATCATCAGAACCCGAGCGACCCTCAACGAAATCCTGGCGTTGCACACCGGTCAGCCGATCGAACGGATCGCCAAGGACACCGACCGGGATTACTACATGACCGCCGCGGACGCCAAGGAGTACGGTGTTGTCGACGACATCCTCTTGGCGCAGAAGGCCGCGGAAGGTGAAGAAGACGAGGACGAAGACTGAGCGGTCCAGGCCGCAAGACACGAGAATCCCCATGACTCTGATTCCTTACGTGATCGAGAAGAGCGGCCGCGAAGAGCGGGCGATGGACATCTACAGCCGGCTTTTGAAAGATCGCATTGTCTTTCTCGGCTCGGCCATCGACGACGACGTCGCCAACTCCGTGGTCGCCCAACTGCTCTTCCTCCAGTCCGAAGACGCCAAGGCGGACGTGCACCTGTACATCAACTCGCCGGGCGGCGCGGTCACGGCGGGCCTGGCCATCTACGACACCATGCAGTTCATCAACTGTCCGGTGGCCACCTATTGCCTCGGCCAGTGCGCGTCGATGGGCGCGGTGCTGCTGACGGCCGGCGCGCCGGGCAAACGCAACGCCCTGCCCAATTCCCGCATCATGATCCATCAGCCGCTGGCTGGCATGGAAGGCTCGGCCGAGGACATCATGATCCACGCCAAGGAGTTCACCAAAATCAAGGAACGGCTCAACCGCATTCTCATCAAACATACCGGCCATCCGCTCAAGAAGATCGAAGAGGACACCGACCGCGACCGCTTCATGACCGCCGAGGAAGCCCTGGAATACGGACTGATCGACCACGTCATCGAGCACGTGCCGCAGTAGGGGTCAGGGCCTAGGGGGCAGGGTGTGACGGTCAGCAGTACAAACGCCCCCCGACTGCGTCGGCGGGGGTGAAGGGGTTGGTCGCGGCGGTAGGACTGCCGTGGCGCCGTTGCTCGTGTGCGACGTCGGGAAAGGAATCCGATGAATACGTGGCACTGGATCATCTTCGCCCTGGGATGCCTCGCGGCGCTCGGCTGCCGCACCGACCCGCGGATCGCGGCGCTCGAGCAGGAATTGCGCCTGCAAGAGGACCGGATCTATCAGTTGCAGGACTGCCTCGAAGACGCCCAAGCGTCGCTCGGTTCGTACCGGCAAGGCGATCCATCGCTCCGCAACGGGGCGCCCGGCGCCGACGGCGAGCCCGAGCCGATGCCCGAGGTAATCCCCAACGGCGACGTCGTTCCCTCGGAAGCTCCCCCCGAGCGCAAACCCGTCCGACGCCCTCGGACGACGAAACCTCCGGCGCCCGACGAGTTGCCCAAGCTGGAAGTCGAGACCCCGCCGCCCAGCAAGTTTCAGCGCGAGGTCCCCGACGCTTTGAAGCAGCACCTCACGCCCGACGGACCGCCGCCGCCCGAATCGCTCGATCTTCCCAAGATGGATCCCGGCTCTCTCGATCCGCCGAAATTGGAGGACAAGTCGCCGCAATTCCTTCCGGGCGCGAACGGCGGGGCAATCAGCCCACCCCCGAGCGACGCCCCTGCCGCCGCCGACCCGGCGAGTGCCCGAGTCGGCTCGATCGCGCTGGACGATCTGTTGACCGGCGCGTTCGACGCGGACGGCCGGCCGGGCGACGAGGGACTCTCGGTGTTCGTCCAACCGCGCGACGCCGAAGGGCGGCTGGTCGGCGCGGCGGCGCCGATCTCGGTCGTTGCGATCGATCCGGCCTTGTCGGGCGAGGCCGCCCGGGTTGCCCGATGGGACCTCTCGGCCGAACAGATCGCGGCGTTATACCGGAAGGCAGGCTCGGCCGAGGGCTTCCACCTCGAGCTCCGCTGGCCCGACGGGGTGCCCGTCCACGACGAACTCCGCCTGTACGTCCGCTACACGACGGCCGACGGCCGCAAGCTTCAGGCCGAGCGTCCGATCGAGGTTGCGCCGCCGCCCGCCCGAGCGTTCACGGCGAAGGCCGCGCCGTCGGAGCCGACGTGGCGGCGCAAGCAGTTCGTCGAGCAGCCCGCGCCGGCCGTTGTGCCGTCGCCACGACTCGACACCCCGCCGCCCCCGACCCGTCCCAGTGCACCGGTCGCGCGGAACTCCCAACGCCCCGTCTGGTCCCCGGATCGGCGGTAGTATCGTCTTCGGACGACGGCGCTCGGCACAGGATCACGTCTTCTCAAGGCGGAACTTGTTCCAGAGCAAGGACTTGCGGACCCGACGGCGCCATGGACCGCATCCTGGGCCCCTTCGTGCAAGGGGGGTGCGAATGCGCCGAGAATTATCCGATTGGCGGGCGTTGCCCCCTTGCAACCGGCCGTCACTTTCTGCCAGAATCACCCTGGATCGCTGGTTTGCCGAAGGGTACGTCGCTGCCACCCGCAACCGGAAGAGTCGTGGATCGCGGCGAACGCCTATACTGTTGGCTCTTTTCCAGCCCTTGCTCATCCTCGGTGTTCTCGTCATGCGAAGGAGGCAATGCCTATGGTGTCGAGTTGAGAGCAGGAAGAAGGAGTGCATCGTGAAGAAGCCGTCAAGTTCTGAACAACTGAAGGAGAGAATCATGAGAAGGCTTTTTGTGACTTGTTGCGTACTTTTGTTCTTGGTCTCGTTGGCCGCGTCGACTGCCCTAGCTTATTCGGAAATCCAGCTCACTTATGGCACCGACGTGAATCACTCGCTGGACAACAACCTGAACTGGTCGCCCGACTCCCAATGGGTCGACTATGACACCAGGGCATTCGTAGGTGGAATCAACAACACGTTGACACTTGAGAAAGTCAACATCGCGACGAAGGACATCGTCGTCATGTACACGGCGCCCAATCCCAATCCCACCGACGGTTTTGGCCCGGGCACCGCGGCGGTGAGCTTCTTCCCGGAGGGAGACACGGTCATTGCCATTCGTGGCATCGACGGTGTGCACTATAACCAATGGGCCCGGTTCGGCGCCATGATCAGTCCCACGGACGGCAGCGTGGGCGGTTTCGATTACGTTATCTCCGACGCCCGAGATGTGACCCCATCCTTTACGCCCGGCGCGCTTCGCGGCGGAACGCATCGCCACGAGCCGACCGGCGACGGGAAGTTTATCGGCTTCACGTATAACGACGAGATTATGCAATACTACGACCCGAGCTACAATCTCCGAACGATCGGCTGCACCAAACTGGGCATACCGGTCGACGTGGACGACGCTCTGGGGAATCAGGATGGCATCGGCTTCAGCGTGCTGCTTGTGAAAGTGAAGCGACAAGCCGACATCACTCCCGGCAGCGACGACGTCTTCCAGGCTTCGGAGGATTCTTGGGTCGGCGCGAAGGGCTATCAGAAGCTCGACGGAACCTGGCAACGAGGTTACGCCTTCATCGGCAAGACGGTGCCCGCGCCGGGTGTGGCTCGCAATGAGGTGTATGTCGTGGATGTCCCCGAGGACATCACGGTCGCGGGACCGGATGGACCGCTCGAGGGAACCGCCACGACGATGCCGATGCCGCCCGCCGGTGCCGTGACGCGCCGCTTGACCTGGAGCGATACGGACTGCTTCGGGATCCTGCGCTCAAGCTTGGATGGTTCCCGGATCGCATTCACCCGGGACGGCCAGATCCAGTTGATTTCTCCGCTTGGCGGCGCCCCGGTGCAAGCCACTTCGCTTGCTGAGGGAACCGGCGATCCATGGTGGGATCCGTCGGGCAAATTCATTTACTCCGTGTCCGCGAATTCAGTTTGGCGCACGAACGTGATTGAAGGCGATCCGGACTTCGGCACATCACTGAGGCTCACGGATCCCGACCTCTATCCGGGTATTTCGCCCAATGCCATTGTGGTTTCCCCCGATGGCCAATGGGTTGCTTTCAATAGAAGCATTTCAGGAGTGAACCAGATTTTCATCACGCCGACTCCCGAGCCTTCGACGTTCGTTCTGGCGGCCCTCGGGCTGTTGGGCATGTTCGCCTTCATTCGGCGAACGCGTGGGTAATGACGTGTTGTCCTAACCCGGACGCCCAGGTTCTCGAACCTGGGCGTCCGGGCGCGTAGGGTGGGTCGAGACCGCCGACGATTCGACACGGGGTCAACACCGAGTAGCTTTTCCAACGCCGTGCGGGAAGAATGCGATTCCCCCGGCGGTCGAGGCCCACCATGTCCGCGTTTCTCCAGACACACGGTGGGCCTCGGCCACTGGTCGAACGTGATTCACGCCGGAATCAAATACCCCGCCCGCTGCCCGCGCGTCTGCCAGGCGTTGGCCTCGTCGTCGCCGACGATCTCCTCCTTTACCGGGTCCCACGCGAGCTTCCGACCCAGCCGGATCGAAATGTTCGTCAAATGACAGGCCGAGACCGTGCGGTGTTCCACTTCGACGGGCGTGCACGGCGACTTGCGAGTTTTCACGCAGTCGAAGAAGTTGGCCATGTGATCGCTGCTCGGATACACGCGCCAGGCATCGGCCGGCAGCGGGTTGTCCTTGAGTTCGTCGACCGCCTTGCCGTGGACGCCGCCGCGGTTGACGAAGACCTTGCCCTTTTCGCCGAGGAACAGAATGCCGTTGCGATCGTAGGACTTGATTTCCTCGGGCACGTCCTTGCCGAAGAGTTGCTCGATCTCGGCGGGCGAGGTGGCCTGGTGCTCTCCGACGTCGCCGTAGCGTGCCCGTTCGTTGATCGACGAGAAGTACAACACCTCGACGCCGTTGGGATACACCATGCGCGAGAAGAAGCGGTCGGGCGTGTTGTAGTATTCGGGGCCCTTCGGGTTGGGAAACAACGCCCGGGCCTCGACCGAGGTCGGGCCGGTCAGGTCGCAATCCATGCCCCAATGGGCGATGTCGACGTGGTGGTTGCCCCAGTCGGTGATGATCCCGCCCGCATACTCGTACCACCAGCGAAAATTGCCGAGCGTTCGCTGCGGGCAGTAGTCGTGCAGGGGCGCTTGGCCCTGGTACAGATCCCAGTCGAGTTCCTTGGGCACGGGTTGCGAGGGGAACGGCCCGCCGGTGGTCGTGTAGTACGGCAGGGCGACCCAAACCTGCCGCAGCTTGCCGATCCGCCCGTTGCGGACCAGTTCGACGGCCGTTTGGAACTCGGCGATGCTCCGCTGCATCGTGCCCACCTGAACGATCCGGCTGGTGTCCTTGACGACCTTGCACAGGAGCTTGCCTTCGGCGATGGTGAGCGTCAGCGGTTTCTCGGCGTACACGTCCTTGCCGGCGCGGCAGGCGGCGATGTTGATCGCCGTGTGCCAGTGGTCGGGCGTGCCGTTGATGACGACGTCGACGTCCTTGCGATCGAGAAGCCTGCGGTAGTCCTGGCAGACCTCCGCCTTGCCGCCGAGCGCCGTCTTGGCCTTCTCGGCCTGCCGAAGATCGACGTCGCAAACGCTGACAATGTCGCCGAACTTGGCGGCCCACTGGGCCACGTCCATACCCCGCCCCCCGGCGCCAATGAGCCCGACCCCCGGCCGGTCGTTCTTCGCGGCCTCCTCCGCCCGGGCGCTCCGAGCCGAAAAGAAATACGGCGCCGCCGCGGGCAAAGCCGCCAGCGCGATAGCAGAACGAACGAACTCACGGCGGGTCGAAACAGAATGAGACATAGTGTGCTCCTTTGGTCGAAGTGTTCTCTATCGGGTTTGAGCCGTGCCCTGGGTGGCAAAGGCAGCCTCCTCATCATGGGCCCGCGCCTACAACGTTGTGTCAGGCAGGCAGTACCTCGTCGCCTCTCGGGTCTCGATGCACTTCACATAGCCCTCGCGCACGAGAATGGGAAGAATCTTCTCCATTTTTTCCTGCTTGATGTTTGACATCTCGGCAAGCTGGAACATGACGAGCGGTCTGTGCGCCTCACGGAGCACCTTGAGCACTGCCCGTTTCTCCTCGTAGGTGTAGGTCGCGCCGCCGTCGGCGGGCGTCCTCGCGTAGGCCGACGGCTGGAAAGGGCTTCTTGGCGAGCCGTCATTATTGATATTGGAAAATCGGGTGATACTGTGACGGCATTCTTTGGCGAAGGAAGGCCACAGATCAGTGATGTCCACTTTTCGTGGCCCCGATACGGCTCGCCCAATCTGAGGCTGCCGATCAGCTACTGGTGCTGGCTTGAACCGAACAACTGCTGATACTCATGGAGCACGCAAGGCTGCAACTGCTTTCCGTCGGCAACTGCCTTTTTGATTTCTTGCCAGTAGAGTCGTGAGTTCTCCGTTGGATTCGTAAAACCTTGCGAAACACGGGACTCGTGAAACTGTCCTCGTGTCATTTGCCACGGTTGGCCGTCCTGCTCGCCTTCGGCCACAGGCGGCGCCGCTATGGGCGAAGGCGGTGAATCCGGTTCAGGCGGTGGGGCTGGCTCGGGTGGCAGGTCATGTGTGATCCACTTGATCTTGGCGCTTTGGATGGCGTTCATAGCTCCCCGAAGCTGATTCTCGGGTTGGTTGAACCAATCCGTACTCCATATCCGGTGGATAATCCAACCCTGCTTCTCAAGGACTTCCTGGCGGAGTCGATCGCGGTCACGTGCCGAAAGAGATGAATGATAGCTCGCACCGTCACATTCGATGCCAAGGAGATACCGGCCCGGCTTTTCGGGGTCAACAACTGCCAAGTCAATGAAGAATCCCGCAACTCCGACTTGAGAATGGACTTCGTATCCCTGTTGCTCGATTGCCCTGCCGACAGCCTTTTCAAACTCAGAATCGTAGTCATTACGTACCGTCGCGATAGTCTCCAGCCGCCCGGTTTGCGCATATTTCAGAAATGTCTTGAATGCATTCGGGCCGCGCCCCGTGGTCTGTGCGATGTTGATGTCGTCGGCGGTGATCGAGGAAAAGACTTCGCAGCGCTCACGGGCGCGGGTAATCAACACATTGAGCCGTCGCTCGCCTTTTTGCGCGGACAGCGGCCCAAAGTTCATCGTCATACGGCCGTTCTGGTCCTTTCCGTAGCCTACGGAGATGAAGATAACGTCCCGTTCGTCCCCCTGAATGCTCTCTAGGTTCTTCACAAAGAATGGATCTGGTCTTGCTGCGGAGAAGAACGGCTCAAGGTCCGGCTCCTTCCGACGTCGGACCTCTAATTCATCCATAATGGCGTTCCGCTGGGAGATGGCAAAAGCACCGACTCCGAGTGTCTTATCCCCGCACGTTCGAGCATGCTCCATAACGGCATCGGCCACCACTTGGGCCTCCCGCCGGTTCGTGGCCGATCCACCCCGGTCGTAGATTCCATCTGGCACGTGTCGGAATCGCAGTCCCTTGTGGGCTGGGTTCTTTTCCGGGTTGATTGGAATATACAGTCTGTCGTCGTAGAACTCATGGTTGGAAACGGCGATTAGCGAGTGGTGGCGACTGCGGTAGTGCCAGCGGAGCATCGGCTGTGGTAGGTTTTGTCGCATGCCCAATTCGAGAATGCTATCCACATCACTCGACTGCGACTCCTCGGCGTTTCCATCGTCGTTGCTGAGAAGCGTATCGAAAAAAGTTGTTGGTGGCAACTGCTTATCGTCGCCCACGATCACCATTTGTTTCGAGCGCGCGACGGCACCAAGGGCATCCTCTGGCCGGACTTGACTGGCCTCGTCGATCAGAAGCAAATCGAATTTGATCTTTCCCGGCTCAAGGAACTGGGCCACGGAAATCGGGCTCATCATAAAGACTGGCCTGATCTTCTGAATATCGTCTCCGTGTTCAGCAATCAACCTGCGAATCTGAGGAGGTTTTGCAATCAGGAAGCCCTTATTCGCACTCCGCATCCTCTGATGGTGTGCCGCAGCAACCTCATGTCGCGTCAATTCGATCCGTTCCGAATCAAATCGTTTGAATCGTTCCAGTGTCTGGTTATGAAAAACGCCGGTGAAGAGTGCCAGTTCCTATATAATGGTCGGGAGTTTTCGGGCGCGTGAATAAGGTGGATTCGCCGATGAGGAGTGGAGACTCCAGGAGGCGAATGGATGACGAGGACGCGTAGAACGTTTTCGGAGGCTTTCAAGGCGAAGGTGGCGCTGGCGGCGAT
>JAPLNP010000276.1 GCA_026401055.1 Planctomycetia bacterium
GCCCTGGTCCAACGCGCCCGAGTACAACGCCGCCGGAAACATCCAAGTCTGTTCCAACTCCTTGAAAATCCAGAACTTCTAAACTACACCGTTTCTTAACTTCGTGCGTATGGGGACTCGCTCCGCTCGGCCCACCCTACAAGAACGCCTGCCGCATCGAGGCCAGCGTTCGCAGGGCCGGCTTGGGGTGGCGGCGGAGATCGAATAGGCCGCCGTGGGCGAAGTCGTGCGGGGCGTGGTCGTGAAGCTGCGTCCAGAATACGCCGTGCACGTAGGTCTTCGCCAGCACGATCGGCAGGTAGCGGTTGAGCCACGCCTGCTGCGTCCGCGGCGTACACTCGGGCTGGATCGGCCGGCTGGGGCTCCGGGCCAACGGGTCGCCGTCGATCCCGCTGGGCACGCACAGGTTCATGTACAGCGGCATCCCCAGCCCGGCCCAAAGGTCCAACTGGCGGCTGAATTCCAACGGGTCGCGCGGCAGCGTCCCGCCCGGCTGGTACCCCAAGTTCACTTCGAGCATCAAGCCCGCCAGTCCCAAGTTCGCCCGAACCAGCGCGTCGGCAAAGTAGAACGGCGGGAAATCGACCTCGCGGCGGCTGACGTACTCGGCCCAGGGCTGGTCGAACGAGACAACCAGCGGCGTTTCGGGATCGAGCGACCGGGTTTGCTCGATCACGTGGGCCGTAAGCTGCACGAGTTCCTCCTCGCCGAGCGAGAGGAAGTCTGCCGTGTTGGTTCGGCCCGCGCATTGCCACAGATCGACCCGGCCGCGATAGCGCGTGACCGCCGCGTCGACGAAGTCGGCGACGGAGGCTTGCAGGCCGGCGAAGTCGTCCTCGAACAGGTAGAGCCAGTCCGGCGCGTGGCCGGGCGCCAATTGCAGCAACGGCCCGCCACAAACGACCAGCCGGTTCGCCCGGCACCACTCGACCTGGCGGTCGAAGACGTCCCAACCGCGGCTGCCCTCGCTCGTTTCGACTTCGCGCCACGCCATCGGAACCCGCGCGGCGCCGAAGGCCTCCAGGAACTGCGAGGCCGAACGCTCGTCCAACGGCGAGACGCCCAAGTCCGCGCCCAGGAAACAAGGCCGCTGGTCCAGATGCCGCCGCCGCATCGCCAACGCCTGCTCCGCGTAACACTCGGCCAGCCGCGCGCCGGCGTCGAGAATCTTCTCCAGCGCCAACTCGGCCATCCGCGCGGACGACGCCTCGCCGCGCGGGGCAACCACCGCCTTGGTCAAACACTCCATCGCCTCGGCCGCCTGGGCGTGAACCGTCTCGGGCACGACCAGCCCGACCGACTGCCAGTCGGCCAACTGGTTGCGGAACTGACTGATTCGTCCCCGGGCGAGTTCCAGGGGGAGATAGTAGGGTTCGCCGCGGTCGGCGAGGCTGGCCGTCGCCAGGGCGAGCAGCCCATGGTCCTTGACCGGCCATGGAATGTGCAGATTGCCCGAGTCGGAGACCGCCCGTTCGAGCCGCAACTCGCCCTCGACCAGTCGCGCCCGGCCGCACCAGGGGATGCGGTCGAAGCCCGACATATATGCCCGGCCGGCCGTCTGCGACGTGATGCGATCCGGCGGCGAGAAGAGAAACCGCATCACGCCCATCGGGGGAGTTCTCGTGACAATGCCGGGGAAGACGATCGTGTCATTGTAACCCGGTTCTCCGATCCGTTCAACGTGGGCGGATCCCGCGCGACCGCTAGCCACTGGCCCCAACGGCTGCTATATTCGCGGACCGGGAAGAGGCCCGCCTAACCACGAGAATCACGAGCCAACAGGGGACCCTCGCATGAGTTCTTCCGTCGTTGTTGAGACAACGCTTCCCGGACTTGACGTCCGCCGCGGCAAGGTCCGCGACATATATGACCTGGGAGATCAACTTTTACTGGTCAGCACCGACCGCCTCAGCGCGTTCGACTGGGTCCTGCCGACGGGCATCCCGGACAAGGGCAGGGTGCTTACGCAAATCGCCGCCTTCTGGTTCGACCTGCTCGGCGAACCGAACCACCTCGTGACGACCGACGTCGCCCGGATGCCCCTGCCCCGAGGCGCCGACCGTGCCATGCTTGCCGGCCGGACCACGCTGTGCCGTAAGACCGAGGTCGTCCCGATCGAGTGCGTCGTCCGCGGGTATCTCGCCGGCTCCGGCTGGAAGGAGTACCAGAAATCGGGCACCGTTTGCGGAATCAAGTTGCCCAAGGGCCTTGTCGAGTGCGACAAGCTCGAAGAGCCAATCTTCACGCCGGCGACCAAGGCGGCCGAGGGCCACGACGAGAACATCCCGTTCGAGCGGATGGTCGACATCGTCGGCGCCGAGGCGGCCGAGGGACTTCGCCGGCGGAGCCTCGACGTATACAACCGAGGGGCTGAGCATGCCCGGTCAAAGGGGATTCTCGTCGCCGACACGAAGTTCGAGTGGGGACGCATCGGCGACGAGTTGATCCTGATCGACGAGGTTTTGACGCCGGACAGTTCTCGGTTCTGGCCGGCCGAGGGGTACCAACCCGGCCGGAGCCAGCCTTCGTTCGACAAGCAGTTCGTCCGCGACTGGCTGGAATCGACCACCTGGGATAAGAACAGTCCCCCGCCGGCCCTGCCCGACGCGATCGCCGCCAAAACCCGCGACAAATACGTCGAGGCCTACGAGCGTCTGACCGGCCGGAAGTGGGGTAAGTGGTAAGTAGTTCGTGGTTATTGGGTGCAAGACAGGGTTCGCGCTGGAATTTGGTGTTGCTGACCAGAGGGGGGGTGGTTTACAACATACGGCGTGGAAAGTGGGCAAGATGAAAATGCTGAGCGAAGCAAGGAGGCTTCCATGCCGCAACATGAACAGGATT
>JAPLNP010000094.1 GCA_026401055.1 Planctomycetia bacterium
CGCGACTTCTTCGTCACCAGGGAAATGACGGCCAAAGTCTTGGGCGCCTGCCCCGACGCGGAATGGCGGCTGCTGGTGGCTCTGGCACGATTCGGCGGCGTGCGGACGCCGTCCGAGTCTCTGGCCTCCAGTGGGCCGATGTGGACGGGGCGGGGGAGAAAGTGACGATCCACAGCCCCAAGACGGAGCATCACCCCAACGGTGCGACGCGGACCATCCCCCTATTCCCAGAACTGCGACCGTACTTGGAGGCCGTCTTCGACGCGGCGCCCCCGGGAACGACCTACGCTATCACCCGCTACCGCGATGCCAACGCGAACCTGCGGACCCAATTCGAGCGGATCATCCGCCGGGCGGGATTGGACCCCTGGCCGAAACTGTGGCACAACCTGAGAGCATCCCGGGAGACAGAGTTGACCCAGCAATTCGCCCTGCACGTGGTATGCGCGTGGATCGGCAATTCTCAGCCCGTGGCACAGAAACACTACCTCCAAGTCACCGAGGGCGACTTCGCCCGAGCCGTCGAACCACGGCGGGACTATCCCTCTCCGCCCCTCCCGACGAGCGCCGACGAAAATGGGTGCAACCGTTGGGTGAGAGTTGGTTCAGAAGATGGGTGCAAGGGGTGGGATACGCCGGATTCCGCCGATTCTCGCCACGATAACACAACGGGCCGCAAGCCCCAGGATGACAAGGACTTGCGGCCGGTGTTGGCTGGTTGTGGCGAATCGTGGCCACAGGTGGTAGTACCCCCTAGGGGAGTCGAACCCCTGTCCTTGGACTGAGAATCCAATGTCCTGGGCCACTAGACGAAGGGGGCGCGGCATACCGGGTCGATATCGGCCCGGTGGACCGGCGAATTTGAAATATAGACGCTTGGCCGACATGCGTCAACCGGATGCGGAGGCCGGAGAAACACTTGATCGCTCCGGTTCGCTCGACTAAGGTGCCCCTTGTACCGGGGGGGCGCCCGCCTTGTCTGCCGCCGGCGGGGTCAGGGGATTCAACTCGCTCAGGAGTTGCTCGTCTTTGAGTTCGTCGCGTAACGGTTCGAGTTCGGTCATCAGGGCAGCGGACTGGTCATGCTTCTCTTGCCGGGCCAGCACTATCGCCTGCCCGGCCAGTCCGAAGGCTCGCAACTCGTCCTGCCGCGGGTTCAAATCCGCCAGTTCGCGGAAGGCGGCCAGGGCTCGTTCGTATTCGCCTGTTTGGAGGTACAGTCGGGCAAGTTGCTGTTTGGCGCGGCGGACGTAGTTTTCCTTGTCGGAAAAGTTGTCGATCACCGCCCGCCACGCCGCCTCGGTGCCGAGGCGACTGGCATGAACGTACTGCATCTGGGCCGAACTCTGACGCTCGACCTGCGGCAACGTCGTTTCGGCGTCCGCCAGCAGCGCCGCGGGCCGCGTCAGCCGCCAAGCCAGGCCGGCGCCGATCAACAGAGCCGCCAGTAAGCCCAGCGCGGCAAAGGGCCAGATCAGGCGTCGGGGCGTGGCCGTCGCGGCGGTTTCCATCAGGCTCTGGATCCGCTGGGTCGCTTGAACGGGTCCGATCGTCGTCGTCTCCAGCCCGATCGCCTCCCAACCGGGAAGGTCTTCCGGCCATTGGTCGCCGAGTTGCTCGGTCTGCAGTTGTCGCAGTTCGTGCAGCAGTTGGCGGGCCGACTGGTAGCGATCCTTGGGGTCCTTGGCCAACATTTTGTGGACGATGCGGCACAGATCGCGCGGCAGGTCGCCGCGCAACGTTTCCAGCGGGGGCGGCTCCTTTTTGAGGTGCTGAACCGCGACGCTCAGGGGGCTCTCGCCGGCAAACGGAGGCGAGCCGGCGAGCATGTGATAGCAGGTCACGCCGAACGAGTAGAGGTCGCTACGCGGATCGAGCGGCTTGCCTTCGACCTGTTCGGGGCTCATGTACAGCGGGGTCCCCAGCGTGATGCCCACTTGGGTGAGGTCGAGACCGTCGCCTTGGCGTGGCAGCCGCGCAAGTCCGAAGTCGGCCACTTTGACGTCGCCGGAGCGGGTGAGGAGGATATTTTCGGGCTTGATGTCGCGGTGGACGATTCCGCGTTCGGCGGCCTTCGCCAGCGCGGCGGCGACCTGGCGGATGATGCTCAGGGCGTGAGGCAGGTCGGGCTTGTCGTTGCGGCCGATCCAATGCCGGAGGTTCTGGCCTTCGACGTATTCCTGGGCGATGAAGTACACGCGATCGATGCAGCCGACTTCGTGGATCTGAACGATGTTGGCATGGACCAGGGAGGCGGCGGCTTCGGCCTCGCGTTGGAAGCGTCGGACGTAGGTTTCGTCGTCGGCGAGATTGCCGCGGAGCACCTTCAGCGCGACGCGGCGCTTGAGCGAGCCCTGTTCGGCCAGGTAGACGACGGCCATGGCTCCCTGCCCCAGTCGTCGCAGCACGCGATAGTCGCCCAGTTGGCGTCCCGACAGATCGACGTCGGACGGGATCGGGTCGGGCTCAGTGGGAGTGTTCATGGTCGTGCGCGCCGGTGGAGTTCCTTGCCGGCGGGTCGGTGCGCCGTTGCCGGTCGAGCGGGGTTCAACTTGCGTCAGCCGGCGGTGGCTACGCGAGGTCCGTCGCTATTGGAGATCCTGTTGCAGTTGGCGATAGGCGGGCCGTTCGATCGGCCGGAGGTCGTCGACGGTAAGTCCGGCCTTGTCCGCTTCCTTCATGGCGGCCGAGGCCGCCTCTTTTTGGCCGCCCAGGAAGAGCGCCTGGGCTTGATGGAAGTACCGAGTGCCGTTGGGTTCGTCGCCCAGCGCGGTTTCCATGTCGTCGAGGGATTCTTTCCACTGACCCTTTGCCAGATAGACGGTTGCGCGGGTATCGTACAGGGCGGCCAGCGGGCCGGCCAACTGGATCGCCTTGTCGACCAGTTTGAGCGCCTCATCGAGTTTGGACTTACGGAGCGAGAGGAAGCAGGCGAGGTCGTTCATGGCGACGAAGTTGTTCTCCTCGTCCCGAATCGCGTCGCGATAGAGTGTCTCGGCGTCGTCGTAGCGTTGCTGGACGATGCGAAGGTCGGCCATGGCCAGCAGCAAAGGAACCGACCGGCCGTGTTTTTCCGTTGCGCCGGCAAGGATTTTTTCGGCCAGCTCGACTTCCTCGGGCGTCGGCGTACCCTTGATGACGAGATCGACGAGCGTCGTGGCCAGCGGCGCCGGTTGTGCTTTCCCCGCGGCCGTTTCGGCCAGCTTGAGCGCTTCCTCCCGGCGCCCGCGGCGGCCGAGGAAGCCGACGAGGACGATTTCCTGATCGGGGCGCAGCGTGACGAAGTCGCGGTAATAGGCTTCTGCCTGCTGGAGGTACTTCTTGGCGGCCTCGTCGCGCTCGGCGGCGGGCAACGACTTGGCGAGTTCCTCCAGTGCCTGGGCAGCCAGGCTCAGCCGAATGGTCCGATCGTTGGGGTCGGCCTTCGGCAATTTCAGGAAGTCCGCCAGCGCGGCCATCGCCGCATCGTGTTTCCCTCGTTGCGAGAGGATTTGCGCGCGGAAGAAGGCAACCGAGAAGTGATTGGGCAACAGTTGCTCGAGGCGTTTGAGGTTCGCCTCGGCGCCCTCGAGTTCGTTGTTTTCGATCTGGGCGCGGACGTAGAACTGCAGCCAGGTGGGCTCGACGTCGTTCATGGCCAAGAGCGGCTGCATCTGGCGGCTGGCGGAGTTCCAGCCCTCGTCGACCATGACGATCTTGGCCAACTCGAAACGGTCTTGCGGGAGCGGTTGGGGGATGCCGACAAGCGACTCGAGCATCGCGCGGGTTTCCTGGCGGTCCTTTCGGGTGCCCTTGAGCGCCAGGGCCCTTGCCTTGAGACGTTGATCGACCAGGGATTGGGGATCGGTTTTCAGGTTGTCGTCGAGCATGGCGATAGCATTGCGCCGGCCTTCCAGGTCGCCTCGCTCCAGAAGCAGCAGGGCCAGACGGCGGCGTGCCCAGGTCAGGTCGTCGGGTGAGACTTTCCTTTCGCCCTGGACAATGCTCTTGACGATCGCCTCGCCCTTGGCCTTCTGCTTGCCGCGGAGATAGAAGTCGGCGGCACTGCGAGCAACGCCCTCGCCGTCGGGCGTCTCTTCCACCGCGGCCTCATACTGCTGTTCGGCCTCGGCCAGCCGCCCGAGCAACTCGTAGCACTGGGCCAGGGCCAGGTGGGCCTTGTCGGGCGGGAGAGCCTTTCGGGCATCGGCGATCGCCTGTTCCGCCTCGCGCGTCTTGTTGCGACGGTGCAGCAGTTGCACCCATTTCAGCCGGATCGCGGGTTGCTGCGGCGCCAACTCGATCGCGCGGCGCAAGGTCGTCTCGGCCTCGTCGAAGGTTCGCCGGGCGTCGTCGGCGCGCTTGTGTTCTTCGGCGATCTGACCCTGGGCCACCAGGATTCCGGCCAGCCGCATTTGATCCTCGTACTTGTTCGAGTCGGCCGCGATTTTTCTCAGGTCGTCCGCCGCCCGGTCGAGGTCCGCCATCCCCTGGTCCACGTTGCCCTCGCGCAGGTTTTCCTGGGCGCGGCCGAGCAGCGCCTGATACGGAACGCCCGCCTTCTGCTGCTCGAGCATGTCGAGGACGCGCATGGCTTCGTCGGTGCGTCCTTGCTGCATCAACAACTGTTGCAGGCGGCCGAGGCCCGCCACCTCGCGCGAGCCCTGTGCCACGCCTTCCTTGTAGTTGTTGATCGCGGCTTCCTGGTTGCCGAGTTTGTCGTGAATCCATCCGATCAGCATCGGCACCTGGGCCCAGGTGGGACGTTGGATGCGAGCTTGGGCGAGATGCTCCAGGGCCTTGTTCAGGGACTCTTGTGTCGGGGGGGGATCCGAGGAGGCCAGACGCACGGCCTGCATGTAGTGCCAATAGGGGCCCTCGTTCTCGATCCGCCGCACCTCGTCGACGACCTTCTCGATGACGGCCTCGTCGCGCGCCACCCTCGCCATATCGAACAGGACCTGGCGGATCTGCAGATTGTTCGGCTGCGCGTCGGCGGCTTTCCGGCAAAGCGAGACGGCCAGGGCGAGGTCGCCGGCCTGGCGAGCCAGCAAGGACAGTTGGGTCCAGAGTTGCTGCTGGTCCTGTTCCGAAAAGGCGTCGGCGTCCCGGCCCAGTTTTTGGAGCGCCTCGGACACGTCTTCTCCACCCCGCTGGACGAACAGCAGCCCGCGCGCCCCGCGCAACGAAACGCTGTCGCCCATCTGTTTCTCGGCGTCGTCGAGCAGCGTGGCGGCGCGGTCCCAATTCTTGTTCCGCTGGGCGAGTTGGACCAGCGCCATCCATAGCTCGGAGCACTTGGCTTGTCTTGCGCGTGCCAACGCGAGCAATTCGGCGACTTTGGAGCGATCGTCCGCTTCAAGAAGCGTTTTGGCCCGCGTCAGGTCGGGGTTGTCCTTGGCCCAAGTCTGGACGGCCCCGTCCAGCACGGCCGCGGCCTGCTTGGCGTCCTTCTCCTTGTCGACGTCCCGGATCAGGGCGGTCCACTGATTCCACCGTTTTACGTGTTCCTGGAGGGTATCCTGCAAGAGCTTCTCGGCGTCCGGCTGCCGGTCCTGAGCGATGAGCAGTTCGGCCCGAAGCAAGGTTGCCTGGAGGTCGTCGGGAGCGGCTTCCGCGGCCTTCTGCAGCGCCGTTTCCACCTCCGACCAGTCGCGTTTGGACTTGTCCGCCAAACGCATGTTCTTGGTGAACAGAAGCATGGCCAGATCCCGCCACGCGGTGGCCGGGGCCCCGCCGGAGGCAATGACGCCGCGGTACTCGACCACGGCGGCGTCGAGATTGCCGGAAGCGGCCAGCGCCTTGGCCTTAGCCAGCGGGACGAAGGCGTCGCCGCTGTGCACGGCGCCGAGCTCTCGCGACCGTTCAATAGCGAGCTTCTGATTCTCGGGAAGGCCCAGCCGCTCGTAACACTGCGAGGCGAGCACATCGCCATGGCGGGCCAGAGCGGCCCATCGGCCCAGCTTCAGCAATTCAGGCCGATTCCCCTCGAATCCCTTGCTGGCGCTGGCCCAGTTGCCGTTGAGAAACTCCACCCACGACCGAAGATGGGAAAGCAAGGGCGCGGGCAACCCCGCGCGTTCGAGCTTCTCGATGATCACTCCGGCTTTCTCGGTCTCGCCGGCGGTGAGTTCGTACCGGGCTTTGTCAAAAAGCAGCTCGGGGTCCTCGTCGGTCTCCAACAACCCCTTGTCGAGCCACTCCCTCGCCACCGCCGGTCGCCCGGCCGTGTTTTCGATCGAACTCAATACGCCGTAGCACTCGGCGGACTTCGGAAACGACTTGACGGCGTGCTCGGCGTGACGGCGCGCGTCGTCGTATTGCTCTTTGTCCATCGCGCATCGGGCCGCCAACAGGAGAGCGTCCTTATCGTCGGGCGCAAGTTCGATCGCCTTGGCCGCGTCCTTGTCCGCGTCCTCCGCCTTGCGCGCCATCCTCCAATACTCCCCTCGGCGACAGTACGCCGCGGCGGCCTCGGGATTCGCTTCGACCAGCTTGTTCATCCAGACATCGGCGTCGGCATCGCGGTCCATGCGCTGCCGCAGGAGAGTCGCCAGAAGCACGTACGACTCCAGCCGCGTCGGGTCCTTCTCGATCGCCTTGGTGAGCGTCTCTTCGGCGGCACTGTTCTCGTCGTTGGCGATCTGACACTGCGCCATCATTTCCTTCAGAGCGGCATCCTCAGGGGACGCGTCGAGAAGGATCTTCAGGTGGTCTCTCGCGTCGCCTGGCCGGGTGTGCATCGCGACTTCGACCAGCTTTCGCCGGACGTCGGACCTGGTCGGATCTCCGCGCAGGGCCTGTTCGAGCGTGAGGTATGCCGGGCGGTAGTAGCCGGGGTTCTCGCGTTTGGCGGGGTCGGCGGGGTCGGGGAGCGCCAGATAGGCATAGAGCATTCCCAGTTTCGCCCTGGCTTCGGTAGCCTCCTCCGAGTCGGAGGACACCACGCTGAGATATTGGCGGTAGTAGTTGGCCGCCTCGAATCGCTCGGTGAGGGTCTCCTTCGCATCGGCCATCTCGGCCTTGTCCAGAAAGAAGCTTGCGTGGCGACGCATTTGAAGATAGTGTACGCCGACGACGCCGATACCCAGAGCCACCGCGCAACCCACAAGGATGGCGAGGAAACGAACGTTCAAGGTTTTCATGAACACACCTTCAATCGCTGGTGACTAATGCAAGTCGCGCGCGGGGCCGGCGGGCGTCTCCCCGCCGCTTGAAGTCCCTGGCTGGTCGCCTTGTTGCCCACACACCCCGCCGGACGGACTCCCGGCACGGCTATGCCCCCCTCGGACACCGCAGTGCGGTATTCCCGCCACGGACGCGAAACCGCGTCGCCGTGGGACCGCGCGAGGGCGTATCTCACGTTGTGAAAAGGACTTCAGACGACCGCCGCGGCACGCCCCCCGATAATCCCCCATTGTACCACGGATTTCCTTTTCTGAACCACATGGTAATCCCGATGAGGGGCCACCCAAGTCTAGGTCAAGATCGGCCAAGCCATCAGTGGATGGGTGACTCTATTTGTACTGGTGTGTTACCAGCCGAAGGTAGTATACCACACCCTCCGCAGCCATCGCATCTCCTACAATCCCGTCCCGCGGCGAGCGGCGACGTCTCATCGGCTGAGCAATCCGAGCAGGTAGCTGCCGTAGCTGTTGTCAAATTCGGCGGCGAGCTTCTCTAACTGCCCGTCGGTGATGAACCCCTTCCGGTAGGCGACCTCTTCGACGCACGCGATTTTCAGGCCCTGGCGATCCTCGATCGTCCGCACGAAGTCGGCGGCCTGGAGCAAGGACGCTCCGGTGCCCGTGTCCAGCCAGGCGAAGCCGCGGCCGAGCTTCTCGACGTACAGCCGGCCGCGCTGGAGGTACGCCCGATTCACGTCCGTGATCTCCAACTCCCCCCGAGCCGAATGCCTCAGACCCGCCGCAAGCTCGACCACCTCGTTGTCGTAGAAGTACAAGCCGGTGACCGCGTAGTTCGATCGGGGAACCGCCGGTTTTTCCTCGAGCGACAGCGGCGCTCCGTCCGCGTCCAGTTCGATGACGCCGTATCGCTCGGGATCGCGCACGGCACAGGCGAACGTGGTCGCCCCGACCGGCCGGCTGGTCGCCGCGTCCAGCTTCGACTGAAACCCATGCCCGTAGAAAATGTTGTCCCCCAAAATCATCGCCACGCGATCGGCGCCGATGAACTCGCGTCCGATGAGCAGGGCCTGGGCAATGCCCTCGGGCTTGGGTTGGACGGCGTAGCGGATCGAGATGCCCAGGTGGCTGCCGTCGCCCAGCAGCCGCTCGAAGCCGCCGATGTCCAGCGGGGTCGAGATCAGCAGGATGTCCCGGATGCCGGCCAGCATCAGCACCGACAAGGGATAGTAGATCATCGGCTTGTCGTAGACCGGCAGAAGCTGTTTGCTCACCGCCCGGGTCATCGGGTACAACCGCGTGCCGGAGCCGCCGGCAAGGAGGATGCCTTTCGAGAAGCAGGGTTCCGCGCTCATCGAGATTCCCTTCACGGGCTACCGTTGACCAGGATTTTGGCAATCCGCTCGGCGGCCTTCCCGTCCCACAAGGCGGGGCAGGTCCCCTTTTTATACGTTCCGTCCAGCACCGAGGCGAGACCTCGACGCAGCTTGCCTGCGTCGCTACCGACCAGCGTGCTGGTGCCTTGCTCGACGGTGATCGGTCGCTCGGTGTTGGGGCGCGCCGTCAGGCACGGGATGCCCAGCGCGGTCGACTCCTCCCGCGGGCCGCCGGAATCCGTCACGATGACCTTCGCGGCAAGAGGATCCTCTGAAGAAACTCATCCCACCCATCAATCACCTTGTCCCGGGAGAAATTCTCCTGGTAACACTTCACGGCATTTAGCTGCATCTCCTGAAGCAGCGTGGGTTTGTCGGCAAGATCACAAAGCTCGTCCGCGATTTGGCATATGCTACTATTGTTGACAACATATCCCACTCGATACTGATCGATCCACGTCTTGATCGCCGAGTTCGGGGCGCCTGCGTAGAGCAAAGGCCTGCCGGCAGCGAGCGATCCAAAAAACTTGGACGGCACCACCACGCCTTCCCAGCCTGAACGCAGGCTAATCATGTGAATATCGCCGGCACTTAGACGTTTAGCTAACTGGGATTCATCCGCAAAACCGGCAAAGGAAACGTTACGATCCTCTTCGCTAACCATGGCACGCAACTCATCGTAACGGTTGCCGCGACCAGCAAAGCAGAACGATATGCCGGCGCCACGCCGTCTCAGTTCTCGAGCCAGGCCAATAAAGCATTCAAACTCGTGGGCCTTGCCAATGGTGCCGGAATAGAGCACAGTCAACCGCGCGTCGCCAAACAACTCCCTGCGCGCCTGAGGGTCGGGTTTGACTGGTGCATCCGATTCAGATAATGCCCAGGGAACCAAGGTCGCTCGGACGGCGCGATGTCCGTAGCTGTCCAGCAACCGCCGCATGCAGGGCCCGATATCCACCATGCCGTCAAGCCGACGATAGCAAAGACGCGTCACGGGGCGCACTGCGTAAGCGAGTTTCGACGCGAGGCCCATTTCATCGGCTGTGATTGCTTCTGGGTAAAGGTCAAAGCCCCAGTAAACCAACTTACTCCGGGGCTTCATCAACCGGATGAACGGCAACATAAAATAGCCAAACTGGGGATCAGTCCCCAGAACCACTGCGTCATACGCAGGCTGCCTGATGACAAAAGCCAACCAACTGACCATCAGCCAGAATGCGTTCAGTAGGCGCCCCAGATTGCTCGACTGCTTGAACGCGGGCCGGTAGGCGCGGTGGATTCGGACCCCGCGCCACACTTCTTCCCTTCTCTCAACCCGCGCTTTTGGGTCCCGGCAAAAACGGTTGCTGGTCAGGGCGGTCACCTCCCAGCCTCGTTTAGCCAAGCCTTCGGCGAAGTCCGACATGTGCCGGGAACTGACCACGTCGTCCGGATAGAAGAAATGGTAAATTACTAGAACGCGCTTACTCACAATGACATTCGCTCCAATGCCCCCTCGAACTCGGTTTAACTCGGTGAACCGCTCACGATGCTACGCCGAATTTGGTCCGACTTGGTCTAAGCTCTCTTTTTCACCTGCTCGGCTATCCACTTGTAAGTGACCCGCATGCCGTCGAGCAGTTTGGTGGCCGGTCTCCATCCCAGCTTTTCCTCGATCAGAGTGTTGTCGGAAGAGCGGCCTCGCACGCCGAGAGGCCCTGAGATATGCTTGATGGAAAGATTCTTGCCAGCGATACTCATGGCCATTCTTGCCAGATTATTGATGGAGATCAACTCGTCGGAGCCAATATTGACAGGGCCCAAGAAGTCGCTTTCCATCAGCCGTCTAATCCCGTTGAGGCATTCGTCAATGTACAGAAACGTGCGGGTCTGCTCACCATCTCCCCAAATCTCAATCTCTCCGCCTTCCGGCGTTTCAGCCACCTTGCGGCACATGGCGGCCGGAGCCTTCTCACGGCCGCCGTCCCAGGTGCCGTAGGGTCCGAAGATGTTGTGAAATCGCGCGATATGCACCTCCATCCCGAAGTTGCGATGATACGCCAAATACATCCGCTCGCTGAACAACTTTTCCCATCCATACTCGCTGTCCGGACCTGCCGGGTAGGCGTCCGACTCCTTTAGGCCCGGGTTGTCGCACTCCAACTGAATCGCCTCTGGATAGATACAGGCGGAAGAAGAGTAGAATATGTTCTTGATGCCCGTGCGATTGGCCTCTTCAGCCATGTTCAGATTGATCGTTGCGGAATTGTGCATGACGACGGCGTCGTGCTCGCCGGTGAATATGTAACCGGCGCCGCCCATGTCGGCGGCCAACTGATACAGTTCGTCAAACTGGATGTCCGACACGATCTTCTTACAGACCCGTTGGTCGCGCAAATCACCCAAGACAAAGTCATCCGCCGCACTCTTCCGGTATTCGTGTTCTTTGATGTCAACGCCACGAACCCAATAGCCTTCATCTTTGAGACGTTGGCACAGATGACCGCCGATGAAACCGCCCGCGCCGCAAACCAACGCCTTCTTGTGGTTGTCTTCCATATCGAAATCCTCTCTTAACTTGTTTGCCACGTCAGCCAAAGACCACGTCGGTCGTGAGTTCAACACGAAATCAGTTCAGCTTCTCGTAGCCACTTGATGGTTTCGTCGACACCTTGTTCCATCGCATAGGGTAACGGCCCGGATATTTCTTTCATCGAATCGAGAGGTATCCCCGCCGTATCTTGCCACATGTTCCTCAGCCGGAACGAGGTCAGCGGGGGATTCTTCATCCCGATTGCCTTCGCAAGATCCCCGCAAACGGCCGCGGCTCGGACAAGGGGCGTTGGAATCGCCCGTATTCGCGTGCCATGAAACTTCATCGAAATCGTATCCGCCCATTCCCTGATTCTGTATTCCTGATAATCGGAGAGATAGAAGGTCTTGCCAGCAATCTTTTCAGCGGGAGCGTCGAGAAGCTTCACAATTTGGTGGACAACGTTCCCAACGTATCCGAAACCCCTTGGAGGGTCTATCGATCCAGGGTGAAAATACCGTTTTCGCGCTATCGCTTGGAAGAATCCACGGTAGGGAACGCCAAACCACGGACCCCAGATCGAGCTTGGCCGGACAATACACCACGCGCATTTCAGCTTCGTACTGTTGCGGACGATCTTCTCACCGATAACCTTGCTTTCCCCGTAAAGCGTAGCCGGACAATAATCCTCGTCGTATTGGGGGCGGTAGCCATTCTTGCACACCAGCTTGGACGAGCACATAATGCACCTTGTGACGGAACCAGCCGCACCTACCGCGTCTATTAGGTTCTCAACGCCCTCCGTGTTTGCTTGATACTCATCCAACGACGTCCCGTCGAGGTCCGTACGCGCCGCAAGATGAACGACAACGTCAGGCAAGAATGAACACAACGTCGCCGTAAGTGTCTCGCGGTCGCACAAATCCATGCGGCGATACACGTCGACGTGTTGAGGATTAACGGGGGGATTTACGTCAGCCGACAGAATCAGGCCTCGCGGGCAACCAAGAAGGTGTTCGACCAAGTTCGTGCCAATGAACCCGGATCCACCGGTAATCAGGATCTTTCCCACGAGCACCTACTCCTTCTTCTCCAAGATCCGGGGCCGAATCGCCTTCGCCGGCGTCCCGACGCAGACTGTCCATGGTGGCAAGTCGCGAAATGCGCTGCTCCGCGCGCCGAGCACCGCGCCTTCTCCAATCGTCACGCCGGGGCCCACAAAAGTACAAGCTGCGAGCCACGATTGGCTCCGAATGACAATCGGCGCGGTAATTGTCGGAAACAGCGGATCGGATAGATCATGGCTCGCCGTATAGAGCAGTACATGCTGCGCCAAAGCAACATTGTCCTCGATGGTAATGGAGCCTGCTGAGTAGAGCTCGTTCGCGGGACCTATCCAGCAATTTCGGCCAATCGAGATGTTTCGGGGATTGAATATTATACACGTACGGTCAATTCGCACTCCCCGCGCGACGCGGGCGCGAAAAAGGCGAAGCAACAGACGCCGCCAAGACCACGCACACCGGGGAGAATACTTAAAGGCCGTACATTGTACCAGAGACCAAGCAAGACGATATACTATAGGAAAGTGTACGGTCTTACGAAATTTGGACAGGTCCACACCCATATTTAGGGCCTCCAATGCGTGTTACTGTAACAATGGAACCAGCCGACGAGACCACTCATAATCGCTCATGCACGGAAACCGGAAAAGGCGAGTCCCGCAACGGATACAGCGACAAGATGTCACCCGCAAACACGATCGACATCGTTCCCCCTCGAGTCTTCACCGTGCCTTCTCGGCAAGGGCTTCTTGATACAGGGAGTCGATTTGTCGAGCGATCGATTCCCAGGAAAGGTTCTGCTCGATATACCGTCGTCCCTTTTCTCCAATGGCTTTGCCGTCCGCGGCGAGCAGTTGTCGCAAGCCGTCGACGACCGACTCGATATTGTCCTCAACGGTGATCCCCCCGCCACTGGCATCGACGTAGACATGGCTGGCCACGCCGGGCGTCACCAGTGCCGGCACGCCGTGCGCCATGGCTTCCGCCACAACGATGCCGAAATTCTCATCGATTGACGGAAGGGCAAACACCTCGGCGACCGCAAACGCACCGTGTTTCATATCCCCCTCGAGGAAGCCGCCATCGATAACGCGGTCCTCGACGCCGAGCCGTCTGGCGACGTCGTCAACCACCTTCATGTGGCCGCCGTCTCCCCCGGCCAGCAGAAGAACCAGATCGGGGTGCTCGGTCCGCAGACGAGCCACCGCTTCCACCAACCACTGCGGACGCTTCTTTGACGCAACACGAGACAAAAAAAGGATGACGCGTTTGCCCTCCAATTGCGGGAACTTCGCAAGAAACCCGCGAGCGGCTTCGGCGGCGTTGAAATCGGGAATATCGGCGCCATGGGGAATCACCTTGATGCGGGCAGCGGGCGCCCAAAGCCGGATGTCCACTACCTCGTGCTCCGAAGCGGGGTGGACCCAGGCCGCCCGGCGCATACTGTTTCGCAGGATGAACCACATATACATTCTCTTCAGGAAGTGGTTGCGGGCCCGGAAGAGAACCCCATCCAACATGCCGTACGGCTCGATGAGGTAGGGAATCGAGTGGCGGCGAGCCAGCCTGCTCGCCACGGCCGTCCCGAAGTCGAACGTGCCGTGAAGATGGATGAGATCGGGCCTTCGCGCGGGATCGGCGAGCCTCAACCGCAGCCATCGCCGCTGTTGCGGCGAGAACGAAAAACTGTGGAAGGGCCCCCGGCGACCACCGTATGCCCGGGCAAAAACGATCTCAACGCCGGCATACGAGGGGTGCTTCCGCAGTTTCCCTTGATACTCGGTCTGAGGGTCTCGGGCGTCAACGCCCTGGGAAGTCGTTGTCAGAATCGCGACGTCGTGGCCCAAGTGGACTTGTTCCCTCACCAGATTCTGAACGACGGTGGGCGGGCCCCCGAGACGAGGATCAATACTCCTAATGACGTGAAGAATGCGCATGTGTCGGTTCTGCCGTCGGTGCCTGTGCCCATCGAGAAGAATGAGGGGGGCGGCCGAAACGCCTGCCTTCGCGGCCGGTGATCCCCAACGTCCTTTCCTCTCGCGGTAAACGCGATGCTCTGGAAATTGCCTCTCGGTACGCGCTGGGTCGTCTTCGGCCGGCTTGCTCACCGGCGCCGTCGCCCGCCAATCTCGGCTTCCGACCCGCGGGCGATGTTGTCGATTATGTGGAGAGTCTTCACGAACACGCCTTTCCATTGAGCGATGGATGAGCCGCGATCTTGGAGGCGAGCTGGTTGCAGTGGCTTCTTTCCTCCCGCAAGCTGAGGATCGGCCTCATGGTGACAACACCGTTGTCGCTCAGACGCTTCCGCAACGCGGCGTCCGCCAGGGCTCTTTCGATGGTATCGGCCAAGGCGACGGGCGACCGCACGTCCACGCGAAGGCAGTTCACGCCGTCTTCCATGATGCTGGCGATGCTTCCCACGAACGTGGTGACGATGGGGACGCCGTGGACCATCGCTTCGTAGAGGACGCGGGGGAATCCCTCGTCGTGGCTTGGAAAGCAGAACAGATCCGCCTCTGTGTAATATCGCCCCAAAAGGTCGTCGTCCGTCACCACCCCGACACAGTGGACTCGATCTCCGAGTCTCGCGACGTGCTCGGGCATGCGGTCCAGCCAGTTCTGCCCCACCAGATCGAGTCGGAAGTCGATGCCGCGCTGGTCGAGCAGGGTCATCGCTTCGAGAAGCTCCAGCGTGCCCTTTCTCTCCTCAAGTCTCCCGACATAGAGAAGCCGCCAAGGCCCGTGTGTCCGAGTAGACTGCTTCCGATCAGGAGACATCGTTGGCAGAGGGCACATGGGAACCGCCAGATCCACGTCGTCGCAGAAGCGCCGGGCGGCGTCCGCCAAGACGCCCCCCGTTGCGATGACGAACGTCGCGCCCGACATTGTCCACCGCCACCAACATGAGTTGGCGCCGATTTCACAGCGCAAATAGACGGCATAAGGTTTGCGTAAGAGCCGTGCCGCCGCCAAGCTCAATAGCGGCAGGTTCCCAGAGAAGAAAACATAAAGAAAGTCCGCTTCCCGAACCGCCCTCCAGACGATTCCGAAGTTGCACAAATAGGAAAGCAACCGGGTCCAGCGACGCCTTCCCCGCGCCGGCACCGGAAGCGGTCGCACTCGATCACAATCCAGCGGGACGCCGCGGTATTTCTCGAGCGAAGACGACGGCGAGGAACATAAGTAGGTGGTGCCGTCGAAGCGTCTGCCGCAGTCGAGCAAGAACTCCCGTGCTCGCAAGTCGACGAAAGTCTCCTCCCGTTCGGCGCGAATCCAACCGTTATCCACAACAAGCAATTTCACGTTTCCCTCCAACCGGCCTTTTCACGGAGACTCCTCGAGCCGCGGAAATCCCGTTTGTCCTGTCGACCATCGGCCCCCCATCAGCGCCGACGCGCCGACACTCGGCGGACTTCCTGCGGAATGGCGGCGGGCGACGTCTGCGCGCGCCCCATGGGATTCCACGCATCGGATTGACTCGACAGATGGTACAGCAGTCCGATGACGATCCAACCCGCCACCATGTTCTGTGTCGAGTGCGCAAGCCCATAGGCCAACACACCCAGCAAAGCCGCGCACAACACCATCGTCTCCGCGGGCACGCGTCGGCGGATCATGAGTCGCAATATCGGCCACAGGAACACGATGACCAGGATGAACCCCAACAGGCCCGCCGGGCGGAGATGCTCGGTCAAGATCGAATGCATCTGGATAAGGTGTCCCTCGACGACCACCCTGCTAAAGCCCATCCCTTGCGGATTCTGGAGCAGATCGCCCACGGTATTCTCAAACGTTCCGATGCGCCAGGATGCTCCCGACTCAACCGCGCTGCCCGAGCCGAGGGACGTGAAACGGGCCACGAGCGTCTCGAATTCGTCCGGGAACTTGCGCACGACCACCGCGAACAAGATCGCAAACAGGGGCACGACCACCAACAGAATTCGGAGTACCTTGCGGTAGTCCGTCGTATAGAGTGCATAGAGGCCCGCAAAACCGACCGTCAGATACAACGCGCGAGAGTAGTTGACCAGGACGGCAAACGTCAACACCGCCAGCGCGCCCGCCCAGAGGGCGATCTTCAAGGGGTTCTTCGATCTACCGTGAATCAGCTCTATCAGCGGCACCGGCCACGCCAGCGCCAAATAGGGTCCCAGGATCGACCTGCTGGCGAACGGCCCGATCAGCGACCTCCCCACGTCGGTGCTGTTCTTCGTCGGATCCAACCGGAAACCCGAATACGCCTCGTTGAATCGGGGGACGTCCACGACGTGGAAGTAGTCGATCAGCGATACGAAGGACATCGCGGTCGTCGACACTGCGAACAGAATAAGGAACGACCGGCTCTTCTCCTTGCTCAGATGCAGCGACATGACGGCCACCATCAAGATCCAGTAGCCGCCGCGGTTGATGCCGCCCACCAGGGTCTCGGCCAGCGACGTGCTCTGCAACATGCCGGCGAACATCCCGAGAAAGAGGAAGGCGGCAAAAAACAGCACCCGCGGACGCGCCCCAATGGCCGCCACGAGCTTGAACGTGAAGAGCGATATGAGGATGACGCCGATGGCAAAAACGGTCGTCACTCCACGATCCGAGGCGTCGTACGCCATGCCGAATCGCAGAACGCCTCCCCAGGGAGAACACAGCGCGATCAGCGCGATAAGGTAGAACCCAAGCCGGGCCGTCATGTTCTCGTACTTGGCCGCGCTGCCGACGAGAAGATTCCGGCCAGCCATCGAATTCGCGTATGCGGTTGACATTTGCTTTGGTCCCCGTTGAGCAACAACCTTGGTGTTGGGAGTCAGCCTACGGACAATCTGGGCGTGGGCCGAGTCTCTCCGGCAAGACTGCCGCGCGCCACGACGCCGCTGAGCAGCTCGTGAACTCGCTGGGCCACGTTCTCCGACGAGAATCTGCCCACATAGTCCGCGTCCGCCCGATATATCTCGTGGAGGCGCCCGCGTTGGCTCCACAATTCCAGGATGCTCCGGCCGAGCGACTCCGGGTCCCCGTATTCCGGGACGATCCCCACGCCCGAACGCCTCAGGATCTCGGCGGCTTCGGTCGAGCCGCGCAGGATGCCGAGGATCGGCTTGCCGGTTCCAAGATACTCGAACAGCTTGCCCGGTATCTGCATCTCATATTGTTCCTCGACGTACTTGATCACCAGCAACACGTCCGCGGCCTGCAATTCGTTCTTGAACTGATCGTAGGGGACTTCGTCGACGCACTCCAATGCGTCGGACACGTTCATCCGCTCGGCAAGTTGCCTGAACGGGGCCGTTGCCCCGCCGCCGACCAGGCGAAGACGGATGCGGCCCCGGCACGACGGATGCTTCGCGAACACCAGCGCCAGCGCCTCGAGCAGCGTCCGCGCGTTTTGCCCGCGGCTCGTCGTCAACGAGCCCGCATGTAAAAGCACCAGGCTGTCGCGCTGGGGGGGCGCGGCGGGCACGATCAGCCCTCCGCGATAGGAAAGGTAGATCGGGACCACCCGCTCCGGCGGCAGCTCGTATTCGTCCCTCAAGTAGCGCGCGTAGGCCGCCGTTGTCGTGACGATCGCCGAACTCGCGCGGATGCACCTCTGGAACGCTCGCGGGATCTCGGAATTCGACGCGCGACAGCCCGGATACAGCGGGGGGTCGTGCAGTTCAACAACAAGCGGTCGCGCGAAAATGTGCGACAGGTAGCGTCCGGCGATGGCGCCGCCGAGATTGGAGGAGCTGACCGTCCAGACCACATCCGGCGGGGCGGCGCGCCAGGCGTGTCTTGCCCATCGGGCCGTTTTGGCCGCCCATCCGAACTGGAACGCGCGGTCGTAATTCGCCCTTCCTTTGAGCTTCCACAGTCCCCGGTTCGCCCGGCGCAGCCAGTCGTGGGTATCCATCCACGTAGCGTACGCGCCGGAGAAGGGCGTGCGGAGGATGCGTCCGGGAAAGGCGATCTCCAAGGCGGAATGGTCAACCGACAACGAAAGCCGCTTCGTCAGCAGGGAGACGTTCCAGCCATGGTCGGTCAGCCCCCGCGCGATGTCCATCACCCGCGGCGTCGCGCCGCGCCATCCCATCAAGAAGGCGTCCGGATTGACGATCAGTACGGAGGGATTCATCGGCTCACTGTCCTAACGGCACGGCTGCCACCCAATGGGCATACAATGCCACCGAAACGAACTGCCAGGCGAGCGTCCTGCCTTTCCTGACATTTTTCTACCCTAGCATTATACGTTGCCTTGCCTCACGACTGCGGCGTTGCGCAGACCCCAACAGCCCAGCGCGGGCCATACCACACTCAAGTATGGCATCCCCCGTTGGAACGAGTCGATCGGCGATTGTCATCAATACCGTGTTTGCCGACTACCGGCACGGCGTGGAACCCCGCAAGGAGCTGCCCGTACGAGTGTTACCAACCCCCTCACTATGGCATCGCCCCGCCAGCAGGCCGCGCAATGTCGTCATTGGCCGATGGGCGTCCCGTTGGATCTCGGGAATCCGCTTGGCCAGATGCGCGTGAATCTCGGACCGTCGCTGCAACATCGAGCTTACTTTTCGCTCCAAAGCGCCCTGCGTGGCGAGCTCGTCCAACAGCATAACCCAATCGTCGCTCCCGTAAACATACCGGCACATGCCCACGGATTTGCGGCTGTAGGAGAGAAAGATCGCGGGAACCCGGGCGGCCAAGGCATTGACCGCGCAGTGCATCCGCGCGACGACGACCAGGTCGCACCGGGCCAATTCCTTCTTGACCCCGATGAAGCCCGCGTCGTTGTCCAGCAAGCTGACTTGCCCCCGATGCTCCGGCGCGACGGCGTCCCGGATCTTTCGCAGGTATCCCAGGTCATCGTCGCCCTCGCGAAAATCGCAGACGACGTGGGGCGCCAGGACGACACGAGCGCCGAGGTTGGCGATCAGATCTTGCACGGCCCCGGCTTGAATGCGAATGGACTGCTCGCGGGAGTGAGCGGTGTACGCCACGGATAGCGGGCTGAGATTGACGGCAATCGTCGGGCCGTTTGGCCGCGAAGCGTAGTCGGCCGTGATCTCCGGCGCGACCGTGAAGGCCGGGTCGGCGCAGGAGACCACGTTGTCGACGACACCGAGCGTCCGCAGGTAGTCCACGGTTGCCGACTCGCGAGCCGCAATGAGAGGCAGCCCGCCGAGATGTTTGGCGAACACCTTCTCGGCCTCGGGATTCTCCGAGAACGGCCCGACGGAGGCGCCCCACAGAACGTATGGTATTCCACGCCGGCCAACGAGATCGCCGAATTCTAAGAGGAACGGTCCGAACTCTCCGCTGGCGCTAAGCGTGTAGATGTCGCCTCCGATGGACAGCACGGTGTCCACGCCCCGAAGCAGCGACATGCGGTCCATGTTGGGCGTCCACCGGATGCCGATCATGGAAAGCAGTTTTCGGCAGATGTTTCTGCCCGAATAGCGTCCGTAGCGTCGTCGCGCGATGACGCGCACGTTCGAGCCGGCGAGTCTCTTCCGGTCGTCGTCGGGGCGGCGCGAGGCGTAGACGATGTCCGCGTCGGGAAACTCCTCGCGAAGGATATTCTCCGTGCCGCGGACAATGGCCTCGCAGCCGTAGTTGTACACGCCCCCGATGCCGATCAACAGAATTCTCGGTGAGCGCCGCGCTGTGTTCAACTCAGGTGCCATGACACAACATCTTTCTGCATTTCCTAGCGACTCTCTTGGGTAGGGCCAGCGTCCACGTCACGCTCCTCGCCAAGCATTGCATGAGGACCACGTCCGCAACGGCCAGCCAGAACGCGCGTGGGCCGTACTTGCGGCCAACCTTCGCCCATGCCTGCTTGCTTCTTATCTGCGCGCGCCGCTGCAACAGCCAGTCGATTCTCTCGGCCATCGTCGGCCTTGCGTCAGCCGCGTGCTCCGGCGCGCCGATACGGCGTCGCATGTATACTAGTTCCCGTTTTCGTCGTACGTGTCCACGTTGGCTTGCCACGGCCATTTCCGGGCTGATTTCGCCGATCCACAGTCTCTCCTCGCGCGATCCTTCCTGGAACATCTCACCAATAACGCTATTCCTTATCACAACCAGCGACGTCCCCTTTGGCTCCCGCCAATAGGCGGGCAACCAGGCATCCATGAAACACGCATCCGCTGTTTCGGCAAACACGTCCATGCAGAAGTTGCAGGCGTTGAGGCGAAAGAAGCCGTTCCTCCCGAGATAATAGGGCAGCCCGCGATACGGTACCTCAACTCCCGGTCCCCGGGCGTCGACCCCGCGAAATCCAAAGTTGGATGCCAAGCCGCTGTCCGACTTCCGACGGTACTGGACCGCGGAGACATGGCTGCCATCGACGCCGCTCGTGGCAAGCAGCATCTCGGTGTAGAATCGGTTCTGGTACATGCCGCAGGCCAGCCCGAACACATAGGGAACTCTTTGCCGCAGGCGGCGACTATTGCGAATCGCGGCGCAGAGACAGGGAACGCCCACCACGGCCCAGGGTTCCCCGTCGCCCCCGGCGAGGATCTGCCTGACAATGGCGGAGATCTCGACGGGATGATAGACACTCCCCGCGGCTTGTCGCAACTCGGCGACCGAAGAAGCCCCGCGGAACTCGAAGAAGCCGTTCTCGTGATGGTCGGCCAGCCGGACGACGGCCGCGTGGGCCACAATGCCCTTTTCCAGAAGCATCTCCAAGCACCAGGTGGCAAGCCCTCCGGAAGCGCTCGCCTCGCGCAGTGATCGGTCTTGCCGGAAGCCCACAATCGAACGTCGATGCCATCCGATATTCTCGTCGTAGGTCGCGCCGGGTTGGTCGCGAAACAGCTCGATGTTTCTTTCGCGAGGATTGTGGACGCCCCCGGAGAACGGGCACGCGTCCAGGCAAAGATGACACTTCTCGAGGCATCGCGGCGTGTCCACCCGAGGCGCCAGATCGCCGTCCTCCCGTATACTCATCGCAAGGGCCTTGGCCGGGCAAAGTCCCGCGCAGACCCCACAACCCGAGCAGAGCCCCCGACGCACGACTTCGCGAACCACGTCGGTCATTGGTCTATCATGCCTCCGCCTGGAGACGCGGTTTGGCGATTCGGACAAACGCAATCGCGACAAACAGCAGACTGGGCACAAGAGCGATGCCGCGAACCAAAAGCGAGACATCCGCCAGACCCAAGAGTGTCAGAATGGCCAGAATACCCCAGATCACCAGCGACTCCGCGGAAACCAGGGTCCCGCTGGGGACGAGTCTTCGGAAATGATAGAGGGGCACCAACAGAAGCGTGTTCACCGCATACGCGATGGCAAACGAAGCAGCCAATCCCATGGCGCCCCAGGCCACGAGATGCCAAGCCAAGCCAATCGCGACCACCGCCCAGATCGAGTTGCTCAAGAAGCTCCACCACATCAGACTATTCGCCGCGAGCACGCGAGCCAATCCTTGCTTGAACATGAGAATGCAGGTATAGAACATCATCAAAACGAAGGTCGTGCGGAACGCCGCGCCGCCGTAGGCTTTGCCGAACAGGAGTTCCGCGATCTCCGGAAAACAGAGCAGCGGAACGATCACCATCACGGCGATGCACCAGGACGACAGCATGTTGACACGGCCCAGCCGGTCACTCACCTGTCCTTCGGCGTTGCACAACATCGCCAACAAGGGAGCGCTTAGCATCTCGCCGGCGAAGAGGATGGTGGTCTGGAAGATCATGACGGCCGAGAAGACGCCCATCTGGGCGTAGCCCCCCTCCTGGTTGACCAGGAACGCGTTGCAGATCCATTGTGCCGGCGCGACCATGACGCCGGCGGCGACCACCGGCAGGCTGAACTGCCAAAGGACGGGCCATTCCGCCGTGCATTGCCGAAGCGTGAACGCCACGTGAAAGCGCGCGGCTTCCTTGCGCAAGGCGAGATGGTTCAGCAGCCAGTTGATGGCCATGTTGATGGCCAAGGCCCAAACCGCGCCGGTCAAGCCGCCGAGATAGGCGCCGCCAACCAGCAGCGGGAACGACGAAAGTCCGACTCCGAGATTCACGCGGGCGATAGTTTTGAACGCTTCGAAGCCGGCCAGCGCGCCGGTCTGGGCGCCGTTGGCCGAGTTGATCAACAGGATCAAGGCGGCGATGCGCAACACGCCCGTCAGGTGCGGCGCGTTGAGCGTGTGCGCGGCCAACCAGGGCGCGAAAATGACGACGCCCGCCGCAACGAGACCCCCCGTGACCAGGGCGAACACGCCCGACATGGCCATGATCCGTCCGGCTCGTTCCGGATCGCTGTCGCGACATTCGGCGACGTGTTTCGAGGCCGTCAGACCGAGTCCGAAGCCGGCGAAGACGACGAACATATTGACGGTCGATCGGACGATGCCGTATTCACCGTAGACTTCGGGCCCGAGTATATGGGCAACGAACACGGCGGCGACAAACATCAGGCCGCGAGAGATCACCGCGCCGGCCATGGACCAGAAGATCCCCTTGGCCAGCCGGTAGCCAATCGGCGAGCGTTCGATGCGCTCGAACGTCGGGCGCAAGAACGGGGGACAGCAGGCGGAGGCGAGTGACTTGATGTTCATTCCGTCATGGTTCCGAAAAACGCGGTAGGGTCGATCTCGGCGCTGCGATCGGTCGCACTGCTCGCGCGATGCGTCAGGCGGATCCTCGGGGTTACGCGGCGGGCTGATTCCGTCGGCCGCGAATGTGAAACATGATTTGTCTGTGTCGACGAACCAGACGCTTGCCAAGAAACGGCCGAACGAAATTCTTCATATAGATGTTGATGACTCGGCGGCGCCCATACTCGGAATAGCCGCGAGCGGCGTAGACCTTGACCTCGCAGGGCTCGAAGGAGGCGAAATAGTCCTTGTCGTAGCTATTCACGTGCTCGTGGTGCAGCGGGTTTTCCTTGTAGGGAACAAAGATGTACAGATCCGAACACTTCGTCAGCAGCGTCTCCGCGGTCAAGACATCGTCGTCGAGATGCTCCAGAATGTTCGACGCGACGATGACATCGACCTCGGGAACGCGGTCGCGATCCCCGTGGATGAACGTCGCGAGTTCGCCGTAGTGCTGCCGGCACAGTTCGATCGCCGTCTTGGAATGATCCAAACCAAGGAACGTGGCCCTGGGGAATCGCCTCTTGTAGACCGGGATTGCGTCGCCCAGGCCGCAGCCGAAATCGAGAATAGAACCGGCGAAGTCTTCCGGCAGTCGCAGCAGATGTGCTTGCTCGGCGGCGAAAAGGCGAGTCTGGCGTCTTCCGTTGCTCGCCTCCCAGTCGCCTGAGGCGAATCTGCCATCCCAGTAGATTTCCGTATTGACATTCGGGCCCATTGTGTGTCTCGCGTTTTCACCCGGGAGTTTTTGGCGCGTGTGTTCAACTGGGGCGGCCGTTTCGCAGGAGCCTCCATGCGTAGCAGCCAGTCCATCCGGTGTGGCAGAGGTAGGAGACGCAATACGCCATGGCGAGTCCCAGCGCTCCGCACCGCAGGTCCACGGTGAAGATCCGAGCCGACGCGATCATGGCGACCGCCCAACAGGCGTTCAGCCAAAAGCCGGCCCACATTCGGCCTTGGCTCACGATCGCCTGGCCGACCACGTTGTTCACGGCGATCAGCACCGCGGTCAAGGACAGGCACGCCAGCACCCACGATCCCTGTTCGAAACCCTCGCCGTAGCTGCCCATGATCCACGGCGCCGTCAGGGAGATCAGGGCCGCCATGACCAGCGCCGCGCCGCCGTTGACCAAGACGTTGCTCTTGAGCACCTTGAGATAGGCGGCGCGGCGGTTCTGGCCCTGGAGACTGGAGAGCATCGGAAGGACAACTTGGCTCATCGTCGCGGGAACAAACAGGATCGCCAGTCGCCATTGATCGGCCGCGCTGAACACGCCCATCTGGCCGTAGCCGTCCGGTTGGTTGACCAGGAGCGCGTTGCACACCCAGAAGACCGGGCCGACCATGATGCCGCACATCGCGGCCGGCAAGCTGAAGCGCCAGAGGATCGGCCATTCCCCCAGGCAGCCCCGGAAACCAAACGCGATGCGCCAGCGGGCCGCCTCCGCGCGCAAGGCCAGGTGGCTCAGCAGCCACAGGACGCCCGTGCTGAGCGCCAACCCCCAAATCGCGCCGTTGAGGCCGCCGAAGTGGGCGCTGGCCACCAGCAAAGGAAACGACGCCAAGCCACCCCAAAGATTGACCTTGGCAATCGTCCTGAATGCCTCGAAGCCGACGAGGGCGCCGTTCTGCGCGCCGTTGAGCGCGCTGAGGAACAGGATCACGGCCGCGATCCGCAAACCGCCGGCCAGATGCGGGGCGTTCATCGAGTGCTCGGCCAGCCAGGGGGCGAAAACGATCAGCGCCGCCGCGACCAGGCCGCCGGTCACCACGGCGAACAGACCGGAGATTCCCATGATCCGGCCCGCGCGCCGCGGATCGCTCGCCGCGAACTCCGCCACGTACTTCGAGGCGGTCATGCCGAAGCCGAAGCCGGCAAAGACGCCGAACATGGCAACCGTCGAGCGCACCATGCCCAATTCGCCGAAGGTTTCCTTGCCGAGCATCCGGGCGACCCAGATCGACGCGGCAAGCATCAGCCCGCGTGAAATCACCGCGCCGGCCGTCGACCAAAACACGCCCTTGGCCAGCCGGTAGCCGATCGGCGAGCGCTCGATGCGCTCGAACGTCGGGCGCAGGAACGGGGGGCAGCAGGCGGAGGCGAGTGCCTTGACGTTCATTCACTCCTCCGTCGCGTGGCGAAAAACTGTTCGCACGCGGCCACGATCCGCCCGCACGCCTTGCCGTCCCCGTAGGGATTCACGGCGTTGGCCATGGCGGCGTAGGCCGTCTTGTCGGTCAGGAGCGTCGACACGCCATCCAGAATGGCTTGTGTGTCCGTGCCCACCAGCTTGACCGTGCCCATCTCGACCGCCTCGGGACGCTCGGTGGTGTCGCGCATGACCAGGACCGGCTTGCCGAGACTGGGCGCCTCCTCCTGGACCCCGCCCGAATCGGTCAGCACCAACGTCGCGCGATCCATCATGGCCACGAAGGGCAGATAGCCGAGCGGGTCGATCAAATGAATCGTGCCTTGGCCCACCCGACCATCTTGGACGACCGCTCCGAGCAAGCGGTTGACCGGCTCGCGAACGTTGGGATTCAGGTGGACGGGGTAAACGAAATGGGTGTCGGGAAACCGCCTGGCCAAGCCGGAAATCGCCCGACAGATGTTCTCAAAACCGCCGCCGAAACTCTCCCGGCGATGGCCCGTGATCAGCACCACCGGCGGGCCTGCGTTCTCCTCCGGGCCGCGACGGGGCTGGAGGAACTCGGGCAACCCGGCCACCCGCGGCGGATCCTCGCGCACCCGTCGGACCGCGTACAGCAAGGCGTCGATGACCGTGTTGCCGGTCACGAAGACCATCTCCGCGGGCACGGATTCGTTGAGAAGATTGCGTCGAGCGGTCTCCGTCGGCGCGAAATGCAGGTCGGTCACGCGGGACGTCAGCACGCGGTTGATCTCTTCCGGGAACGGAGACCACTTGTTGAAGGTCCGCAGACCCGCCTCGACGTGGCCGATGGGGATGTTCCGATAGAAGGCGCACAAGGCGGCGCAGAACACCGTCGTCGTGTCGCCTTGCACGATCACGAGATCGGGACGGCTCGCGTCCAAGTAGGCGTCCACCGCGGCGATCGTCCGGGAGGTAAGATCGGCGAGCGTTTGGTTCGGCCGCATCAAATCGAGATCCGCGTCCGGCGTGACGCCGAAGACGGCCAGCACCTGATCGAGCATCTGGCGATGCTGGCCCGTGACGCACACTCGCGGCTCGAACTCGCCGTGCTCGCGCAAGGCCAGCACGAGCGGGCAGAGCTTGATCGCCTCGGGGCGCGTTCCGAAGATGAGGGAAATGCGTCTTCGGGGTTTTTTCACGGTCACATCCACCTGGAGGCCGAAGGGTTCGCGAAGGAATAACCGGGTGACGTCCAATATTGTGGGAGGCGACTCCGTCGCCGACCGTCCCGGGATCAGTCCCTCTTTCGGCGACGGAGTCGCCTCCCACGATCCGGGGAATCCGTCAATTATTCCCGTGCCGAGTTGAAGCGTTCACTCCGCCTGAGCCGCGGCGGCCGGAGCCTCCTCGTCGGAATCGGTGGATGGCGCGGGCGTCCGGTCATTCTGGAGCTGGCTGGTCCAGGCATACAACCGGGCGCCAAAATCCTTCAGCCGTTGCTCGTCCTGTTCCGGATTGGTGATCTTCGTCTGGAGAAGCACCTTGACGATCGCCGGCCAGGTCGCGTTTTGGCGGAGTACCCGACGCGCGTCGTTCAGCCCCTGGTCGTCGGTAAACACATGGTCGCCCAACTGGAACCAGAACATGACGAGGACTCGCTCTCCTGCCTGATCGTAGGTTATCACCCGCGTAGGCGCTGGCGGCGCGCCGGGGGCCTCCAGAATCACCTCTTTCTCATTGGTCTGTATCCAGCCAGAGGAAGGGTAGCACACAGTTGGCGGATGCGGCACGCCGCGAAAGTAGTCGCCAAAGACCGCCACGTGCATGGTCAACACTTTGCCGACCGAGTTCGTGTACATTCGGCTGACGACCTCGTCGGCGCTGATCACCCGTAACAGACGTTCGTCGACTTTCGTCTCCTTGCCATCCCAGGACCAGGAGCCGAATTGTCCGGGCATGGTTTGGAGGCTGGTCTCGGGAAGAGTGATGTCCTTCGTGGCTCCGCCGCGATACCTCAAGTACTCGGTTCCGAGGCAGACCATGGCCAGCAGGGCCCCCGCGCCAATAATTCGCGGTAGTGGTGCGTTCATTGCGGTGGATATCCTCTCGATCAGAATTTGTGATTGGGGGTCGTGCTATTTAGGAGTCGTGCCGGAGCAGGTCGATTTCGGCTGGCCGGCCATATCGGGCCGGTCCAGGACCGCCTCGTCGCCGGCCACGCCGCGGACCGGCTGCCCCGCCAGCGATTGAATCCGCGCTTCGAACGGCTCGATCAGTTCCATGAGTTGTTGGATGTCGAGGCAGGCCGACTGTCCGTTGCGCTGCCCGCTGATCCGCACGCGTCCGATGGGACAATCGTTGATCACCAACGGGATTTCGACGCGCCAGCAGCGATCGTTCTTGGAGCGCCGGGGACGTTCCCAGGAGGCGTGGTAGGCCTCGTGCATGGTCGGCACGTGGACGTCCAAGCGGATTTCCGTCAGCCGCAGCTTGTCGGCCGACTCGACGAACGCGGACCAGAGCAGTTCCCATTGGTGCATGCCCTGCAACTGGATGCTGGTCTGCCAGGCGGTAGGCTGGCGCGAGATGATGGGGGCAACGAGCATGCGTCCGACCCTGCGCAGCCCCGCTCCAACCAACAGCAGTTCCACCCGCCCAAACGCGCCGGTCGCGACGAAAATGGCGACGACGGCGAAGCAGGTCAGGAGCGTAATTCGGTCGTCCCGGCGGATCAGTCCGGCCAAGGTCGCCACGGAAATGACCGCGCAGCAGGCGGCCACCCAGCCGAGCACCTTTCGGTTGCTGCCCAATAGGTTCAAAAGGCGGTGGTGCAGGTGTCCGCGGTCGGTGGCGTAGATGCTCTGTCCGGTCAGTTTCCGGCGGAGGATCGCGGCCACGGAGTCGAAGATGGGGATGGTCCAGACGGCCAGCGGCGCGGCCAGCAGGACGGTGCCGGCTCCCTTGAGCGATCCGCGGATAGCCAGCGCGCCGACGACCAACCCGATCAACATGCTCCCGGTATCGCCGAGAAAGATGCTCGCCGGGGGGAAGTTGTACCGCATGAAACCCAACAAGCTGCCGGCGAACACCATGGCGACGATGGCCACCCCGTAGTTGCCCGTCAGGACCGACATGGCGGCGATCGTGCAACTGAGGATGATGCCGAGCATGGCTGCCAGGCCGTCGATGCCGTCCAGAAGATTGAGGGAGTTGATGGCGCCCAAGAACCAGAACAACGTGATGGGGTAGGCAAGCCAGCCGAACCCCACCAGCCACCCAAAGCACTCGACTCGCTCGATCAACAGTCCGCCCGCCAGCAGGATCGATGCGGCCACGATCTGGCCGAGCAGCTTCTGTTTGCCCGACAGGTTCCGAACGTCGTCCACCAGTCCCAAGATGACGATCACAAGGCCGGCCAGCAACAGCCACGGCAAGTCGGGGTACCCCAGCCGCAGCTTCTCCTGGACGCTCTTCTCCTTCGGCGGAGCCGTAACCGTGTTACTCCACGCCGAATCGTCGCCCTGCGCCCGGGCCATATACGTGTTGCCGCCCAACGGGAACCCGCTCGTGGAACCCGTCCACGTCCAACCGCCGCTACGCGGAAGTCGACTCGGCGGACGTGGAAGCGATGTCGCCGGCGTGGCCGTCGGAAGTCGACTCGGCGGACGCGGAACTCGTGGTGCCTCCGTTGCCTTCAGAAGTCGACTCGGCGGGTGCGGAAATCGTGGTGTCTGCGTTGCCTTCGGGTTCCGGGGTACTCAGGTCGGAGGGGGCTACCCAGAGCGTGCCGAGGATAATGGCCGAAGTCAGGTAGACGGCGACTCCGCCCCCCAGCGGCGTCGCTCGGCCATGAAGCTTGCGATAGCCGTCGGGGTTGTCGGTCAATCCGATCCGGGGCGCCACCTCGCGGATCAAGGCCGTCAGCGCGAGACTGACGAGGCAAGCGATCAGGAAGATCGTCGGTTCAGAGCCCATAGTTGTCCCAATCACCCGGTGCGATAATCGCGTGCTGTCGCCACTAACCGAACCGACCCTTCCGGCTCGCGAGCGAGGCGGCCGTGTCCGCTCCCGCTGGCGAGCCGTCGGAGCCTTGTGCCATGCCGGATACTACCGTTCGATTGCGCCGTAGCCGTCCTCGCTCGCGCTCGTGACCACGGCTTCCACGTTATGCACGCCGAACGTCTCCAGGATCTCGCAGGCGGCCATCACCTTCGGGGCGCGGCTGAAGTCGCGGAAGATGGAAAGCACGACGGCATCCACGTGCTGGCTCAAGTATCGCGAGTCGGCCACCGGCAGGATGGGACTGCCGTCAACCACGACGAACTCGTACTCGGCGCGAAGCTCCTCGAAAAGACGCTCGTCGACGCCGCTGGACAGCGCCTGCAACGCGTGAACGTCGCAGCGACCGGCGGTCACCACCGACAGGTTCTTCATGCCGGTCGGCTGGACCAGATCCAGAATCTCCTTCTCCCCGCAGAGCGCTTCGCTCACGCCGGGATGCAACGGCAACTGGAACGCCTTGTCGATCGCCGGGCGCCGGAGGTCGAAATCGACCAGCACGGTGCGGCGTCCGGCCCGGGCAAGGCTCATCGCCACTTGCGTGGCCAACGTCGTCTTTCCTTCGCCGCTGACGGCGCTGGTGATGAGGACCACGTGGGTCTGGTCGATGGCGGCGTCGCGCAACAATTTCGCCGCGATGCTGTCGATCGACTCGGTCAGCCGCACGTTCCATTGCTGATTCTTCGCGCCCGGCGAATTGAGCCGCCGTATGGCGCGACCGGGGACGATGGGGATCGAACCGATCACCGGCACGCCGAGGCCCTTGGCGACTTCCTCGGACGAATTGATTCGCCGTTTGCGGACGTCCCACCAGATGATTCCCGAGATCGGCAGGATCAGGCCCACCAAGCAGGCGACGGCGCTGACGGCCGCGTTCACCCGGGGATTGTCGTAGGCCGGCGGCACGTCGGCCGGCTGTCGGAGCCGAACGCGTGCCTGCGCGCGAAGCTCGACCCCCAGGGCCTCCTTCTCCTGCGACAGTTTGGCGAGCGACTCTTCGAGACTCGCCAGTTCCTGCTGCGCCATTTGGACCTCGACGAACGACTTCCCGATCAACTCGACCTCTTCTTGTTGTTTTTTCACTTCTTCGACGAGCTTGCTCTCATCGGCTTCTTGCCCCGCGACGCGCACCGTCAGGTCGTCGACCTTCTCCTGAGCCTCCGCCCGCTTGGCCCCCTTCACGAGCTCGGCCAGTTCGGCTCTTCGGGCGTCGAATTGGGCTTGGGACGCGGCCAACTTCTGCCTGAACTGGTTTGCGTGGCTACTATTGGTCGCGCCGGGAATCGAAACCCGATCCTGCTCCCCCGCAACCTGCTCGAGTTGGGCAATCATCTGCTGGCACGCCCGGCAGATCTCGTCCCTCTGGATCAACTCCTGGAGGTCGAGTTCGCTGACGGCGCCCTGGTCGATTCGTTTCAGCATCTCTTGGGCCGCGACGAGATCTCCCCGGATCTTCGACAATTCGAATTGCAGTCTTGAAAGCTGCGCTCGATACTCGCCATAACGCTGCATGGCGACCTGCTGCTGCACGCTGAGGGTCTCCTTGTCCGTCGTTTTGAGCTGCTGGGCCAACGCGGTAAGGGCAGCGCGCTTCTTGCGAGTTTCTTCTTCCTTGTCCCGGTAGACTTGGCTGACCTCGTTGAACCGGCGGTTCCGCTCGGCCTTCTCGCTGTCGACGATCTCGTTCAGATAGGCTTCCACGACGGCGCGGACCACATCGGTCACCTCCTTCGGATCACGGTCGGTCAGGCTGACTTGCATGATCTCCGCGTCGCCGGGGAACTTGACCACCAAGTGATCCTGGAGCCAAACGATCTCGTTGGGCTTCTCGCGCTGGATCATCGCCAGGTTGCTGATTTCCGGCTTCCGCAGCGCGGTCGTCAGAACGAAGGGACTCGTGAGCCACCCGCGCTGGGTATTCTTGTAGACATCGAACTCTTGCTGAACGGCGAAAGTGCTCTTCGGGGTGACCACCGTGTCTTCCCGCATTCTGACCTGGATCAACGACTCGGCGGTGTAATTCCTGGGCAACAAGAACCACGCGCTCACGCCGACCACCGCGCCGCAGATCACGCCCAACAGCGTCCCCAACAGCCAGTGCCTTCGGAGGGCGTGCAAGTAAACCGAAGCGTCCGCGTGGTGCGGTCCGGCGCCGCGCGGAGTCACGGCCACCGTCGTCCACTCGCCGTCCCTGGTCGTCACGGGCGCGGTACGGGGCACCACCAGCGACTGTCCGTTGGTGGGTTGCTCCAGCGATGATGTGTCGTCTTTGGTCGACATGATACCGGTCCTCAGCTTCTTGGGTCGTGTGCCAACTTTCGAAATCGTGTTCAGAACGAAAACGCCTCCAATGAGGTCGGAGCGAACCTCGCCGGACGAGTCTCGCGGCCGGCCGCCGGCGAAGCGTGCCGGCCGCGCAAAACGTGGTGCTTACGCCGTGTCTTCTTTTCCGCGAACGGTTTCCTTGTGAACCGCGGCCGCGTCCTCTCTTCCATGGACAAAACGCGACTCCCGATCGCGCGGGATCTCCTCGCCAAGGGTGCCGAACGCCAGCGGGGTTTCCCGCTCCGGAGCGGCAAACAACTTCGCGAACAACGCCGTCTCCAGCCAGAGAATCCCAATGGCCATCGGCATCATGAACCAGCCGGCGAGGTCGTGAAAAACCTTGTCGCCCAACTCCTGACTCACCGTTTCATACAGAATCGCCGTGACGGTAATCCGCGTCACGTTGGCGACAATCGCGATCGGAATCGCGCTTAAGGCGATGAGAATCCGGGTAAACAGATCGCGCCGGATGATCAGCGCCGCGCCGATGCACGCGGCGAAGAACAACATCAACATCCGGATCCCACTGCAGGCCTCGACCACGCCCAATCGCGCGTTGGACAGAACGATCACGTTTCCCTCCGCAACGGCCCGTACCCCCAGCGTCTGAAGCGTGTACACGCTCACGTGGGTGCCGATTTGCTGAAGCTGACGACTGAGCAAATCGGCATAACGCCCCGGCAAGGGCACCATGAACGTCAGAAACGCAATCCCCGGCCACGACCATTGTAGCGCCTTCCACCCTCCCACCAGGATCACCAGTCCCAGCAGCAACGGGATCAGCGACAGGGCTTCGGCCACCTGAAGGAACTCGTAGGCCGAGTACCCTCGCATTGCCGCGGCAATCGCCAAAAACGGAAGTCCCCAAAGGTTCCCCTTGAACTCCGCGTCCTTGATCATCTCGCGCCGATCCCACAACAGCAGCACGGCGAACGGAATCACGAGAAAACCGTAAACGTAGTCCTGGACTTCATACCAGAACCGGACGAGCCAAGCGAACGTCGACCCGTACGCCAAAACCACCACCACCAGCAGCGCGATGCTGCCCGCGATGAGAACGGTCCGCGATTTCGAGTCCACGGGTCTTGTCAAGGTCTGCATTATCAACACCTAAAGGGGCCGAGAATCATCGTGAGGACAGTCCCCAAAGCCGGTTGACGCCATGCGCCGACGCTTCGCGCGACGTGTCTCCACGCACCATCCTTCCACTTTGGGGGGACGCCCGAATCCAACCGTGGCCCCACGTCGATCACCCACCCGGTTGGCCAAGCTTGCGGGACAAACGCCGCCCGCCACCATGCCTGAGCGGAGCGTCCAAAAGACTCGTGAGGGGATGAGATCACCGAACCGTCGCCGAGCGCCCACCTTCATCCCCACAGCATGATTCAATACTGCCAAAATGTCAAGGTGCGGCGTCGACACGCTCTCTGGCAAAGCAATCCGAATGCCAACGACGCGCGCCGCCGCGGACACCGCGATGTAACTCGTGAGAAAGGCACGGTTTGCGCCGATTTCCCGTGGGCAGACCTTCCAGGCCGCCGTGTTGGTTTTCGGCATCAACCGCCACGCCCGACGTGGTGTCGATCGCACACGGCATTGGGCGCAGTTGCCGGCCTGTTGCGCCAGCCGTGCCGCAAAGCGGCATGCCCGAAAGAGAACTCTGAGAAAGCCGCCGCTAGCCACAACATATTGCGCAAGCACAAGACCGCCAGCGCACAACATAGGGCGTGCTTGCATGACTTCTTCAGCACTCTCAGGATGGCCGCGCCACCCGCGCGAAAACAGGACTGTCCCCCTCGCGGCGCGCTCGGGCGAGCCGCTATACTGGGGCGATGTCCGAAGCCGTCAATGCCCTCGACTACCTCGCCAAGGTGAAATCGCACCCCATCGCCGGCGTGTGCGTCGCGTTTGGGGACGATCCGTTTCTGAAGCGGCAGGTGGTCGGCCGGCTGCGGCGCGAGGTGCTCGGCGACGAAGACGGCGAGTTCTCGCTGACAGTGTTCGACGGCCGGACCGCCGAACTCCGCGACGTGATGGAGGAACTGGCCACGATGGCGATGTTCGGCGGCGGCCGGCGGCTCGTGGTAGTCGAGGACGCGGACGAAGGCGTCAGCCGCCGTCGGGCCAAACCGGAGGAGCAGCAGAAGGAAGGGGAGGAGGAGGACGCCAAGTCCAGCTTCGTCAGCCGCCATCGGACCGAACTGGAGGACTACGTCGCCCGCCCCAGCCCCAGCGGGGTGCTGGTCCTGCTGGTCAAGTCGCTGCCCTCCAACACACGGCTCTACAAGGCCGTGGTGGCCGGTGGGCTGGCGGTCGACTGCAACGCCCCCAAGAAACTCACCCCATGGCTCACGACGTGGGCCGAGAAGGCCCACCATGTGACGCTCGCGCCCGGGGCCGCGGACTTGCTCGTCGAGTTGGTCGAGCCCGAGTTGGGGCTGCTCGACCAGGAACTGGCCAAGCTGGCGCTGAGCGTCGGACCGGACGGCCGGATTACGCCCGAAACGGTCGCCCAAATGGTCGGCACGTGGCGGAGCAAGACCGCCTGGGTGATGCTCGACGCCGCCCTGGACGGCAACGTCCGCGAGGCCCTCGTGCAGTTGGACCGCCTGCTGCTGGCCGGCGAGGTTCCCATCGCGATCCTCGGCCAGATCTCCGCTTCCTTGCGACGTTTCGCCGCCGCCACCCGACTGATCCTCCAATCCGAGGCCGCCGGACGACGACCGGATTTGCGCGGGGCGCTGGAGCAATCGGGCGTGAAAAGCTTCGTCCTCCAGAGGGCGCAGAGTCAACTCCGCCAGTTGGGCCGCCACCGGGGAGCCCAACTCTATCGCTGGTTGCTGGAAACCGACCTTGCCCTCAAAGGCGCCAGCGCCCTGCCGCCGCGGCTGGTGCTGGAGAGTCTCGTCATTCGCATTGCCGCGCCCGAAGCGAAGGATCTTGGCCGGCGGTGAGTGGCAAGGGGCAAGGGGCTGACGGCAATTAGGAATACAGGGCAATGTGGCGCGATTAGCGAAGAAGTGCCGCACGACGGTCCGCAGTGATTGCCGCTCAATGTCGCCAATCACGCTCTTGCGCCTCCCGACCGTCTCTACCACTTATCATGTTCGCACTGCGTTACACAATCGTCTTGGTGTTGATCGGCCTGGGTCTGGCGGGCGGATGCCAGTCGGCGCCCTGGTCGGCCGACGGCGCCGCGCCGGGGCTCCCGGCGGCGGCGCGAAGTGCGCCGGCGCCATTCGGCGCCGCGCCGGGCGTTCCTCCGCCGCCGGTCCCGGACGCGGCCTCGGCCCCCAGCCGGCCGACCCCACGGCAAATCATGGCCGAGGCCCATGATCTCGGCGCCAGCGATCCGGAGGCCCAGGCGAGGCTGCTGGCCGAATTGCGGGACTCCGATCCGAGTCTCTGGCCGCTGGTCCTCGAGAGCTTCCGCGCGAGGCTGGCATACGCACGGCAGGCCCGGCAGAACGAGACGTCCAACCCGCGCGAGGCCGCGCCGGTGGCGTCGAACCAAGCCCCGGCGGCCGAGCCGTCCGCGCCGGCAATGGCCGCCGCGACGTCGCCGACGGCGAGCGTCGCCCGACTGCCCGTCCCCGCCGACACGGCATTGCCGCCGGCAGCCGCGCCGGAGGGGCCTTATCCGCAAACCCGCGAGCCCGGGCCGACGGAGATTCTGACGCGTCGACCGTCCGACGCTCGCCCGGCGGCCCCGCCAAGAGCCGACGGCGTCGTGCGAACCTCGTACGCGGAGGACTCGCCGGAGGACTGGCGTGGGCCGTTGTCCGAGGCGATCGCGATGTTGGAGTCGGCCGGCGGCGGCGAGCCCGGCGCCAAGTCCGACGTCGTCCGGCAGGCGAGGTTGCGGCTGTTGCTGTTGGCGGCGGGGCGTCGCGACGAAGCGCTCGAACCGATCCGCTCGGCGGACGCCGCGGCGAGCGATTTTTGGTCCAACGAGTTCTTCGGGCTGAACGTCCTGTTGACGCCCGAGGAGATCCCACAGGAGCCTCGCCGCGCGGCCGAAGCGAAGCGGCGTCTGGCCGGCGCTTTGGACAGCCTGGGCGAGACGGCGGCGCTGGAGGTTCGCAACCTGGCTTTCTGCAGCGACGTGCAGAGCTACGGCGCGGTCAAGCGGTTCGACAAGTACGAGTTCAGCCCCGGCCAGCGGTTGCTGCTCTACGCCGAGATCGACAACTTCAAGAGCGAGGAGACGCCGCGAGGCTATCACACCTCGCTGCGGAGCAGTTACCAGATTTTCGACGCCGCCGGCCGGCGCGTCGACCAGCAGGAATCGACCGCCACCGAGGAACACTGCGCCAACCCGCGTCGCGACTACTTCCTCGGCTGCGACTTCCATCTGCCCAAGCAGATCTATCCCGGCGAGCACACGTTGAAGCTCACGGTCGAAGACCTCAAGAGCCGCAAGGTCGGCGAGTCGTCGATCACGTTCACGATCAAGTAGCCGCCGGCCGGGGACAAGCGAGCCGAGCCGCGACCGTAACAAAACCGAGCCGCGACCGTAACAAAACCGAGCCGCGACCGTAAGGGAGCGGTGTCAGAACATCGCCAATCGTGGCGCGCCATGCCGCTCCCTCACGGTCGCGGCTCGGCTTCCTAACGGATCTCCAGCACCTCGATGTCCTTGAACTGGACGTCCATGTCCATGCCGCCGTGGAGTTGCAGGGCGAGGAAGCCCCGGGCGCGGCCGGGATCGTCCAGCAGTTCGGCGGTCTTTTGGCCGTTGACCTCGACGACCACGCGGCGGCCGACGGCGACGACCGACATCGCGTTCCACTCGCCCGGCTTGAAGCACTTCTTGACCGTTTCCGCCGTGGGCTGAACGACCCAGGCGCGGCCGCCGGTTTCATAGAGCCCGCCGGCGTCCTTCTCGGGATCGATTTCCGCCTGGAAGCCCAGCACGCCGGCCGTGCCTCCTTCCTCGACGCGGAAGTACAGCCCGCTGTTGCCCTTCGCGGCCTTGTACGCGAGCCGAACCGCGAAATCCGCAAACGGCCGCGTCGTGATGAGGTGGCCGTGACGGGTTTCCGAGGCGGCCGAAGTGCCGTGGATCACGCCGTCCTCGACCGTCCATTGGCCGCCGCCGATCGCCCGCCAGCCGTCGAGCGTCTTGCCGTCCATGAGCGGCTTCCACGTGCTTCGGCCGAGGTCCTTTAGCCGGATATTGCGCCAGCGGATCTTGCCTTGCTCGCCCGCGTGCACTTGCAGGGCGATGAAGCCGTCGAGGTCCACCGTGTCGATCAGGTCGGCGCACGCGACGCCGTTGATCCAGGTCTTGATCGACGGGCCGACCGCCTGGATGACGAATTCGTTCCAGCCGTCCACCTTGAAGGCTTTTCTCGCGGCTTCGCGGCCTTCGAGCGAATAGAGCCAACCGCGGCGCGACTCGTCGTAGATTCCACCCGACCAGGCCCTGTCCGACGGATCGATCTCGCACTGGTACCCGAACACGCGGCCGTCGGCCTCGCGCTGGTGGCTGCGGAGCTGGATGCCCGAGTTGCCGGCCACGTCGAACTTCGCCTCGAGCTTCAGGATGAAGTCGCCGTAGTTCTTCTCGGTGCAGAGGAAGGTATTCGAGCCGGGGCCAACCTCGCCGACGATCGAGTCGCCCTCGACCTTGTACGTCGCCTCGCCGCCGGCCTTGCGCCAGCCGCCGAGCGTCTTGCCGTCGAACAGCGGCGCGAAGCCCTCCTCCTCGCCCATGGCCTTGGACACCGCCGGCTCGATCGCCTCTGCCCAAGTGCGGTAGCTTGCGGGCGTGAGGTGCAAGAGGTCGGGCATGACGTCCGTCGTGAGCGCGCCGTCCGGCTTGAGGAACCGCGGGCCGATGTCCAGGTACTGGATCGCCTCGCCGTCGGCCAACTTCGCGATGAGCTTGTTGGCCTTCTCGTTCACCTGGCGCCGCTTGTCGCTCGGGTCCGCGCCGCGGGGGAAGATCGCCAGCACCAGCACTTTCGTCTTGGGGAGCTTCTCGCGGAGCTTCCGGACGATTTTGGCGACGCCGTCGGCGATTTCCTCCGGCGTGTTGTCGCCGGAGTTGTTCGTGCCGATCATCAGCACGGCCAGCTTGGGCGCGATGCCGTCGATGTTGCCGTTCTCCAGCCGCCACAGGACGTTCTGGGTGCGGTCGCCGCCGATGCCGAGGTTGACCGCGTTGCGCTTGGCGTAGTATTCGTTCCAGACGTCCTTGCCGTTGCCTTCCCAGCCGTGGGTGATCGAATCGCCGATCAGCACCAGATCGACGTTGCCCTGTTTGACCCGCTGGTTCATCGCCTCGTGGCGTTGCTTCCACCAGTCGGCGTTGACCGGCGCCGGGCTGATGGCCGAGTGGAGCTTCGCCTCCTCGGCCGCGCCCGACGCGCAGAACCAGCAGAGCAACATCGCCACCATCAACGGCATCGCGACCGATCTTGTTTTCGTCATCGTATTCTCCTTAGTCATGGCGTCAGAATAAGTTGATTACATTTTGTGGTGCAGGCGTCTCGCCTGCCACCGGAAAATGCAGGCGAGACGCCTGCACCACAAGTAAACATCAGCCAATTTATTATGACGCGGATCCTCACTGGGAAACCGAGCCGCGACCGTGAGGGAGCGGTTATGGAGACTCCCGAATCTCGGCGCGCCACAGCGCTCCCTCACGGTCGCGGCTCGGTACGGTCGCGGCTCGGTTTTGTCACGTCGTCAATATATCGCGGGGTCGGGGACGGTGCAAACAGAGCGGGCCAAGAAAAAGACAAGGGCCGGGCAAGTCGCTCGTCCGGGGACGATTGGCCTTGCCCGGCCCGTTGTACGGGTCGAAATTTTACGACTCCCCAAGCCCGAAAGGGCGGGGAATCGAACGGTTCTACTTACGCAGCCGATAGCCGGCCAGGCACAGGGCGCCCAGGATCAGCATCGCAATGGTGCTCGGCTCGGGAACCGCGGTAGCAGCCTCTCCGCCGCCGCCGCCAGTGCCGTGCGGGCCGTACCAACCCTGCCCGAACAACGACAGGTCATCGGCGGTGCAGGTGCCGGTGCCGTTGAAGTCGCCATTCAACCATGTAATCGGCAGCGGTACGGTGCCATACCAGCCCTTGGCGAAGTTACTCAGGTCATCCGCGTTGATATGGCCATCGCCGTTGGTGTCACCATTCTCCAGACTCGGAGACGCGACCGTAAGTGTGCCTGAAGGATACGCGACCACGTTGCTGCCCTCGACGGCCCACACGGTCAGGATGACATCCACAGAGGCGTTCCGCGGAAGGACGATCCGCAGCATGTCGATAGGTGTGCTGCCATCCGGCAGGCTGGTGGACGTGTGGAGATAGTCGTCCCAAGTCGGCCCGGTTGCGCTGTAGTTGGTCAACGTACCGCCCGCCTCGCTAGTGACTGCGGTCGGCCGCGTGCCCTGCGCGGGATCCCAGGTGCCGCCGGCAACGTCCGGGAGGCGGAGGTCGCCGAACACGACGCAACTGTCGGTGGCCGGGTTGGCACTCCCGGCCCCGGTCCACTCGTCGCCGTTCTGGTTGACGGTACCGGTGACGTTGAACGTGCCCAGCGTGTTGATTCCGGCGCCCTTGGCTCGGACCGTGTAGCTGTACAGGCCCGCGGCGGGATCCGGATTCTGGAGAACATCGAACGTCACCGCATAGGTAACGCTGGTCATGGCCAGAATGGCCATTAACGTAAAAGCGATTTTCCTCATAGCTGCCATTCTCCTTACGTATCAAGGGAAATTAGGAAAGTACATTCGGAAGAGAGGCCAGGGCAGCCCGCCACGGGGCGGGCTGTCCGAGGGCCGGTTAGTCTACTTGCGGAAACGGGCAACGACGAGGCACAGGGCCCCGGCGATCAGCAACGCGATGGTTCCCGGCTCGGGAACGCCAAGGGTCTGACGGATAACGCCACCCCCCTCCGTCGTGCCGCTCAGCACAACCATGGTTCCGGCGGGGATGACGACTTGCATGAACGGGGAGTTCGCACCGAGTTGGGCGCTAAACGTGAACGCCGAACCTGCATCGGATCTGAACGTCCCCAATCCACACCAGTAACTGCTGGCGGACGGAATAATCGGCGTTGCATCCTCATACCCGTCGTTCGTCTCGTTCCCCGTGACGCCCAAAGTGAGGCTGGGCTTGGCCATCATCATGTGCGTATCCATCGCCTTATGGAGTGTGGGCATGCCGGGGAGCCACACCGTCGGGATCGGGGCAAAACCGTATGGCGGATCGAAAAGCTCATCAAACTTGTTCGATTGAACCACCGTACCGTCGATGTTGATGTTGACGAACGTGTCCGCTCCGCTAGCCCGGACCAAGTAGCTCTCGTAGCCGGCCAAAGGAATTGTCGGCGCATCAACGGTAATCACCAACCCCGCGAACGCCGTGCTCGCCATTGCCAGAACGGCCAGCACCACCAAAGCCATCTTCATGTTTCTCATCTAGTGTCTCCTTTTCCTCAAAATAGCCAAGAAGCAGGTTACAATAATTTTTGAGGCTCGAATCGCCTCTCCCACGAACGCATTCTCTCATCTCGCGTTTATGCCAAACGCCGCCGCCGACCTAGCAGCAGCGATCATCAAACACACTGGCCGACCGCATCCGCGAGGCCAGGTCTCCCGCCGGGACAACATCCGCCACTGCTTCCTGCCGGTGGCTAGCCAGGGCCGACGCGGCTGCGCCGGTAAAAACTCGGTCCCTACCGACGCCGCCCAAGCTCCACCCCGGGCGGACCCGGACGTCCCGACACACGCGGGCTGGAAAAGACGAACGACCAAGCGATGCCTCGAGCGAGTCGCGCGCGGCGGAGCCGATCCCGAGCGATTTCGCGGTTGCGGTCATCACTTCGTCCTTGCGTCTCTTTCGTGCCGAGCGGGTGTCGAACCAACGTTCTTCGTCTTACCCGGCACGAATTCAAGCCCTCAAACCAGCCCCAAAAAACGCGACCTTGACCTCACAAACCAGCCTTCACCCCGGTCAATCAAGGCAAGGTTCTTAACGCACAGCTACGAGTATCAACAGATTAAATGGAAAAGTCAAGAGTTTGGGGACGCTTTTTCCAAAATATCCGGTGGTTCCGAATAATGAGACCCCCTCTTGCGACGTAACCCCCCTCTTCTTGTGCATCCGAACCGTCCAAAAACCACTCACTCGGGTGGTGTTTTCGCCGCATGAACCCCGGTCAATGTCGCCATCGGGTCCGAGATTAGGGATTAGGGGGAAAGGGTCAGCGAGGAAGGGAGGCGGTGAAGGGCGACGGGTTACCCGTCGCGGATGACGTAGAGTTGCTTTGGGATGAGCGGCCGTGGGCAGTGGATGGGCATCGTGTATTCGTCATGACGCGCGCGGTTCTCGCAATCGTATAAGGAGTCTGTCGATGAGTCGTCGTGTCGCGATGTTGGCCGTCGTCGCAGCGATGTGGGTTATTGTCCCGCCGCTTCACGCCGAGGACCCCGCATCGAATCACCTCGAGCGCCCGGCGCAAACGCAGTCGCGCACGGAGGACAACGATCGCAACGAAAAGCAACCGGAGCAAAACGATCCGAACCAAGCGGCTCCAACGCAAATGGATCCGGAAGAAACCAACTGGACGTTCGATCGGGGACTGTACACGAACAACCCGACGACGGGCGCGCGCGTTTGGCAGTATGCGAAGAAGAAGCCCGCCTATCGCGATCCGTATTCGTTCTTTGATTCGCCGCACGAGGCGTATCCCTTCGCGCCCGATCCTTTCTACGGTCCGAACTACTTCGCGCCGTATCCGTACTACGGCGGCTATCCCTATTCTCGTCCGTATCCTTACGGTCCGATGCCGTACGTGCCGTCGGCGCAGTGAGCGCGCGTCGCAACGGCGGATGGAACGACGCGCGAGTCAGCGTTTCTCCGCGGCGGACGCGAATTCCTGCTTGACCTCGCGTTCGGACAACGCGCGGGCGTAGAACCGCAGGCCCGAGAGTCGGGCGGCGAGAAACTCGGGACCGGCGAACTTGGGATTGCCGCCCAGCGCGAAACACCCGGCGCCGGACGAGACTCGCGCCGGGACCGCGGCGGAAGCGAGGGCGCGAGCGTCGACGTACAGGGTCAGCTTGGGGCCCTGTTTGACCGCGGCCAAATGGTGCCACTTGCCCGGCTGAATCTCGACGCCTTCGGTGCCGAAGCCGCCGCCGGCCTCGATCCGCGCAAAGAGCTTGCCGCCTTCGACCACCAATCGCAGCGGATCGTCCATCGCCGCGGACCACGCGCTGAAGACCTGGCCGTAGTGGGTTTTGGGCAGTCGGGACACCGATACCCAAATCGAAACGCTGTAGTCTTCCTCGGGAAAAGCGGGGAGCGAGTACTTGACGATGCCCGTCTCGCCGTCGGTCTCGACGGCCGTGCCGGGCGAGCCGTCGGGCCCCGGCGCCGGCTTCCAGCCCGCGGCTTCCAGAAGCGTGCCGTGCGAGGGCTTCACGTCGCCGTGAAGCGGCGCTTCGGTCACCATCATGTCGCTGTCCCGCTGGCCGTAGGGCCAGTTGAACTCGGTCGGCGGAACGTTCGGATCGACCGTGAACTGTTTCCACGGGCCGAGGCTCTCGGCCTCGCCGTGCTCGTTCCTCGCGACGACTTTCCAGTAGTACGGCGCGCCGGGCTGGAGCTTCGCCACCTCCGCTTCCGGCAGCACGAGCCACGCGCCGGCCGCGTCGCCGTAGTTGATGACCGGCGCCTTGAAGGAAAGATCGTCCGAAATCACGATCGCGTGGCGGCGCGTCGCGGCGGCGGGACGTCGCCACGCGAAGGCGATCTTGCCCGGGGCCACTTTCGCCCGGTCCGCCGGACGCCAGGCCACCGGCCGGGGAGGCCGCATGTTCGTCGCCGGCAGCCACGAGACGTAACTGCTAAGCGGCTTGCCCTCGAGTGTCGTCGCGCCCGCGCTGGCGAAGTCGATCAAGCGCGCCGTGCCGCCGTCGGCCGTGGGAACGTCGACCACGAGCCAGGGCTTGTACGCTCCGGCGGTCCGGGCGATCTCGTCGTCAATCGGAACCAGTCGGGCCTCGGAGAGCTTCGCGACGTCGATCGTCGGCGGGTTGCCCGGGTGAAATCGGCTGTCCAGGGCCAGCAGGATCGGCCCCCAGTACAGCGACGCCTTACCGGACTGTTCGAGGTCGCCGGGCTCGTAGCGAGGACCTACGTCCAGTTCGAGGACCACCCGGTCGCCGGGCTTCCACGTCCGGGCCAACTCCAGGTACGTGCCGGGGCGTAAGGGGACTGTCCCGATTTTCGCGGCGTCGATTGCGTCGCCCGACCCACTGGTGACTTCGCCGCGAATAGCGGACTCTCCCCCTTGCGTCGCGGCGACAACCTCGCCGCCGACTGAAACCCGGGTTTTCTCCGACCAGGCGGGGATTCGCAGCGCGAGCGTGAACGGCTTCGCTTGGGCCGGCTCGACAGTCATCGTGACGTTGCCGCCGGCCGGATAGTCCGTCTGCTGGCGAATTCGCACCGGCGTGCCGTCGGCCAGCGAGGCGCTCGCTTCCATGGGCCCATAGTAATTGACAACCAGCCCCCGATCGCTACGCATTACGCCCCACTGGCTGATCGAGCCGTAGCCGCGGGGTCCGTTGACCGAGCAGCAGTTCAGGTGGGGGGTGTCCGGCTTCGCCTGAAAACGGATATCGATGTGCGACGGGATCCGCTGCCCGTCCATCGGGGTATTGTAGGTACACCATGCGCCGGACGGATGCTGGGCGCCGAGCATGGCATTGAGTGTGCTCGATTCCAGGTCGTCGGCGATGGTCGGCTCGCCGGTCAGCCGCAGGGCGTCGATCATGACGGCCTGCCAGGCGACGACGCAGCAGGTTTCGATGGCGTTGTTGACGTAGGGATCTCCGGTCGCCTGCTCGCCGGACGAGAAACCGCCCGTGTTTCGGAAGTCGAACCGCCGGATGCTGGCCCAGTGGTGCAGGAAAGCGGCGCGAAACGTCTCGTCGCCGGTGACGCGGAACAGTTCGACGAGCCCTTGCAGGCTGTGCAGGCTCTCCCAGCGTGGCCGGGGCGTGCGGTAGAACTCTTCGCCGGCCAACCCGGTCCGATAGTAGTCGCCCGCCGTCTCGAAGTCCTTGAGAACCTCTTGGGCCATGCGGAGGTGGCGGGGGTCGCCTTGGGTGCGATAGATGCGGCCCAGGCCGTGAATGATGCCCATGTTCATCTCGGGCGAGCCGGCGTCCTTGACCCGAAACGGCGTGTCCAGACAGGTGTTGCAGACCGCCTCGGCGATTCGCCGGGCCGCCGCGGCCGCCCGGGCGTCGCCCGTCTCCTCGCTCCAGAGCATCAAGCCGAGCATCACGTGGTAGTGTCCCCACAGGTCCCAGTGCCCCCGGAGCCGCTCGTTCTTCGGCCACGGGCCGAGGTAGCCGTCGTCGGCCTGGAGTTCGACCAGACGCTTGACGACGTGCTGGAGCGTCTCCTTGAGCTTCGGATCGCGGGACATGGCCATCGCCTGCACCCCCGAAATGAGGTACTTACCCACGAACTCGCCGGCCCAGGGCATCAGGTCGGGCTCGCCGCCGGCGTCGCGCCGGGCGAACATGTCGAGCAAGCCGGGGTTATTCTTGGGGGCCACGATCAACCAGTTGTCCACGTCGGCCTTGACCCGCCCACCGACGAAGCCGTCCAGTTGGAACGTGGCTTGCGGGATGCGGTCGAGCGTCAGCTTGCCCTTCTCGGGCACCGGCGCGGCGTGGAGTTCGCCGGTTTGCGGTACTGCCAACAACAATAGTGCGACCGCTATCGCCACGGTCCGAGGCAAGCGGTGGGCCATGGGCGGTGTATTCGACGACATGACAGCGACCCTCTTTGCGAGTAGTTGAGTGCGTCGCGACGCACCACGAGAATGCGGCGACTGCCAACTTGGCCAGAAGATACCATATTCCTTCGCGGGACGGTATGATCTTTCTGGGGGCTGAGCGGTTCGCGGGAGGCCAACGTGATGAACGAACACCCGATCTCGGGAAAACGCAAGGTGGTCATCGTCGGGGCGGGGGCGGTCGGATCGACGTTCGGCTATGCCTTGGCGCAGAGTGGACTGGCCGACGAGATCGTGCTCGTCGACCAGAACGACGATCTCGCTCATGGACAGGCCCTCGACCTGGTCCACGGACAGCCGTTCTTTCCGCCGGTCTCTATCCGCGTGGGCGATGCGTCGGACTATGCCGGCGCGAGGGTGATCGTCATCACGGCGGGCACGGCCCAGCGACCGGGTGAGACGCGGCTCGATTTGCTCCAGAGAAACGCTTCGATCGTCGGCCAGATCGCCGGAGACGTCGCCGGGGCGGATTCGTCGGCCGTGATGCTCGTCGTGACCAACCCGGTGGATGTGCTGACGTATGTTGCCCTGCGGCGTACCGGATGGGAGCGTGGCCGGGTGATCGGCTCGGGAACGGTGTTGGACAGCGCGCGGTTTCGGCACCTCCTGAGCCGGCATTGCGGCATCGACTCGCACAACGTCCACGGGTATATCCTTGGCGAGCACGGCGACAGCGAAGTGGCGGCGTGGTCGATGACCCACGTTGCCGGCATGACGATGGACGAGTACTGCCCGGCCTGTGGCCGCTGCGACGATTGGCCCGCCCAGCAGGCCCGGATCGAGCAGGAAGTGCGAGACTCCGCCTACCACATCATCAACTACAAGGGGGCGACGTGTTTCGGGGTCGGGCTGGCGCTGGTTCGGATCGTCGCGGCGATTCTGCGAGGGCAGCACAGCGTGTTGACGGTTTCGACGTTGCTCGACGGCGAGTACGGCCTCGGCGACGTGTGCCTGAGCGTGCCGTGCATCGTGTCGGAGCGGGGCGTCGAGAGAATCGTCGAGAGCCGATTGCCTCAAGGAGAACTGGAATCCCTTGCGGCGTCGGCGGCGCTGCTGAAGCAGTCAATGGGCCAACTCGAAGGGAGCCGATGACCAACGGCAAGAACGGAAAGCAAAGCGGCGGCGGGGCGGCACTGTGGTAGTGTGCCACTGGCTGAGAAGCGGCACCCGCGTCCACGCCATGGGCAAGACCGGCTGCCGAACAAACCGATCTCACTCGGCGTCGGTGTCGTTGTCGGTCGGTGGCGGGGAATGGTCCTCCGGCGGGGGACGCGTGGCGTCGAGCCAATCGAGATACTCCTCGATCTCATTCAGGGGCATTCCCAACGAAACAGCCGCTGCAATCGCCTGGGTGCGCTCGATGGACGTACCGGCTTGTTCCAGCAACAACTTGGCGATTTTGTGGGCCATGCCGCTTCCCAAAGGTCGAATCTCACGGTCGGAAGCATCAATTCCTTCTTGCCGCCGCAAAGGGGAAGAGATGGAGGCTGGGCAGACTGAGGTCGCGGACGCCAGCCATCAACAAACTCCAAAATCCTCCAAAAACCGCCAAGAGACTTCAAAAAACCCGCCGATTTCGCAACAGCGACTCGAACAGCCTCAACCGAATTATACTTCAGGCAATGTGCCGCCTCCAAGTGACGTTTTTTGCCCAGGCGGATGGACGGAAGAAGGGCGGCAACGCCCAAGATAACCCATGCCCGGCAAGAAGCTCAGACAGCTTCCAGCAAACGGCGCTGCCTCGCGGGCGAAGACCTGCCCCCTGCCGGTGAGAGCCGGTGGGACTGCCCGGCATTTCCCGGGGCTGAGCGAAGCTGGCGCGGCGCCAACAGCGGCTGGCGGGCCGTATTTCGCCGCCGAGCGCTACTGCTCGTCCTGCCGCCCCGGGGCCCGCGACGGCTCGTCACCGCCGCCGATCCAGACGAGATCGGCAATCAGTGGCAGGTGATCGGAGCCGACGTCGGGCCCCACCCAGCAATGGCGAGGCCGCCAGTTGGGTCCTGTCAGAATGTGGTCGATCCTGGCGCCGAATCGCCAGCCGTGAACGTCCGCCCGGATCGTGTTCCCAAATCCGAAGCCGCTGGTTGAGAACGCGTTCCGATAGCGGCCCCACGCCTGTCGGTAGATGGGGCTGTCCGCCGGCATATTGAAATCCCCGGCGAGAATCACGGACGCGGACTTATCTTCCACCCGCCCGGCGATCTCCTCCGATTGCCCTCGCCGCTCGTAGGTCTCCGCAGCGATCATCCCACTCCTGGACGGAGCGACCACGGTCGATCGATCCAGGACGGCTGCGATCCCCTCGCGAGGCGTGGGCAAGTGGATGCAGCAGAAATCCACGTCCCGGTCCGGCGTGGAAACAACGCACTGTAGCAGCGTCCAACGCAGCGAGACATGCCCGGGGTGACGGCCGTCCATCTCCTGGATCTCCTGGACCGGGTAGCGCGACGCCACGAGCAACTCCCCGTGCTGAACAACGTGCCACCCTTCGGGCCATTGATAACTCGCCCCGCCGCGGCACTCCTCGAGCGCTACCATGTCGGGCCGCACCGTTTCGACGAGCTTGCGTATTGCCTCGGGCGTCGCGGCTTCGCCGGCGACGTTGCAGGTGAGCACGCGAACCGTGGGACCGTCCGGAGCGAACGCTCGGCCCCACGGAAGGCATAGTCCCATGATCGGCCAGGCCACGACGATCGCGCCCAGCGCCAGCGGCCACGGCAGGCGCCGCCGGAGCAGCACGGCCCCGGCGACGAGCGGCAAGAGTGGCAGACCGTAGACCCACCGAGGCCCAAAGAGCATCACCGTGGCCAACCACCATCGCTCGGCGGCAAAGCGAAGCAGCAGCCAGACGATGACGACAAAAAGGAGATAGAGCCAGACACATGGCCGAAGCACGCGCGCCAGCTTGTCGCGCCAGCCCGGCTTCACCGCCCGGTCGAGAAGCGCCAATGCCGGCGCGATGCGTCTCCACTCCTCGTGGGCATGGGAAGCCATGTGATCCAGTTTATAGGCTCGGCATCCGCGCGGCGACGGCGCGCAAACGAAGGAGGAGTCGTTGCCCGGGCGACGACTCCTCCTTCAGTCTTGCTTCTTCTGGTGCTATTGCGTTTCCGATGCGCGGAACCCGTTGTCGGTCCCCGCGACTATGCCTTTCGGCCGCGCTCGATCAGATCGCAGATCGCCTCACGGTTCGCTCGGTTCCAGCGGGGAGAACCGGTTTCGCTCGAGTCGCCCCGACGACGACGCGACCAAGCCAAGCCGGCGGACCCAATCCCCAGCACCGACCAGATCAGAAGGCTCGCCGGCTCGGGGGTGATGTTCTCAACGGGCTCCCCATGGAGCATCTCCATATCCTGCTTTAACGTCCCGCTATTGTCCTGAACGCTGATGACGCCGTAACTTTGGACCACAGCCAGCTTCTCGAAGTTCGTGGCGTGGGGCGCATCGTGCCACCAGGACCAAGCCGCGTAGAAGGAATTCAGGTCGATTCCCGCAGCAACCAGGTCAGCGTTATTCGCGTTACCCACCAATTCGGCGCCAGCACCGCCGGGTTCCACGTTGAGGGTGTCCACCCCTGGGTCGTACCTGCCAGCAGTCCCTCCCACATTGGTATATGGGACCATGCCCATCCAGATCGCTTCTTGGTAGTGTCCAATCAACGTCTTGGTTGCCTCCAAATTGTCCCTGGGATGGATAATGTCATCTCGAACGTTTACCAGGAACTGGTTGTACACCCATGCGGAGTAACCCGTCATCGCCCGATTACTGGCGACCGAACTTTGGGGAAGACTTTCAATGTCGTACCAATTGGGCGGGTTGAAGTATTCGTATCGCTCCAGACAGAAGGTGTAGAACGCACCGTTCTCTATGTTCTTGGTGTTATCCGAATGAGAGCTTGCGACCCAGGCGTTCTTACCCTGAGGAGTGCGATCGGAGTCATCATAAAGAACGGCCCAAAATGCCCCTCCATAGTTGGGAAAGTGAATGTCAACGCTACCCGGAGGGGGGGTAGTGACATAGCCCAGCCAAATGTCGTCATGGGCCTGCACGTCAATCGAACCGAAGGCGAATGTCGCCAATCCCAAAACTACCAAGACTGCCCAAACTGCTGATGTTCTCATAGCTTGTGTCCCCTGAAGAAGTGATTCCCACGCTAGACTCCCTACTCATCACACCCTATTGGCCGCCGAGGGCCGAATCCTGACAGAGTATCTGGCAAAATCCTCAGAAATACCTCTATGGAAGGGGTAAAACACTGGTGCAGACCCCACGTATTATGGGAAATGGTCATCCCTGCCCAAGGACCGCTGCCGGTTTCGTGAGGACCTGCTTACGATCCGGTCATCCCCCACCTGAGTATGTGTCTCAACGCCTGTGGGAATCTGCACGAAAGAACTGCCTGATCTTCCGACGAATCCGGGAGGCCAGTTTCCAGGCGCTTGTGGATGAATACTCCCGGGGCGACTCGTCCGCCGAATCCTCGCCCAGCAGATACTGGTCGAGAAACTCCTGCTCGCCGGGCGTCAAGGTCTCGGCGAGATCCGCCATCGTCGAGCCGGCGTCACCGGAGGCCCCATGCTTCACCGGCTGCCGTTTTCCCGCCGCCCGCTCCCTCCGCCGCCGGCGGTATTCGCTTCGGAAATAACGCGAGGTCACGTCTTTGGCGATGCACCGCAAAAAAGTACCCAGTCGGGCCTCCCGGCGGACGTCGAACCGCCCCAGCAGCTTGCCGTCCTCCGCCACGAGGGCATACCAGACCCGCGCCGCCAACTCGTCCACCAGGTTTGGATCGGCATGGTCGGACCCGAGAACGTGTTCGATGGACCGCAGCAAGGGCTCGTGGCATTGGTCGTAGAGCCCTTCCCACGCATCCACCTCGCCGGCGACGCACCGCTTCACCAGTTCGGCGTCGGCCAGTATGCCGTCGGAGTTCGCCCGCCGCTGTCCAGAGTCAACCCCTTCCTCGTCGGGGCACGCACTCTCGGCTTCCGACAGCCGGCCCAATGCTTCCAGCAGGTCGGCGCTGATCTCCATTTCGCTCACTGGTTGGTTCTCCACGCTTCCTTATTGACTACTTGGACAAGACGGTGTCGTCCGGCGCATTCGCGATGCGGTAGGCGGCGATCAATGATCGGACTTGATCGACGACACTGAATTCTTCCTCGCAGCGGCGAACGAAGTCGCTGAGGTAGAATACATTGGAAACAGGGCGGTTTATCTGCCGAACGAGCAACCGTCTCCACGACTTTACGAGTTGTCCTGCCGATTCTCCTTGTGTCCCTCGAAATCACGATTGCTCGACCGAATATGGGCGAGTGCCTTCCTCCACAGTCTCCGCGCCATTGCGCCTACAAATCGACTTCCCTCGGCCAGTGCGGGCCGGAGGTCGCTGAGCGAGAAGTATGGGCCGACGTGGGGACGCCAGACATTCGAGAGATAGTCGTATAGTATGGAAAGTAGTCTTTCACCATCTTCGACGCGAGAATAAAGATCGCTATGCAGCGAGAGGTAGATGACCCCATCACGCTGGGCTCGACGACTCGGTCCAACATCTGTGCCCGCGGCAAGCCGATACGTCTGGTAGACGTTATTTACGCCACAAGTGGTGTCGAAGAAATTGCACATACCGATACGGGGGTTCAATTCAAGGTACTTGTACTGCCCGTCGCGTGCGTCGAACTTGAATTCGACCATTGCCGGGCCGGTGTATTTGAGCCCGCGGCCAAGACGCGCGACGAGTGACAGAACCTGGTGGTTTCTTTCGCTCACGGCGTAGCTTGTGACTCCTCGATGAGCGGGCGACAGATGGAATCGCCGAAACACAAAGGCACAGAGCAGATCGTTCGACCGGCCAAACGTGCAGTTGCAGACCCACTGCTGACTGTCGTCGCCGGGAATCACCTCCTGCGCCAAGAGGCTGTCGAGCATGTCTTCGTGCGCGGCCACGACCGTCTGAAGTTCCCGCGGCGAACGAACCACGCGATTCTTCTCGCCGAAGCGTTTCGCGTCCCATGCGGTTCTCGGCTTGATGATCACTGGGAACTCGATGTCCTCGTGTTGTTGACACAACATCCTGAGATCCAGGAACGTCTTGGGCAGCGGAATGCCCGCGCGCCGAACCAACTCCGTCTCCCGTGTCTTGTCAAGCAGGGTTTCCGCCAGCCACGGCTCGGGCATGCAGACACGGAATTGCGACGCCAATCGTTCATGGTGTCGCGCCATGAACGAGACCAGGAAGTCATTGGTCGGAATAAGAACGGGACGCTCGTAGGGTAAGGATTCGAGTACGGCCAGCAGTGCCGCATCGCGATCACTGGAAGAAGGAATGAGTACTCGCCGCACGGGATAGCGTGACAGAAAGGCCGGATTGTTCTGATCGCCGGTTACCACGACCGTGGAGATCCCGGCCAGATGAAGGCTTCGCACGGCGCCGAGAGGATTGGCGCCGATGCCCACGACAACCGCTACCGGCAAGCGGCGCGCGTTCGGCGAGGGGCTGACGCTACGCGGTGAAGCCGGCTCGGCACGAAGTCCACGCGGATTCGCCAAAGAGTGGACCTCCGCGTCCGCATGAGGCGCGGCGAGGAACTCCGTTGGTAAGAGTGAAGCAAAGTCCTGTTTCATACGATTACGAAAAGGGGATTCGTGCGTGTCCACTCTAGCGAGACTGGTTGTCTCAAGGAGTGATCAGAAAAACATCGCAACCGGCGGCGCCGGTCATGTCACAATTCACTCGATTGGGGTGAACCTCCCATAAGTGCCAATTCAATATTCCACACGAAGTCCGTCTTGTTCATTGCGGCCACCACCCTTGGAAGCGACAGGGCACGGTTCCCGCGGCCAGCGGACCCGCTCGCGCAAGTCACGGCAGTCCGGTAGCCTACCTGGGCCGTGGCCAAGACCGTGTCTTCGGTCCAGTGCGGCTGGAGCGTCGGCACGGGATAGGAGAAATGAACGATTGTCTCCCCAAGACGCTGCTCCAGGAGTCGCTTTGATTCTTGCAGTTCTCGAAGGACATCGTCTGGGCCAATGTGAGCAACGTTCGGATGTGACATCGTGTGCGATCCGATAATGTGACCGCGCCGGCGCAACGATCGGATCTCGTCCCAATTCATCATCAGGCGATCGTTGGGTTCGAGTTTGGGTAGGTCGAGTCCCCGTTCGATCGTGCGGAGCAATTCCTCCAGTGAGTCACCGCTACGTCGCGCGCAGGCTCGCATTACGTTCTGCCTCGCCTCGATCCGGCTGGTCAGGTCACTGATCTTCCACGGCCGGCCATCGATCGGATCCGTCCAATTCGGCACCTGCGTCGTTAGAAACGCTCGCCTCAACCGACAAAACCACGGGAGCTTATCCTCTTCGACACAGCCGACAGCAATATAGAAGGTGGCTTGTAGGCCAAGACGTTCCAGAATCGGAGCGGCAACGTCGTAGTTGTCTCTGAAACCGTCGTCAAACGTAATCGCGACGGCCCGACGCGGCAGGTCCTTTCCTTCGTAGAAGAAGCTGCTGACGTCGTCAAGCGAGACTGGATTGAAACGCTTTGCGAGACTCTCCATGTGTTCGGCAAACACGGACGCGCAATGAACGATACCCCTTCCAATAATGTCCGTCGTGGCCCCCAGGCTTTCCTGCACTGAATGATACCGGAGGATCGCTACGGAGGCTGGCGCGACGCGCGAGAGCAGCCCGGGGATCCCGGATCTTAACAGGACTCTCTTTGCGAATCGTTTTCGCTGAGATCGACGATTCGTCGAATTGTCCTGAAGTGACGAGATCATGGTTATTGTTTTTTCTGACGACAATCGAAAAAGCCGTGACGTGCAAACCTATCGGGCGGAACCATGGCGATGGCCAGCCGCTTATCATCAGCGAGCTAGACCTTCATGCGCGCCAGAATGGTTCTTGGATGAAGCTGGTTAAGCGCCCAGTGGACAAGGCTTTGGATTTGTTTCTTTTCATCCGGCGCAATCATACCGGTGGTCCACACGAGAGCCGGCCAGGCGACCCAAAGCACGGACTTCGCTAGAATTGCAGATGGATCCGTGCCAAAAGCTTGAGACGCAAGGACGATCGCCGTGCCAAGAAGGAGCATCCCGATCACTCGTACGGTCTCGTACTGGACATGAAATACGCGTTGAGACACAAGCACCGTGCAGACAAACCGGACCAGCATGCCCACCAACGTCGCGTAGGCGGCCCCCATGGCGCCATGTGTGGGGATGAGCCAAGCATACAGTCCCAACGCGGTCGATGCGGAAACCGCGCTGATGTACGGTTTCAGGCCGGTTCGTCGACGCACGTAGAATGCCGCGTCCGCGAGGTTGGCGGCCGTCATGAAGTAGCTGGCCAGCACGATCGGACAGACAACGAGTGCCGCGCGGGCGTATTCGGGGGGGCTGAGGACTGCGATCGCTTCGCGATGAAACAGACACAGCCCGACTCCCATGAACACGTAAACCGCCAGAAGCTTGCTGAACATCCGCCCCACGGCGATCGACCCGTGCGGTTTCTCAAACACGTCATAGAGCTGCACGTTCCAGACTCGAAGGAGGGGTACCATTCCGAGAGAGCTGACCACTGCCGCCAGCTTACAGCCCAACGCATAGCATCCCAACTCCTCAGCACCCGCGTACCGAATCAGAAAGAATCGATCACCGGAGGCCAGCACAAAACCAAACACCCCCACCGGAACAAACGGCAGGGCGAATCGCGCGATTCCCCAAAGCTTACCCAACTGTGGGCGAAACGAGCCGATGGCCAATTCCCGTAGAGTCAGAAAGAGCCCGAAAACAGCCGAAGTGACGGCCGTGGCGACGAGGATGCCCCAGATTCCCCATTGGAGGACCACCACGGCGACTATCGTGAGCGTCACTCGGCACAGGAAGACTGCTATACTGACAAGCACAAACCGCGCCGATTCGAGACGCGCTTGCATCAGCGTCATGGGGATGGACGAAGTGGCCTGCAGCAGGATAGAGGCTATGCCGAGTACAAGGAGAGCCGGATTCTCGATGCCGACCAGCCCACTAATCGACTGTGCGAAGCCGATTGTGAGCAAGAACGCGCCGCCGAGAACGGTGGCCAAGAACAAGCTCAGTGTTGCGGCCGTGCTGCCGCGTTCCTCATCACTCACGGCCTGCTTATAAAACGTTAGCGCGGCCATGCGGATTCCGTTTGCCATCAAGCAGATGAGAAACACGTCGCCGATTCGGTCGAGGATTTCCAAGATGCCGAACTCGGCGGGGACCAAGTACCTCGTATACAATGGCACGAGGATGATCCCGGCTCCCTGAAGGGCCAGCGTGCCCAATCCATAGATGGCGGCGTGGGCCAGAAACGATCTGCCTCCAAGCACGGCATGTTCGTCTGCCAGATGCTCGGTATCAGTTGTGGTATCGTGTTCAGGAGATGAATCGTTCAATCGCGCTACCCTACTTCGTCTTCCGCCATGGTGGTCTTCCGAGACCCGTTACCGGGCATTTCACGCCGCCGCAGTTGCCTATATGTGTAGAGCGCGAGTCGTCCCAGGAGTCGCCGTGGGGCGACGACGATCCGGCCAATGGGGTGCGATTCAGGCTTCCATCTGGAGATTGCCTCCGTCAGGCGGCCGAAGAAATCCACGCCTTGGCATTCCCGGTCCCGGTGTGCATGTTCCAGCACGCGAGAGAACAGAAGTTGCCCGGGCGAGACCGAGGCGTACTCGGGGTCGTAGCCGATCTTGCAGAGATGGCGAACGCCCTTCGAATAATAAACGTACGCAAAGGCGATGAGACTTCCGTTACATTCCAGGAAGTGCAACTCCAGTTGTTTCCATTTGGCCAATTGTTGCGCTTGGTGCAGCAAGTACTCAAACTCCCCTCGCTCGACCACGGAGCTGCCGGCCTTGCCCTTCCAACTCTGATTCTCGATTTCGAACGCTCGGTGCATGGAAGCGGCAACTTCGCCGGGCTCCACTGGTGTCTCGGTAACGAAACGTGCCTCACCTGTTGTGGCCAACCGGCGTTCGCAGTTCGACAGCTTGTTGCGATGCTTCTTGGACCAAGTCGCCTTGTAGGCCTCCCAGTCGCGTTTCGTGTCCAGAAATCCAGTCGAGGATTCCTCATCCACATCGAGAGCCATTCCGGCGCGGCCTACTGCTTCTTGAAACACTCCCCAGTATCGCGCGTGCAGGCGGACCTCCTTCAGCCACAAGAGTTGCCACGGGAGTTCTCGGATACCTTGGACCAGCAGGTCGGTCACTTTGTCGCCCGGACCTGTCTCGTCCAGCAGCAGTGCGCCACCCGGGATCCAAGTGCTCCCGCACATTCCACCAGCGGTCAGGAAACGCCTGATCCTGGTCCGTAACAGAGGGAGCGCAGCCGCCCACCGTCCGTCGTGCTCCACGACAATCGCATGGAAGTCCTTGTGCGGCGCAAACTGCTCGAGCCACTGCGCCACCAAATCCGCGCGGGCGGTGGGCGTCGTCACGTTGCTTCGTGACCACAGATCGTCCCAGTCGGCTGCCGAGTTGCGCAGATCGTCCGTCGATGTCAAATGAACTAGTCTGAACCCATCCATCGCCGCACGCGTCCCTTACATAATCGGGCGACTCCCCGAAGGGGCCAGAGGCATGCGCGGGACTCGACCGCAACGTTGGCTCGCCATTAGTACCACACTACTTGTCTGACTCATGCGATGTCCAATTCCAGCTAACTGCTATTTCGCTCCCTTCCTCGAGGCGGGACAGAAAAGATGGCGCAAGACACTCTTCGCGCGCGCGGCCAAGCTGCGAAAGCGATCCCACCAAGACACCAGTAGCGGGCGAGGGTCGTCCCACGCGAGCACGTGAAATTCAATCTTCCCCGGATGAGAAAAATAGGACCTGACCCACTGCCACGGCGTGAGTTCGCCGCATTTCCAATAGCTCCACATCGCTCTCATGTCCGCTTCAAACCGAACCCATCGACGGGGTTGCCCATTGACAGACATGGGGGGGATCTCCAGCCCCAGAGCGTCACAGTACTGCAATAGGGGAAGATTCACGCCACAATGCCAGTCCAGGATGGTCGAAATGCTGAACCGCGGGTTAATCTCAAGAATATAATCCTTGCCGGTGTGTGAATGTCGCTTGAGGTTAATATTCGCCGCCCCAACATATCCGATCTTTGTAAGCGCATCCAGGCAGATCGCGGCCAGCGCCGGTTCGTCCACGTACTCTACGTAACAGCCCATCCCGAAATGAATTGGATGGGTGCGCAACTTGTGTACAACAAGATGCCCTCGCGACCTCCCGGCTTGATCGAAATAGGCGTGGAAATCGAAGTGCTGGCTATCCTCGCCTGGAATGTATTCTTGAATCATCTCACCGCCGGCAATCGGCGGCAGACTGTCGAGCAATCGCTCCAGATCGTCGTGCGACGAAATCAAGGCGGCCTTCCGCACTCCAATCCCGTTGATGACTTCGGGGTTATGCCAGCGCCATTGCGTGATCGGCTTGACGATACACGGATAGCCGATCTCCTCAGCCGCAGCGTAGCACTCGTCGCGATTTCGCGGGATGCGTGTCGTGGGCACTGGAAGGTCGTACACTTTTGCTAAGTGCGCAAACCGACTCTTGTCGACAAGGCTGCAGATCAATTCGTCGGGCGCGAGGACAATATGGAAGTACTTCTCCAGCCTCTCCCTGTGCTTAGAAAACAGCAAAACATCGTTCTCAGCGTTGAGAAATACCACTGGCTTGCGCTGTTGCGACGCGCCATAGCATTCGAGTCGTCTTAACGCCTCGTCCGTTTCGGAGCCGAGGTCCGGCAAACGGATGAACTCTTGAAAGTAACGAGAGGCATATTCAGGCCCCCACGTGTTCTCTCGCGCCAAGGCCACAGCAATCCCCTCGCGCCCGAGGCTTCGAACTAGGCCAATTCCCCCAATCACGAAGGCTTTCTCTGTCGAACGCCGCAGCACGGGTGCGACACTTCTCTGCCAAAGGCGAAGGGCGCTCATTTAGTCGACATCCTGTGCTTGACCTGGCTCGCCGTGTGCTGACGGCTCAGCCGATGAAGGATCAGTGTTGTGGCCTGTTGAACAGGCGCGAGAATACGTGCACGTCCGCAGGCGGCTGGCTACGGGAAATGTCACGCGCGTTCAAACTGCCAAAAATAGACCAACCTTGGACCTTGGGTTACACCCTTGCCTGTGCGCGGAATCTCAACTATTTCTTCCGCCCTTACATTGAGTGTCCAGTCTCCGATCAACTCTCTATCGATTTGATGGTGCTGTGGGTAGTTAGCGTTCTCCCTTGGGCAATCCCACATGAAGGGGAAACTCAGCACCGCGGTCTTTGATATCCGCATCACTTCTCGGAAAGCACGGCTTTGTTTGTTGTCGAGGTGCTCCCAAACCTGAAGAGCGATAAATAGATCATATGCCTTGTCATCTATGGGCCACGGCTTCTGTGTGGCGTCGTGTTCGATCACCTTGCGAGCTTTGTTCGCGGGTCTCCCCCACTGGTCATCCCCTGGCGTGACCATGATGTCACAACCGTGAACAATCGTGTGTGGCCCTGGACCGAGTTCAAGTACATTCGACGGATTCAGGCGTTGGAAGATGTCAATGGCAACCTTAAAGTACTCCCACCTGCCTACGTAGTACCGCCCCCATTTCGGATGCTCGAGCAGTTCTGCAAAATCGTCATGGGTCATTGCCCTCAATTCCCCTGCCTCATCCTGCCGGCTTACACCCGGTGCAGGCTGTGCAGCAGGGCGTGTGGGAATCCCGCGGATGAACCTCCAAACGTCGCCGTACCGTTCGGTCAGTCTCTGGAAAAACTGCATTGCACTTTCTCGACCTTGGAAATGCAAAATCGGTACTTGCCCGAGGGCTCTTGGGGGATCCGGTCGACGTACTCGCACTCGTAACGCACCTCCGGGCCGAATCGCTCCTTCACCAGTACGCCGATGGTCTCCAGGCTCTTCGGGCCGAAATCGGACCCCTTGACGATGCGAAAGACGAATCGGTCGACCTCTTCCTGGACAATTTGCAGTTGCGCGATGCCGGGCACCATCACGGCGAAGTTCTCGGTCAGCGAGATGCCCGAGATCAACTCGCCGCGGGGCGTGACCACGTAGTCGGCCACGCGGCCCTCGATCCGCTCCAAGAGCGGCAGCCCCCGGCCGCAAGGGCACTGCCGGTCGCTCAAGACGCCCATGTCGCCCACCTGATAGCGAATCATCGGCATGGCCCGATTCACCAGATCGGTCACGACGATCATGCCCGGCTCGCCCGGCGGGCAGGGCGTGCCGTCGGGGCGCAGCACTTCGAGGTAGATGCCGTCGGCGTTGACGTGCAGCCCGTCGTGCCGCTCGCACTCGCAGGCGATCAGGCTCACCTCTTCGCACCCGTACCGATTCGTCACCGGACACTGGAATACCGCCTCGATCAGCCGGCGCTCCCAGTCGTGCAGGACCATGGCGGCCGAGATAATGCCGCGGGGCCGAATCGCGACGTTGGGACGCTTCGTTTTGAGGTAGACGGCGAACAGGTGGAGCGAGTGGGCATGGCCGAACAGGAGCGACGGCGGCGTGCGCACCAGAGCGTCGGCGAAAGCCCCGATCGCCGCTTCGTCCATCTTGAGCGTGTCGAGATGGACGTAGTCACGATCCAAGAGGAGGCGGCGCAGCCGGCCCTTCCAATCGGTGCGGACTTGTGGGTTGCCCCAGATTGCGGCCACCCGTTCTCCCAGCCGCCAGCCCGACCATTCGTCGGAGCGAAGGACGCAAGCCCGCTTGAATTGTTGGGCCGCTTCGTCGACCAGGACTTCGACCGAGACGCCGGTCGAGCCGGAGGTTCTTTTCTTGTGCAGCGATTCCTTCTCGTTCCGATACAGGTCGGAGAGCATTTCGCCGGCTCGCTCACGGAGGTCGGCCTTGGTCAACAGCGGCACGGCCCGAAAATCGTCGAACGAGCGGATGCGCCCCGGCTCCAGCCCGGCGTCCGCCAGCCGGCCGCGCCAGAAGCGGGTAGTCCGATACGCATGGTCCAAGAGCGACTCGATCTCATGCCACTGCCTTTGGCGGATCGTCTCCGGCGGGTCGAACTGCGTGCGCAGCAGCCGGCGATGATGCCGCAAGTACGGGCTGCGCTCCCACGCGGCCCAGGCCGGGGCGATCAGGTGGCGGGTGATGGGAGCGAGCCAATTCAAAAACGAACTCCAAACGTCAACTGACGCGTGAAACCGTCCACGGCGGCTACCCATTGCGTGTCTGAGACTCGATGGAGGTCTGCATGGTGCATGCCTCCACGGTTCCAACCCTTACCCGTTCCGTGGAGCAGAGGACGCCCCAGCGCCTCGCGCTCACGATAGGTCGTCGATGACAGGTCCACTATCTCAAAGACGCGAAGCGCCGTCCCATAGCTCGGAAAGGTGTCCTGAGCGAGACGAAACAGGCGTCCGTCGTACGCAAACACCCTCCCCCCGGGCCTTGCCGAGCGACGATTGCCTTGAATGATCGGGCTGCGCGGATGTTCTCTCCACGGTCCGGTGAGATCTTTGCTGGAGAAGAGCCGCAACACATTATGTGAGGCAACCGACGTAAACAGCCACCAGGTATCCCCGTCGTAGAAAGGAGTTGCATCGGCGACGTCTGCAACCTCAAGCAGCGTTTGCTGGAACGTCCACTCGTTGGGAAATCTGTCAGCCTTGTACAGCCTGACCGAATTCGTCCACGAGGTCTCTGGGATCATGTAGAAGTTGCCATTCCACTCGAATACGAATGGATATGACAAATGGAAACGCTCCGAAAGCACGATCTGCTGGTACTGCCACGTCAGCGCGTCACCGCTGGTCGCCAGGCCGATTTCTCCCCGGCCGTTGTCTTGCCTAATGACTTCAAAGAACATGTGCCACTTCCCGTTGTGTTGCGTCATGAACGGATCGGCCACGGCTGACGCCTGCACATCCGTGACGGACCTGGCTGTCAACACAGGATTAGCCAACCCGGGATGGGGTGCAAGGTCCAATGGTGAATCACCGGCATATATCCCGATCGACCACTCTTTTGAGTACTCAAGTAGCACAGAGTCCTTGTGCGAAAAAACATGTGCGATGGCGGATGCTGCCATCGCTAGGGGCCGAAAGATAGACGAACCCACAGTGCGAACTCCCTGCGCGACCGGATGGTGTCCGGGCCTTCCCGATGTGATCGTGAGTTGTGCAACTTTGTCACCTGCTTACCCACCCGTGGACGCGAGTAACGATGGGCCGGTTCTAGACTACTCAGCACTCTCTCAGTTTTGGGTTAATTCCAGCTTTCGGCACACGGCTATTAGAACCAAACCAGCCAGTTCTTCGCCAATGTGTACCTCGACCCGCTGGACCATTTCGTCAAAGAACGGCTGCGTTGCCGCAGTTACCAGTGATGTCCCGTTTTCCTTGCCCCGGCGGATCGAGTTGTCTGATCACGCGTGCCGGAACACCCGCCACCAGAGTGTATGCTGCGACATCCCTGGTGACGACGCTGCCGGCTGCAACCACGGCCCCTTCTCCAATCCTCACGCCCGGGAGGATGACTGCCCGGACGCCGATCCAGACGTGATCTTCGATGACGACGGCCGCGGAGTGGTGAATCCGCAGTTCCCTATCTCCGTTCAAATCGTACCCACCCGTGAGGACCAGGACATCGTAGGACAACGTCACGTAGTTGCCAAGTTCAATGGCCGCCCGGTCGCAAGACTGCAGGATTACGCGTTCGTTGAGGTTGACATAGTTGCCGAAGACGATGTTCTCCGGTGCAGTGATGAGCACCCCCTCCTCGATATTGCACCCTGTGCCCATGCGCCGGAAACGGTGTCGATAGTACTGGCGCCGAAGACGTCGCCGCCCTCCGATCGCCACACGGTCCAGGAAAGCCAGGAGTTTTCCCACAAGAGTCATGGCATCCCGCTCTCGTCTACGCCGATTGGTGCGAACCCACTCACATGTCCTAGAGCCCCGGGGAACGGATAAGGGAGTCCATCGGCACACGACCCCCAGCAAGTGATAGAGGCTAAACGTTTTCGGTGTGGTGAGGCAGCATGCCATCGAACGAAATCATGCCCCCAGAGACGCAGAGCGTACATGTTATTCACGGAATGCTGGACGCAGCCGACGTCCAGGACGCGCTTGCCGCGAATTAGGGGAAGAACGGTCTGCAAGACGCCATCCCGCGAGATGGCCTTCAACAACACAGCCTCGCCTTCATTACCTCTTCGGATGCGGTTTGTCATCGGGCTACGCCCACGAGTCGCCACCCTGTAGATCCGTGAATTGTCTGCCGCAGCGGTTGCCGAGGACGGTTGTATAGAGCCTGTGCCACTTCGCGCAAATGATGTCAGCGGCATAGCTTTGCGCTGAACTCCATGCATTGCGGGAGCAGGTTTCCCAAAACGTCCGGTCCTCAACGATACGGCGGATGCCCCGAAGTAATGCCGCAGGATCTCCCGGTTCCACGAGAAGACCCTGGACCCCGCTCGAGACTTGGTTGGGACAGCCTCCGACCCGCGTCACCACCATAGGTGTTCCGCAACTCATCGCCTCCAAGATCACGTTTGGGAACGCCTCCTTATGGCTCGGAAGCACCAAGACTTTTGCCCTTCTTAGGACGTCGAGTTTCTCATCTCCGTCAATCCACCGATGGAAGCAACACCTACTAGGTATGTCCGTGGGGCGACGACCATCTCCCCAGAAATGGTATTCAATCTCAGAATCGTGTTTCATGTGTAGCAGAGCAGCGTCGAGCAAGTCATAAATCCCCTTCTCCCTACAGAAGCGTCCCAAGAATATGACCTCATGTTTGCGATCCGAGAAGCAGAGGGGTGGACGTGCTAGGTAACCTAGCGCAATGGGATTCGGAATGACGACACAGGGAAACTTCCCAACCTTCTGTTTGAAATCGTCCTGAAGCCCTTCTGCCAAGAAGCACAAGCAGTGTGATCTTCCATAGAACCACCTCACGACCATTCGAAGAGGAAGTGGCAGCCGTCTGAAGGCAGGTCCAATATCGTAACGAAATTGAAGCACCACGCGGAGGCCCGCCAAGCGTGAGAACAATATGTAGGGCAAATTGCGGATCTGATCAGCCGGCGACGCGACAAGAATATGTGCCAGACGGGGTCTGTATCGTGCTAGGCACGTAAGGAACTTGAAATACGCTGTGACACTAAACAACGCGGACCTGAATTTGCTGCGATAACCCTTGACCGACGCGTGAAAGAGCATTTGGGGAAAATAGGATCGAATTATCGCCGCAACTCGCTGGACGGTGGTCTCAAATCTCAATCGCAATTTAATTTCAGGTTTTCTTCGGAAATTCAGCACTGCTGGCAATGCTATCAGGAGCCGCACACCTTTGAAAAGAAACAACATGCGTCAACGCACGACGCAACTGCTTATTTCCAGTA
>JAPLNP010000024.1 GCA_026401055.1 Planctomycetia bacterium
GGTCGCTCGATGCAGATCGATTCCAACATGCCACATGATAGGGCTCCTTGTTTGGTGGGCTATGGATGAAGCTACACACCTCAAACGTAGTCCACCGGCAAGGGGCCTCAACACGCGGCGGTTATAGTATCATCACTGATTCTGCCCAACGACGCAAGCGAAAAACCAGTAATGCCCCCCTTTCCCTGCCCAAGCGAAAAACCAGTAATGCCCCCCTTTCCCTGCCCAGATTTGGTGCCTGTCACCTTTTGTCCGCGTCGCGGAATTTCTCGCGGGCCAATTCCTGGACTTCTCTCAGCGCGAGTTTGCCCGTGCCGAGAACCGGAATCTCGTCCACCTGGCAGAAGCTGTCCTGCGAGGGGATCCAGAGCGGCGGGTTGCCGGCGTCGGACAAGGCGCGGCAGATTTCTTCCGGCGTTCTGCTCAAGCCCGTGTGCAGAACGACGAGCCGCTCGCCTTTGCGCGCGTCGGGGACGGACGTGACGACGAAGTGCAGTTCTTCCTCGTCCGCGGCGAGCACCTTGGCGATGGCCTCCTCGACGTGAAGATGGGGGACCATCTCGCCGCCGATCTTCGCGAAACGACTGATGCGGCCGGTGATGAAGGTGAACCCGTCCTCGTCGATCCTCGCCACGTCGCCGGTGACGTACCAGACGTCGCGCATCACCTCGGCGGTCAACTCCGGCTCGTCGAGGTAGCCTTTCATCACGTTCGGGCCGGTCACCAGCAACATGCCCGAGCGATTGACGCCCAAGTCCTCGCCGGTGTCCAGATCGACGACCTTGACGGAGATGCCGGGGAAGGGCTTGCCGATCGAGCCCTCCTTCGCAAACGGCTCGGGCATGCCCACGGCTCGGCTCCGCGGGATGTTCGACGAGACGGCCGGCGAAAGCTCCGTGGTGCCGTAGCCTTCGGAGGGACGCAGGCCGAACCTCTTCTCGAAGGCGTCGGCCAAGTCGTGGGGCAATTTCTCCGCGCCCGTGACGACGACGTTCAACTTGGCGAACTCCTCCGGCTCGACGCGCCGCAGGTACGATCGCAAGAACGTCGGCGTTGCGATCAGGATCGTCCCGCCGTGCTTGTGGCACAGCTTGCCGACCTGCCGCGGCTCGAGCGGATTGGTGTGATAGGCTCCCTTGGCATCGAGGAGCAGCACCGACCACATCGCGCACGTGTAGCCGAACGAATGGAAAAACGGCAAAATCCCGATCAGCACGTCGCCGCGCCCTATCCGGAGAAGCTCCGCGAAACAACTCACGTTGGTGCTGATGTTGCGATGGGTCAGCATCGCGCCCTTGGGCCGGCCCGTCGAGCCGGACGTGAAAATGATCGTAATCAAATCATCCGGGTCGACGTGGGTCAGCCCGAGCAGCCGTTCGAGAATCGCGGTGGGCAAGAGCCACGTCTGAGCCGCGGCAACGAGCTTGTCCGCCGTCGTGACCTTGTCCCTGAAATCTTCCAGGTAGACCAGTTCCGCGTCGATCGCCAGTTCGAGCTTCTCCATGACCTTGCGGCTGGTGAGCACGTGGCGGATGCCCGCCCGGCGGATGCACTCGTTCAAGACGTCGGCCGACCGCACGGCGTAGTTGAGATTCACCGCCACGCGGCGGTCGATCGTCAGGGCCGCGTTGGCGACCATTCCGCCGACGCAGGGCGGAATCAGCAGCCCGACGCGGTTCTCGTCCTCGGCCAAGACGTCGCGGCGCAAGCAGCGGCGAAGGATCAGCGACCGGGTCAGCAGGCCCGAGCCGGTCAGCTCCGCGCCGGTCGAATCGGCCGCCTTGGACCGCCAGAGGCTTCGGCGGCAAGTTCGCAAGAATCGCCTGGCGGGGACCATCCGAAAACCGTCGTCCTGCTTCATCGCACTGACTCCCAGTTGTTCGACCGCCTGGCGGACCGCCCCCGGGTCGGTTGGCTTGTGAATCGGTTTGCCGAACGCGATCGAAATCGGATACGGCCATTGGCGAGGCCATTTCCAGAAGAACTTCCCGCGTTCGAAGCTGAAAATGCTCCCCCACAGCCCGACCAGACAGACCGGAATCAAGGGAACGTCGGTATCCTTGAGTATCGACAGGAAGCCGGGCCGAAACTGTTGCAGATATCCGGTCCGCGTAAGCTGGCCCTCCGGAAAGATACAAACCAGGTCGCCGTCGCGTAAAGCCTCGCGGGCAGTCCGAATGGCCTGGACCATCGATTTGCGGCTTGAGTGGATGGGGATGGCGCCCATCTCCCTCGCCAGCCAGGATATCCACCACCCTTTGATGTAGTCCGCGTAGGCCACCATCCGTCCGGCTCAACAGCCAGACCAGGAACCGGACCGTCGCCCCGGGCAGCAGCCACACGATATAGACAAAAACCGGAATCGTGGCCAGTCCGGCCAGCAGAAAGATGTCTCGCGACGAGAGTTCGAGAACCTGGCGGAAAAGCCAAAACACGCCGGACGCAACCAACATGCCCGAAAAGGTCAGAAAATTGGTCGCCGCCAGGATCGCGCCCCGCGATCGGTCGGGGCTGCGATGCTGGAGAAAGGCTTGCAGCGGGACGTCAAAAAGCCCGGCGCCGATGCCCAAGCACAGCAGGCACAAGCAGGTCAACCCGTAGGCGCCCCAGAGCGAACCGGCCGCGGGACTGGGCACGCCGAACAGCAGGATGGAGCTCACCGCCAGCGTTCCCGCCCCGACGGGCACGATCCCCAGTTCGACCTTGCCGGCCGACCACACGCCCGCCAACACGCTCCCGACGCCGACCCCGAGCGCCAACACCGCCAGGAGCGGCCCGACGTATTGTTGCGTAACGCCCAACTCGGTGATGGCGAACAGGTCGACGTTCATTTGGGCCAGGGCGGCCAGCGACCAGAAGAACGAGGTGCCCAGCGCCGCCCGAAGAAGCGGCCGACTCGCGCCGAGGGTGCCCAGATCGCGCGCGGTCTGGAAGACGAAGTTGACCGGAAACCGTTGCTGGGGGTTGGCCGCACGCAAGGGTCGGATGAAGAGACTGGCCAACCAGCCGAGCGCGGCCACGCCCACCAGCGCCAGGGCCGAGAGCCACCACCGCTGCGTTCCCAGCGGCTGGGTCGCTTCATAGAGGAAGTTGCCGGCGACCGTGCCGACGACGATCGCCAGCACGGTGGTCAGCCCGACCAGCCCGTTGGCGGCCGAGAGCGATCGCACGCGGACGATCTCGGGGATGCTGCCGAACTTCGACGGGCCGAACAGGGCGCTGTGGGTGCCCATCAGGGCCACGACGGTGAACATCAGATAGACGTCGCCGATGAGGATCGTCGCGATGCCCAGGGCCATGATGATGATTTCGGCCACCTTGCAGCCAACGATCACGGTCCGTTTGCTGAAGCGATCGGCCAGATAGCCTGCCGGGGCGGCCAGAAGGATGTACGGCAGCACGAAGCACGCCAGCCCGAACGACAGCGCCGTGGCCGCCCGCTCCGGCCCGACCATATCCTTGCCGATCGGCACGACCAGCCAGCGGAACATATTGTCGTTCATCGCCCCGAGGAACTGGGTCGCCAGCAGGCCGAGGAAGCTTCGCGACAGAACACCCCCTTGTCCCGTCGTGGATTCGCCGCCGTCGGGGTGGATGAATTGTGGTGCGACGAGGCCCTCGGGCACGACTTCCGACGAGGCCGGGGATGTTTCATCGGAAGAACGCATGGGAATCGCGGTTGGGTATCAGTTCATGGTCTCACTTGCGGACCGACTCGACGGCCCTGTTCTTCCAGGCGTGGTCTCCAGGGCAATGTAACGTGATTTTCGATCCCTCGATAGGTGTATACTCGCGTAGAACGTCCAACGTCGCACTGTCGCCTTTCGCTCCGCGAAAGTAGCGCTCCCGCGCTCCGTGAAAGACCGCTACTTTCGCGGAGCGAAAGGCGACATTTACGCCCGCTCTCGTTGATCTGGGGCTCTTCGCGAATGCGGATGGGGAGTATATTGGTCTATCGTGAGTTGATGCGGACATGTGGCACAGCCGCCCTCGGCTGTGTCGAATAGTCCCGCACAGCCGGGGGCGG
>JAPLNP010000535.1 GCA_026401055.1 Planctomycetia bacterium
GTGCAACAGGACCTCGGCATACGTGGAGGGCGCCATACGCCCGTTCAGCTCGATCTCGAGCTTCGCCGGATCGATCCCGCGGCGCCACTCCGGGTCGCCGGAGAGCGTGCGGACGTCGCGGTTCTGGTAGGGCCCCTTGACCGTGAACCACTGGCAGTCCTCCGACGCGGGGATCTTCGTCCTGGCGGTCTTGAAGTCGCCGCCGGCCTCGCCGAGCCGCCGCTGGAGTTCCGCCTGCTGGTCGTCGGGCACGTCGGGCTGGATCTTCTTCCAGTACCACCGCGCGGCGTCGAAATCGCGGCCGACGTAGATGAGCGTTCGGCCGGGCTCTTCGATGAGCCAATCTTCCAGCCAGCGTCGCACCTCGGGCTTGGGCGGCTCGAAATCGTCGGGAAACCAGACAATCGCGTCGGCTCGCTCCGACAGCCGCGGCGAAAGCCGCCGCCAACTGAACACCTTGTGGCCCGAGCGAGTGAACATCTCCGCGAGCACGCCGGTCCCGTTGACGCTCTTTTCCGCCCCGGGCCCGCGGCGCTGGCCGTAGAGCACGTCGATCCGCGGTCCGCAACCGGCCAGCAGCAGGCAGGCCGTCAAGAGGAACGGCATCGCTCGTCTCATTTCGCCCCCTCGGCCACGAGGGCCTCGAACTGATCCAGCCGCGACCAGCACGCCTCGAATCGCCAACGGTCGATCGCGTGGTCGCCGAAGAAGAAATCCTCGAAGGCGACCATGGTCTGCTCGACCATCCGGCGCAAGGGCGTCCGGCCGCCGACCTCGCCGAGGTATTGGCGATTGGTCTTCCCTCGCGTGAGCCGGATGATCTTGTGCTTGTCGAGTTCGACCAACTGGTAGCTGAACAGGTACTTGACCGCCTCGCCGTAGCGGCCCTGCTGGTAGTGACGCCGGGCTTCGGCCAAGAGATCGTATTGGGCGGCCCGGACGGGGAACGGCAACGACTCGATCCGGCGGCGGCGTTCGGCGGCCTCGGCCTCGTCGTCCGCGGCGGTGGCCGATCCGTGGATGCCGCCCCGATCGAGGTACGCCCGAACCAAGAAATAGATCACCGCGGCCAGCGCCGCGACCACCGCGATCCAAGCGACCCACCGGAAGACCGGACCCAGCCAAGACAGGCTCCAGTTGGGCCAGTTCCAGTTGAAGTTCCAGGGTGGGCGGACGTTGATCCTCTGGACGCCGTCGGTCGCCGCGTCGTACCAGGGATAGCCCCACCAGCGATCCAGCGTCTCGCGGCCCGTCTCGACCGACTCATCGGGACCGGCCTGGGCAATGGCAGAGGCCGGACACGAGAGCAACGGCACGATCAGCAGGGCGAACCCCAACACGCCGAGTCTTCCGCGTCGCCAGTTTCGCCCCGAAGGGGCCTCGTTCACCCAGCCCGTTGTTGCAGACAAGTTGACAGTGCGGGAATTCTGGACGGACTTTCCATTTTGGCTCTTTTCTCTAGCCCAGGCGTTTACGCCTGCGGATCGAGAGGCCATCACGGATCGTTCTTTTTCCTTGAATCCCCCTTCAGGGGGTATGAATGTCGTTTGTCGGCGCAGATTATCACGAAATCGACGCTCTTCGCCCCCTGAAGGGGGATTGAAAGAAAAAGGGAGGACTGATTTTCCGGCTCCGTTACCACAGGCGTAAACGCCTGGGCTAGAGAAAAGGCACCTGCGCAAACGTCTTGTGTGCAACAATGAGGGCGTTGCCCTGGGCTGGGCGAACGAAGGGCCTTCGGCCCAATGCGGCGTTGTTCGACGAACTGTCACGGTCGAAAGCATCGGCTTCACGCATCCTTGGCTTGGATAAACTCGACGACCGCGCCGTCGGCGGCCTGGTAGAACCCGACGAACCGGGCGCCGGGCTTCTTGTCGGTGGTGACGATGCTGAGATGTTCGAACCGCACGATGATCCTCCGACGGTTACTCTCCGGCTCCCGAGTCGATCGCCCGGCTTAATCGCGCCCCTTCCGCCCGCATCAACAGCTCGACTTCCCACCCCTCGCGACGGATTCGCAGATCGAGATAGCCGAGGAAGCGAACCACGGTGAACAGGCCCACGACGAGCCAGAGGGCGAGATGGAAGCCGTGGGTGAACCAGCCGTTGCCGGGCTCCCACTCGTTCAGTAGGAATCCGCCGCCGAGGTACATCGAACCCCAGCAAGATGCCGCCAGCAGCGCGCCGACCGTGACGGCGGCCATCCAGCGGCCGAACAGGTCGCCGCCCCGGCCGGCGTGCAGGGTCCGGCACCGCCGACCGGTCGAGGGGTTCGCGGGCGTCTTCTGCGCCAACGGCGTCCGTTCCAGCAGAATCACCTCGTTCAAGTAAGGCCGCTGCGCGAACAGCCAGAGCCAAGCCGGCGGAAACAAGACCATCACGCGGAGCACGACCTGGTACCAGATCAACTGCGGCAACGACCGGACGAAATTGCCCGCGATCCGGCCGGCCGAGGGACGCTCCTCGAACAGCGCCTGGCCCAGGTACAACGTCGCCGGCGCCGTGGCCAACGGAATCTCCCACAACATCAACAGCGCGACGTCGATCATGTACCAAATGGGAAAGCCGAGTTCGAAGTCGGGCTCCTCGTAGCCACTCAACAGGTAGGCGTTCAAGAGGAACGTCGGCACGATGCCCGCCGCCAGCGCGATCGCCAGCGGCCCGGCGCACCAGCGGACCACCCGCAAGGCCAGGTCCAGGACGTCGACGAACGTCCGCTCGCGAATCGCGATTCGGGTGTTATCCAGTTGCACGCGATTTTTCCCGTGGGTAGCCGAGGATCACGAAGTAGAACACGAGGGTTCCGGCCGAAAAGACCGACACGCCGGCCTTGACCGCGTACGGGGCGGCCGACGGCGACAAGAACGCCTCGATCATCGCCGCCAGCACGAACATGACGATCGCCGCGCACATGGTGGGCATCGCCTCGTCCGCCGCCCGGCGCAGCGACGCCATCCGCGCCAGCCCGTGCGTCTCCAACAACGAGAAGCCCAGCCGCATTCCCGCCGCCGCCGAGAGCACGACCGCGGTGAGTTCGTAGGGTCCGTGGGCGGTGACGAAGCGGTAGAAGTTGTCGCTCTGGGGCGTGGTGGCCATGTGCCCGAACACGCCGCCCAAGAGCGCCGCGTTGTGGATCGTGGTCAACAGTCCGCCGACGCCGAACAACAGCCCCATGGCGAAACACCGCAGGCCGATGCCGGGATTGTTGAACGTGTAAAACCCGAACATCGCGGCGCCCATTCCGCTGGTGCGGCCCTCGACCGGCTCGGAATACATCTCCTCCATTTGGGCCATCATTTCCTTGCCGACCATTCCCTGGGCGAACTCCGGCCGCGCGTAGGACAACATGCCCGAAAGAATGAACACGCCCCAAAAAATGCAGAATGCCAGCCGCAGGGCGTTGTCATGGAACAGACGCTGGGGCACGTCGACGAGCAACTGCCGCGCCCAGGTCGACACGTTGAACATCCGGCTGCGATAGAGTTGGTTGTGGGCGCGGCCGACCAGTTGGTGCAAGTAGTGAACCGTCCCGCGCGGCAACTGGTAGGCGTCGGCCAGCGCCAGATCGGCGCACGCCGAGCGATACAGCGACGCGAACCGCGCGATGGTCTCCGGGCTCTGACGCCCGCGGACGCGGCCCTCCAGAGCCATGCACAACCGCTCCAGCTCCCGCCAGTTCTCGCGACGCGATTCAAGTAGATCGGATACTTTCATGGGCTACCGTCGAACAATCGCAATGTTTTTGGAGTGCGGCGATTCATCGCCGCTTTTGTGCTGGGTCTGCCGTTCGAATCCTGCTTGGTACTCCACCCGACGACGATCATGTCATTCGTCCGGTCCGCTCAAGAAAGCGGTGATGAATCACCGCACTCCAAAAGGCTGCTCGGTTCGGGGCTCGGAGAGATCCTCGTTGACCACTTCGGTTGTCTCGGTCGTTGATGACGCAAACGGATTGCCGCCCGCGGACTTGTCGAACGCCACCATCGGCGAAATCGGCTCGCTCCCCGGCGGCTCTTCCTGGTCGGTGATGAACGTGCGGTGATACAAGGCGCAGAGCAGCCGGTCGAAGTCGGTCTCTGGCGGCAGGTCCAAAATGTGTCGCAGCGGTACGCCGAGGTGCCGGGCGAGTTGCGCCCGCCGTGACGGCGAGAAATTCTCTCGGCGCCCGACGTACGTGGCCAACGCCCGCGCGAGCGATCGGCTCGGCTGAAAACCGGCCGGCAGTTCCGCGGCCAGACGGATCGCCCTCGGGTCGTCCACCCGCACGACGTCGCCGTACCATTGCCGCTCCTCGACGACCACCATGGTGCCGCAGGCCAGGTCGCCCAGCCGCTGGAAGCGGTCGTTCATCGTCGCGACGGCCAGCCCGAGCAGGTAAAACAGTCCCGGCTGGCCGTCGACCGTGCGCAGCACGTTGCGCAGCGTCGCCTGCAGGGCGTTGACCGCCCGACCGTCGACCGACAGGACGCGGATCCGCATCAGGCGTTTGCCGGGCGTCTGGCCGTTGTAGAACGTCTCGAACACGCCGCCATAGAACCAGGTCAACAGAAACGCCAGCGTCAGCCAGACGCCGAATCCCAGGCTCGCCAGCCCGGCCATCCCGAACGCGAACACCAGCACGCCGAACGCCACCGCGGCGACCCCCGCGCGAACCGCCAGATCGATCAGGTATGCCGGCAGCCGGCGGAACGGACCGGCAACGCGGTACTGAAACGCGATATTCTCGGGCGTGACGATCTCGATCTGAGTATCAAGCTGCTTTGCATCGCTTTGCATGGGTCCATTATCGGCTCCGGCCGAGCATTTTGCAACCATCTGGGGGTGGGACCCCCCTTTGTGTTTGAAAGCGGGAAGTGGTAAGTGGTTAGCGGCAAGGGCCGGGGGAAACAGCCGCGCGGTTATTCGCCCAATTGGTGGTGTTCTTGCCGTACACCCCTGCCGGATACGTTGTTATGCTCCATTTATGTGGTAGAATAGGCGGCCGAAACCAAGACGGTGGGCGGCGACTCCGCCGAAAAAGGGGGCGCGATAGTCGACGACGGAGTCGCCTACCACAATTCCGAGAAGGGTATCCAAGAATGCAGACGCACGCACGAGCGGCTGTCCTGGGATTGATTCTGCTGGCGATCACGGCGTCCGCGCCGCTGGCGGCGGCCGAGGGCAACGCGAAGACGCCGGCCGACGCGGCCTCGCCGCTCTCGACCGCCGACGGCTACCGGGGAATCTGGTACATGAACCAGCCCCAGAAAAACGAGTACGCCTACAAGTACAACGGCGGGATGGGCACGTACTGCGAGGAACACCGCCCCTTCGCCGCCTACGCCAAGGCGGCCGACAAGACCTTCTTCTGTTACGGCGGCACCACGCCGGACAACAAGACCCTGCTGCACATGGTTTCCTATTTCGACCACAAGACCGGCACCGTCCCGCGACCCCGGATCCTCATCGACAAGAAAACGGATGACGCGCACGACAACCCGGTGATCGCCCTCGACGACGCCGGGCACATCTGGATTTTCTCCAGCTCGCACGGAACGAGCCGGCCGTCGTATCTCTGGGCGAGCGTCGAGCCGTACTCGATCGACCGATTCGAGCAGGTCCGGGCGACCGCCTTCGCCACTGACAAATTCCCCATGAATTTCTCCTACCCCCAACCGCACTACATCCCCGGCAAGGGCTTCTGCTTCCTCCTGACCCGCTACGCCGGCGGCCGAATGCTCTTCTCCTCGTCCAGCCCGGACGGCCGCGAGTGGACCGAGTTGCGTCCTCATGCCGAGATCGAGATGGGCCATTACCAGGTGAGCGAGCGGTTCGGCCGGAAGATCGGCACCTGCTTCAATTACCATCCCAAGCCGCAAGGGCTGAACTGGCGGACGAACCTCTACTACATGGAAACCGCCGACGCCGGCCGGACGTGGACGACCGTCGACGGCAAGCCGCTGGCCGTCCCGCTCACCGCCGTGAAGAACGCGGCCCTGGTTCACGACTATCAGGCCGACCGACGCATTGTCTACATGAAGGACATCAACTTCGACGCCGAGGGACGTCCGATTCTCTTGTATCTCACCAGCGGCGGCTGGGGAGGCCGGCCCGTCCAACGATCCGCGCGTCTGGCAGACCGCCCGATGGACCGGCAGCGAGTGGGAAATCCGCGGCTCGATCCGCTCGGACAACAACTACGACACGGGCTCGCTCTACGTCGAGGAAGGCAGCGTTTGGCGGATTATCGCCCCGACCGAAACCGGCCCCCAGCCGTACAACCCCGGCGGCGAGGTGGCCATGTGGACCAGCGACGACCAGGGCGCGACGTGGAAGAAGGTCAAACAGTTGACCCGGGACAGCGAGTTCAACCACACCTACTGCCGCCGACCGCTGAACGCCCACGACGATTTCTACGCCTTCTGGGCCGACGGCCACGGCCGCAAGCCCTCGACGTCGCGGCTCTACTTCACCGACCGCCAAGGCACCCACGTCTGGCGTCTGCCCCCGAAAATGACCGGCGAGACAGCCAAGCCGGAGGTCGCGTGGTAGCCGCCGGAAAATGACTAGCGCCACCCGAGGGGGTGTCGGAGTCACACATCGTCGAGCAGTTTTGGATGCCGCAGTTTTCTCTTGTCCCCTATCACTTTTTCCTGCAACGGCCTCAGATCAACCACTGCCCCGTGTTCGATGAACACATCGTGGAATGTATTTATGTTCTTGTTCCAGTAGATCATCGCACAGGACATTGGCGCGCCCTTGCCTTCGTCCCTGCCCTCAACGAGAAAACGCAGCCTCGTATCGTACAGGAAGCACACGGCGGTTGCGCGTCCCCACACGTATTGTTTCCAGTGGCTGGTGTTGGTTGCCACGGGCACCAAGGCAAGGACCGCCGAGCCATAATTCTTGTGCGCGTGCGCGCATCGGAAAAGCCAGTGTTTGATCGTCGTTCCGTTTTCCTTGTCCGCGCCATACGGCGGATTCACGTAGATGGTCGGATGGTCCCATGACTCCTTGAGGCCGTCCTTCTCCGGCAGCCGGTACTCCGTCTCGGCGTGGACAATGGACCACCGATTCGAGCACGGGTCCAGCGAGATCCGACCGCCGAAAACGGTTCTGACCGCGTCAACATACTTCGCCGGAGTACACCAGTTGACGCTCTGAGAGTTGACTGTCCTTCCAGCGGTCATGAGTATTCCCGTAGAGTGCGTTGCCGCGTGCCACTGGCTCCGCCAGTGCAGGGGACCGATTCGTGTCGCGTGGTGCTGCCGGGATAAACGGCGTCGGCACGTTGGGATATGGTCCGTCAGTTCTCCGAGCTCCTCGAAGCAGTCTCCTGCTCGATCTGCCCAATCGCCTCATCAATCCATTCGGCCTTCTTGCTGCTCGCGGACAGGCTACTCCTGTAGCACCGGAGAGCGTCCAAGGCACCGCTGCCGCCTATCGTGACCAGCCCGTCAAGGGCTTCGCTCCAAATCTCTTGGGAGTCGTCTCGCAACGCGGTGGCGAAAAAGGGGACCGTTCTCGGATCCCGGAATTGCCGGAGTACTTCGACGACTGCTGCCCGCATTGAAGATCGCGTCTCCCTATCATACGCCGCGACAAGCAGTGGCACGGCCTCGTTGGGAGCTTCGACCAGCGCATGGAATGCGTTCTTGGCCTCGGGTCCTTCGAGACGATCGAGGAAATACGCAACGTACTCGTTCAGGTCGTGCGGCAACTGCCTCTCCTTCCCGTACAACGGACTAAGCTCGACGAAGCGGCAACTTGTCTGCCACGCCCTTCGCCTAGGCTCAGGGACGTGCCACCCGCTGACGGAGTCGCCCCCAACAGCCCGCACCCTACTTGTCCTCGTAGTGCTCGACGTCGGGCCAGTAGGTCTCGAAGTGGAAGTCGGGGCTGTTGTCCAGGTCGTGGCAGTTCTGGCACCATTTGCCGTGGCTCGTCTGCGACTCCTCCTTGGTGACGACCATTGCCTGCTGGAGCTTCTTCTGCAAGGCCGCGTCGCCGCCGCTCTCGGCCGCCACGTGGGCGCCGCCCGGGCCGTGACACGACTCGCAGCCGACGCCGACCATTTGCGGCGTCTCCTTCTCGCTCAGGAAGCCGCTCTTGTACGGGAAGTAGTTCGTCGGGTGCCAGCCGGTCACGTGGCAACTGATGCACTCGGGGTCGTTGTTCCGCGGCGGGTCGGTCTCCAAGAGCGTCTTCCACGCCTTCGCGTGCAGGCTCTTCTTCCACACCGCGTACGACTTCTCGTGACACGTTGCGCACTTCTCGGAACCGACGAAATCGCCCCCCAGTTCCTTCTGTGGATGCGACACCGGACGGAGGCTTAGGCCCGAGAGCCCCTGCGTCTTGAGCTGGTCCTGGTAGGCCACCATCAGCCGCTTCATCGGCTCGGCGCCGGCGAAACGGGAGTCCAGCGGCACGCGCTGGTAGCGGACCGGCTGCTTGGGGTCGTCGTAGAAACCCAGCACCACGGCGTTCATCGCCTTCTCGCCCACCTCGATCAGCAGGGATTGCGTTTTCTCGATCCGGTCCGGTTTGGTTGGCGGCTCGGCCGCCCCGTTGGACGTGACCACGAGGCCGAAGTCCGGGAACTTCTGGGCCAGGGCAATCGACTCCTCCTTCGTGGCATTCGCCAGCAGAATCAGGAGGTTGCACGTCTTCTTGAGTTCGGGCACGACCTGGGCGAGCACCGCCTCGGGGTCGGCCATCTCGATCTCCTGGTTGTTGATCTCGCGCTGGTACGATTTACCCAAGACCGACGTCACGCCGATCTTGATCCCGTCGGCCGCGACGATTCGGGTTCGCTCCGTCACGCCCGAGGCGAAGCCCAACAAGCCGACGTTGGCCGAGAGAAACGGGCTCGGCGGCGCGGCCACCGAAACCAGCTCTCCGGCCGGCAACCGCAAATCGTTGCGTCCGAATCCGATCGCGTCGTAGCCCATCGCCCGCATCGCGTCGACCGTAAACCGAAACTTGATCTCCGTCTGGGGCCCATAACCCTTGGTCAACCCGCCGACGTCGACGGCCACCACGGGCCAGCCCTTCTGTTTGCGGAGCATCTCGATCATCGTGTAGCGCCGGCTGAGCCCTCCCTTCATCCGGTCCAAGCCCGCGCACCCGCACGGCTCCATGTACCCGTCCTCGTTGCCCGTGATCACCACGGCCAACTTCGGCTTGGGCCAGTCGACGAGAATCGGCCCGTTCTCCTTGATCGGGTCGAAGGGGATCCCGCTGTGCTTGGGCCGCGTTGCCGCCGCGGGACTGTCGGCGCGGGTCGCCGGGTCCACCGCCGGCCGAGCTTCGGCTTGCGGCGCGCCGGCGGCGTTCGGCTCCACGGCGGGAAGTTGCGGCGGGACCGGCATGGGCGACTGCCCATTGGCCTGTACGGTGGCGGGAGCCGGGCTCGGGTCGGCGGCCTGCGCCGGAGCAGCCTCGACCGGTTGCGCGGGAGCCGGCTCCGCGGGCTGCGCGGCGGCGGGTCCGATGGGCTGCGCGACGGTAGGTTCGGCCTGCCGCGCGGGCGACGGTCCCGCGGGTAGCACGGCGAACGGATCGGCGGGCGGCGCCGCGGCGGCCTGTGCCGGCTGGGCAGAGGCAGGTTGGACGGGCCGCGCGGCAAAGGGGTCGGCGGCCGACATCCCGGCCGGCGCCGGATTCATCGGCGAACTCCCCATCCCCGGCAAAGCCGAAGCAGCACGCATCGGATTCTCCGGCTCGGACGCCAACGCCCCGTCCCGCAACGGGTTGCCACGCACCGCCGGCCGAGGCTCCACCGGCATCGGCTTCACGGCCAACGGCTCCGTCCCGCCCGCCATCGACGGCGGCGCGATCGGGGACATCGGCAGGCTTTCGGGCAGAATCCGCGGCATCGCGGGCGGCTGGCTCGAAAGCTTCTCGGACTCCGGTTTCACCGCCGGCGCCGCGGCAAGCGACGGTGGCGGTTCGACCGGCCCAGTCGCCGCTTGAGGGTCCTCCGTGTTTGAGGACCCGCAGCCCGCGCCGAAAAACGGCAGGACGACGCCTGCCAGGATCATCCACGAGAAAAGTGTGATTCGCATGTGACACATCCGTGGTCAGTTGGCGGTTGTCAGTGGGTGGTGGGTAGTGGCCAGTGGGCAGTGGCCAGCATGGAACGCCGCGTCTCCTATCGCGATCCTCATCCGCCCTCGATGGCGAAACTGACGAGAATCGTCAGCTTGGGCATCTGGGAATCGTTCGTGTCCAGTACGATGCGGCCGATTCTTCCTTGTTTCGAGCCCAGGTGATTCGCCGGACCGGCGCTCTTGGGAATGTGAATTTTCAGCGGCGTCTGGGTGGCAACGCCCTGGTTGATCTGGGTCTTCTTGCCCAACTCCACCTGGAGGACGTCCGGCGGAAAGACCTCGGCCACGCGGAAGTCCGTCGTGTCCTGATGCGGCCCCCGAACCACCAGCGTGAGTGATTCATCGACACCCTTTCCGGGGCTCAGGAGGCCGAGCTTCAGGATCCCGGTCTCCTCGTTCCACCCTCGTCCGAACACCGAAATATCGCTCCCGACCTTTCCCGTGACAGGCACCTCGATCACCGGAGCCGCCGCGAGATTGGTCCGAACGAGGATTGTCTGTTGAAACGGCCCCTGAGGCAACCCGGATTTCACGCGGACCTCCATCAAACACCCACTTTTGGCCTCAGGCTCACCACTCACCTGGGCCGCTGACATCGGCTCAAAAGCGACGTCGAAGAATTTGGCCGTACTCGGGTCCTTCAGCTCGTGCCCGGTTACTTGCATCGAGTCGGACGTGAAAGCGTACAGGCGGATCTCCCCTTGGGCCCCTTGTCCGGCCGAGACTCGGGTGAATACCAGCTCGGAGGGGGACGCATGAAGCACCGTCGTGATCCGGCCCTTGACCTTCAGCGTCAGCTCGGGTCGCAACGGGTCGTTGGTCTCGATCTTGGCGGTCTGCTCGAAATCCCCGAGATAGCCCTTGGGTGTCCACTCGATCGACACTGTGGTTGACTCGCCGGGGAACACCTTCTGCTTGTCGAGCGCGCTCATCGTACACTTGCAGGTCGTGCCGCCCTTCGTCAGGTTCAGCGGCGCGTTGCCGACGTTCTTGACCACGAACTCGTGCTTGCCCAGGCTCTGCGCGTCCATCGTGCCGAAGTTGTACACCTCCTCGTCGAGGGCGACCTTCGGCTGAGGAGGACGGTCCAACCCTTCGGCGGCCGGCTTGGACGCCGACTTCAGTATGTCGTCGACCGGGATTGTCTGGGTGCCGGCGGAGGCTCGCGCCTGGATTACCCCGGCGGCAATCCCCGCCCCGACACCAACAAGAGCCGACGCAATGACGATAAGCCAAGTCTTCATAGGGGTTAGGGGTTAGGGGTCAGGGACTAGGGATTGGGGGTTAGGGATTGGAGTTTCACTGGTGAGAACGCCGGCCGACTGCGTCGGCGGGGTCGGTTTCCACCATGCCTCGCGTTGGGGACCACGGCAACCGGCCACCGACAACCCATTCTACGATCATAAACCACGCCGGTTCAAGCGACTGCGCAGTTCGACCCCAATACGCTTGTCCTCGTGCGGGTTTTGGCGATCCAGCTCCAGAGCAGCGTCGGCCTCGCGCCGAAAGCCGGGCTCGTCGCCCGCCGTTTGGAGGGCCACGGCCAGCTTGGCATGATACGTGGCGTTGTTCGGATAGAGTTCGATCGCGCGGCGGTAGGCGAGCACGGCGGCCTGGAGTTCCTCCGGCTGGCCCGTGACCCCGTGGGCCTCCAGACAGCGATCGCCCGAGACCGCCCACGCCGGGCTTGCGTTGGGGTCCAGTTCCAGGGCGGTTGCGTTGTACTCGTGGTACTGCTGGAGCGTGCCGGGGTCGTGGTCCTGTTGCCATTGGGTGAACGCCACCGAGGCGAGTAGTTTCCACGCCTCGGCCGACAGCGGATCGTCGACGGCCGCGGCGTGCAGGTGCCGGGTCACGTCGGCCGGCTTGCCACGTGCCGCGTTGATCTCGGCCTGGGCCGTCAACACCGGCTGGTAGGCCGTCCGATAGCAGATCGCCCCCAGGATAAAAAAGGTCGCCACGAGCGCCATGGCCGCGACTCGCGGGAGGTTGCGCGCCGGTGACGCCTCGGCCTGGCAGAGCCCCAGTGCCAACAGCAGCCAGAATGTGCCGGCGACGCCCGGAAACCCGATCCCGCCGGCGGCCAACAGATTCACCAACAGAACGACCAGTCCGATCGCCGCCAAGGTGGCCGGGAAACGTCCATCGTCGACCCAGCGCCGCAGCAGGGCCACCGCTACGGCGCCCAAGGGCAAACCGGCCAGCAGGACGACGAGTCCCGGCGGGGTGGTTCCCAATATCCCCAACGGCCAGGCCGCCAACACTCCGACAAGGGCCCCGCCAAAAATCGCCGCCGTGGCGTCGGGGTTGTCTCTCGTTTCTTCTTCCTGTTCGGCCGGATCCCTGGACTTCGGTTTCCAGAGCGTCCAGCCGAAACATCCTAGCACGGCCAGCATCGCGAGCATCGTGGGCGTGCCGGCGGTGGCCCAGACTTCAAGCAGGAAGTTGTGCGGGTCGGCGATTTCTTCGCTGGCCTCGGGCAGTTTGTATCGGGGGTAGGCGTCCTGGAAATGGCCCGGCCCGCAGCCCATGATCGGGTGATCCTCGATCATCGCGACGGTCGACTGCCAATACTGCACGCGATAGCCGAGCGACTTGGACGCCTCGCTGAGCACCTCGACGTCGAGCCCTCCGACGGCTACCGCCAGGACCACGAGCACGGCGGTCACTCCGGCCGCGGCTGCCAGCACATAGGGGACTGTCCCGATTTTCGCGGCGCGGCCGACGTTGTGTTGTGGATCCGCGTCTTCGCCGCGAAGATGGGACTGTCCCCCTCCTGTGCCCGGCCGCCGTTCACGCCGACGGCAAAACACCGCTACCAGCACCAGCCCGAGCAAGGTGGCCACGTAGGCGCTTCGGCTTTTGGTCAATACGAGGCACGCGGCCACCAACACGCCGGACGCGGCCACCGCAAGCCAGACCCGCCGGCGATGCTCGACGGCCCCGACGCCGATGCCCAGGGCGACGACCAGCCACGGCGCGAGATACCCCGCGAGCGAATTCGTCAGGGCGAACGACGCCAGCGGTTCGACGCTTTCCAGCCGGTTCTCGAACTGCCGGCGCTCGACCGAGTCAGGCGGAAACCATAGCCCCTCGGCCCGGAGCATTCCGTCGGGGTTTCGCTCGAGCGCCAGCACCGCCGCGTCGGTCGCTCCCCATCGCCACGGCCGCCCTCGCCGGGCCATTCGCACCGCCCAAAGGGCCGCCAGCACCAGCGCGAGCATCACCAGCGGAATGCCCTCGCCCGTGTCGCCGATCGACTCGCTGGGGAACAACGGCCGCGCGACGAACATCGCCACCGTCGCCCCCAGCAACCAAGGCCGCAGCCGATCGGCGTCGGGCTTGGGCGCGGTCTCCGCCGGGGGGACGGAGGGGTCGCGAACGGTCTTCTTCCTTCTGGACATCAGGTCGTTTTCCTCACCGCTTTCCCCTTCGCCGCACGGTCTCCAGGATTCCGACCAGCACCAGCACGCAGGCGACCAGCAGCAGCACGACGCACGCGCCGGCCGTGTTCACCTGGTGCAAGAGCAACGCGCCTAGACCGCACGTGGCCGTCGCCAGGTAAATCGTCAACACCGCCTGTGGCTTCGTCATCCCCAACTCGACCAGCCGGTGCGAAAAATGGCTCTTGTCGCCCACGAACGGACTGCGACCGTTGCGCAGCCGGATCGCCACCACGGTCAGCGTGTCGTACAGCGGCACGGCCAGCACGCACAGCGGCGCGAGGATCGCGTGCGGCGGAAGATCGCTGCCCGCAAACGTCGCCGACAGTGTCGCGGTGGCCAGCAAGTAGCCCACCAGGTAGCTCCCCGCGTCGCCCATGAACAGTCTCGCGGGCGGGGCGTTGTGGCCCAGGAACCCGACCAGCGAGCCGACCACCACGAGCAGAAATCCGCCGACGAACAGTTGCGGCTGGTGGTTGGGGCCCTCGGGCACCATGAGCATCACGGCGGCGAGCAGGCGATCGTCGGCCAGCCCGAGCAACATCATCGCCGTCGCCCCGGCCAGCAGTGCCCAGAGCCGGCCCGATTGCTCCGCCAGACCCGGCAGGTGAACCGCGATCGACTCGGGCAGCCTCGCGGCCAAGCCGGTGCTCGGCAGGAGCCAGAGGGCCAACTGCCCCAAGGCAAACGGCCCGACGACGCCGAGCCAGATGGCCAGCCCGCCCGAGGTGGGCATCGGCTGGGCGTGGATCTTCCGGCTGCCCGGGCGGTCGACCAGCCCCCAGTCGGACGCATAACGCCGCACCAGCCAAGCGGCGGTCCAACAGATCAACATGCTCGGCAGCAGCGCGCCGGCGATGAGCCAAATCACTCGGCCGTCCCCCCCTTGGTAGTCGTATGCAAATACTCCCGGCACTCGCTGAGAAACCGCTGGTAATCTTCGCGGCGGTAGTCGGCGAACGTGAACGGATGATCCTGCCAGCGGTGGTGCCGGTAGTACAGGGTTATTTCGGCGTAGATCCCCCGATCCAGGTAGATGCGATGGGCAAAATCCTTCGTCGAGGCCAGAACGAGTTTCCCCAGCGTCAAGTAACCCGGGTCGACGTTCAGCGGCCGAGGCTCGGGGTGTCCTCCCACGGCGGCATACTCCTCCTCCCAGCGATTTGTCTGGAGCTTGACGTCGACCAGTTCGGCCGGATCGAAGGGCCGGCGGAACAGCCAGAACACCTTGCGGAGGTCGCCGCCCATCGTCGGGCCGTAGTAGTCGGTATTGTCGAAGACGAACGCCGGGCTTTCCAGCGCCGTCGGCCCCCAAGTCTCGACCGCCCGGTCCCGAGCCCAATCCAGTGCCGCCCGATGGCAGCTAAACGCCGCGATCAACAACAGCGCCGGCGGGTGAGGAGTCGGCTGGCCCATGGTGCGAGGGAAACCGAAGAAACGGAGACACGAAGGAACTGGCGGCGGCGAATGGCTACCTCGCCGCTTGTCCATTCTACCATGAACCAGGGCGGCTGATAGCTTACGTTTACCCGCTTCTTATGACTTTTTTTGAGCGGGCGTTGTTGGATGGCGGCGGGGTTAAGTTATTGGTGTTCAAACGTTTAGGTCGTGCCCGGCGGTTTTGTCGTTTTTACAAAGCGTTACCATCGCGAGCCGTTTCGTAGGTCGGTGCGTAGAAGACTCAGGACGTCTCCTACATCGAACCTTTTTTGGATGGAGCCACTGATGTCTTCCTACGAAACCACGGCTGGTTTGGGTCAAGCCATGTTCGGACATGCCGAGTTGGGCGATCGGCGTCGCACCGCGCGTCTGGTCACGACGTT
>JAPLNP010000081.1 GCA_026401055.1 Planctomycetia bacterium
CGTCTTCTCGCCGCCGGAGCAGAAGACCTCCGAAGCGTATCTCCGCGAGCTTTGCCTGCAAGGGTTGAAGGATCGCTACGCCGAGGAGCCTCGCCGCTGGGCCGACGGCAAGCTCTCCGACGAGGTCCTTGCCCGGCTCGACCGCGAGTTGGACGTAATCAATAAACTCGGGTTCCCCAACTACTTCTTGATCGTCTGGGATTTCGTCCGCTTCGCCCGGTCGCAGGGCATCGAGGCCACCGCCCGGGGCTCGGGCGTCGGCTCGCTGGTCTGCTACGCGCTGTACCTGAGCCACGTCTGCCCGCTGGAGTACGATCTCCTGTTCGAGCGGTTTCTCGACGTGAACCGCCTCGAAGCGCCGGACATCGACATCGACTTCGAGAAGGAGCGCCGCGGCGAGGTGCTCCAGTACGTCAAGGAGAAGTACGGCGTCGAGAACGTCGCCCAGATCGGCACGTTCGGAACGCTGGCCGCCCGGGCGTCCGTCCGCGACACGGGCCGGGCGCTGGGGCTTCCCATCCCCCGGGTCGACGCGATTGTCTCCAAGGTGCCCGAGGAACTGAAGATCACGCTGCGCAAGGCCCTGGAAAAGAGCGACGACCTCAAGAAGCTCTACGACTCGGACGCCGAGGTCCGCGAGGTGCTCAACCTGGCGCAGCAGATCGAGGGCCTCGCGCGAAACGTCGGCACGCACGCCTGCGCCGTGGTGATCGCCGACCGGCCGCTGGTGGACTACGTCCCGCTGCAACACGTCAGCGGCAAGGAGGAAGTCGTCACGCAGTGGGCCGCCGGCGACGTCGAGAACGCCGGCCTTCTGAAAATGGACTTCCTCGGCCTGCGCAACCTGACGATTCTCGCCAAGGCGGTCCAACTGATCCACGAGACCACCGGCCGGCGGATCGATCCCTACAAGTTCCCGCTCGACGACAAGGAGACGTTTGCCCTGTTGTGCCGCGGCGAGACCAAGGGCATCTTCCAGCTCGAAAGCGGCGGCATCCGCGACCTCCTGCAGCGAATGAAGCCGGACCACTTCCGCGACATCATCGCCACCGCCGCGCTCTACCGGCCCGGGCCGCTCGAAGGCGGCATGGTCGACGACTACATCGAGGTCAAGCACGGCCGCAAGGACGCCGTCTATCCCCACCCGATCATGAAGGACGTGCTCGAAGAGACCCACGGAGTGATGGTCTACCAGGAGCAGGTCATGCGGATTCTCAACCGCCTCGGCGGCATCGAACTGGCCAGCGCCTACACCTGCATCAAGGCGATCGGCAAGAAGAAGCTCCCGATCATCGAGAAGTTCCGCGGGCAGTTCGTCGACGGCGTTCAGGCCAACGGCATGAGCCGCAAGGAGGGCGAGGGCCTGTTCAGCATGATCGAGAAGTTCGCCGGCTACGGGTTCAACAAGAGCCACTCGACCGCCTACGCCCTGATCGCCTACATGACGGCGTATCTCAAGGCCCACTGGCCCGTCGAGTTCATGGCCGCGCTCTTGTCGAGCGACATTCCGGGCCGAAACTTCAAGAAGAAGGACTCGCTGGTCGAGCACCTCGAGGATTGCCAGCGGATGAACATCGAGGTGGTTCCGCCCGACGTGAATCGCTCGCAGAGTGACTTCGCCGTCCGCGACGGCAAGATCCTGTTCGGCCTTTCGGCGATCAAGGGCTGCGGCGGCGGCGCGGCCGAGGCCATCCACCACGGGCGCGCGGCCGGGGGACCCTATAAGAGCCTCTTCGATTTCTGCGAACGGCTTGACTCGGGCACGGTCAACCGCACCGCCGTCGAGACGCTCGTCAAGGCCGGGGCGTTCGACTCCTTCGGCGCGCGGCGGTCGCAAATGTTCAAGGTGATCGATCGGGCGCTGCAGTCGGGCGCGTCGGCGGCCTCCGACCGTCGCCACGGGCAAAAGAGCCTCTTCGGCGAGGAAGCGGACGAGGACCCGGTCCAGACGACCGCCAGCTTGCCCAACTTGCCCGAGTGGGACGAACGCGAAAAACTCGCCAAGGAAAAGGAGGTTCTCGGCTTCTACCTCACGAGCCACCCGCTGGCCGAGCACCAGGAGATGCTCGATCAGTTTTGCTCGCACACGACCGCCGAGGCGGCCGAGTTGAAGCATCGCAGCGAGGTGATGCTCGGCGGGATGCTCGCGTCGATCAAGACCGCGCACACGAAGAATCCGAAGCCGGGCAAGCCGAGCAAGTACGCCATGTTCGACCTCGAGGACAAGGCCGGCATCATCCGGACGATCATCTGGCCCGAACAGTTTGCCCAGTTCGGCGAACTCGTCCAGCCCGACGCCATCCTCGTGGTTCGCGGCGCGATCGACAAGCGGCCGGGCAGCGAGGAGGCCAACCTGATCGTCAACGAGCTGATCAAGCTCGAGGACGTGCCGGGCCGGTGCACGAAGGGCATCGTGATTCGGGTGTTGGAGAAGCAGCACGGCCAGCGCGGGCTGGAGCAGCTTCACGAGATCCTCCGCGGCTACCCCGGCTCCTGTCCGGTGCAGCTTCACCTGTGTCTGGAAGACGGCAGCACGGTGGCGTGCGAGTGCCGCAAGCTCCGCGTCGACGTCACCCACCAGATGCGTCGCCGCGTCGACGAGCTGCTCGGTCCGGGCAACGTCCGGATGATGGCCACGCCCAACGGCAACGGGCGGTAGGATACCCAGCTGAATACCCCCCACGCGAGTTACGGCCTCATTCTCTGGTGGGGTGGCTTGCGTTTGGGCTGGATTTGGCAATAATGCCAAACTAGAGTGATTGATGGCGGGTCCGATGTGCCCGGGAATCTCCGCTGCAACCTTTTCGCACCGAGCCTCCATATCCATTGGCTCCCTTGCCGATGAATGTCGTGAATGACGCCCATCTTGAAGGGGGTTCCCATGTCTGACGTGCAACGGCGCTCCGCTACGATCACGCTGCGGTACGATGACGACAAGCAAAAGGTCATAGTTGTGGATGCCGGAGAGGATCGGTTCGTTTTTTCCGTCGCCGAGGCCGTGCGGGCATGCCGGGTCTACGACCAACTCGGCATTGTCCGATTCCGGGGCCAATTCGAGAGTCTTCTGGACTATCTCGGCGATTGGCTGGCTAAGCACAAGGAGCACGTGTCGAAAGCAGTATTGACGACCCGTGACGCCGGACTGTTGTTTCTTGTTTGCACCAGGAAGCCGGAGTTTGACGAGGCGTTTGAGGACGAACTTACCACGCTTGATCTGAGTGTTGCCCGCAACGATGATTTCGGACTCATCCGCTTGAGCGTCCTGGGAATCCCGGACGACTCACCGTCGTCGATCAACTGCTTCGCCGACCCGGACAAGACATGGACGTATGTCTCCTAGCTAATTTCCAGGTCGGCACAATCCCGTTGTCTCATTCACGACAGCCTGTCACCTTCTCGAGCCCGGCACGTTCGTTTCCGCGGCCGTGTCGTACATGGCCAAAATGTTCGCCGTGGGCGCGTCAATCTGGATGTAGGTGTGACCGGGTCCGAGGATGTAGCCGCCGTCGCGACCGAGAACGTCGATCAATCGCCGAACTTCGTCGCTCACTTCCCGGGGCGTTCCGTTGCACAGGATCTGTTGCAGATCGACGCCGCCGTAAAAGCAGAGATGCTTGCCAAAGTCCCGTTTCAAACCCGCCGGCTCCATTCCCGCGGCGCGAATTTGGATGGGCTCGAGCATGTCCACTCCGGCGTCGATAATCATGGGCAATAGCGGCCGCACCGCACCGCAACAGTGCAACAGGAACTTCTTGCCGTGCGCGTGGCAGCGAGCGGCCACTTCGGTCAAATACGGCTGGACGTACCGCTTGAACGTGTCGGGGCTGAACATCGGCCCCCGCTGCGAGCAGTAGTCGTCGGCCATGTAAACGATGTCGACGCCCCCGGCGTGCTTTTCCAGCAGCGTGTCCAGCGCGGCGAGGATCTTCTCGGTGATCGTCTTGATAAGGTGATCCGCGTAGTCGGTCCGCATCGCGAAATCCATCATCAAGTCCTGCAGGCCGCGGACGAAGCTGGCGACGAAATAGGCGCCCCAGGTGAACACTCCGATGATCGCGCGGTCGGCGTGCGCTTGGGCGTCGCGTTGGAAATGCGAGAAATCCAGGGTCCGCGGCCCGCTCCAGTCGTGTTTCCGGATGTCGGCGATCTCGTGTTTGCCGGCCAGCGGAGCGAAGCAGAGTTCATCGTACGTGCCGCCGGAATATTCCGTGACCCGGGCGCGGTATCCCCAGATCGAGGTCTTCTCGGCCTTGCCTTCCTCCTGCTTCGGAAAGATGAAGTTTCCGGGCAGGATCATCCAAGTGTCAACGTGCAAGCGGTCGAACAGTTCCTCCTTCGTTCGCAGCTTCAGGTGATCGTACAGTACCGCATAGACCTCCTTTTCCGCATCGAACGTGATCGGGATCCGGTCGGTCACCCGATGATCCACTCCCGCCAAGACGCGTTGCTTCCCAGTCATCGTTCATCTCTCCGCCGCTTAGAACTCTCGGAGCGACTCGTGGACCCCTTTGTGGATCTCATACCAGAAGTTCAAGGCCGCCTCGTGCTTGTTGTTCCGGAAATCGTCCAGCCAACGAAGCAGTTCCGGATGGCGGATGTTTTCGACGTCGTGCTGCCGCTTGAGGAAGGCGAGCACGAAGTCCGCGCAGCGCTCCGATTCCCAATGGACCGACGAGTTGCGGCTGTTGATCCGGCTGGCCGTCATCGTGAGGCGGCTGAGATACTGCTCCTTCTTGCCGTAGAGCGACTGCATGATGTCCGGCAGCATCTCCTCGGCCCACATGCGGTGGAAGCGGCACACTCCCAAGTTGTCCATGATGAGTTCCGCGCGAAACCGCTCGGCGTTGATCCGCCCGAGCGTTCGCGGGGGAGCGAAGTCGTTGCCGTAGTACATGTAGTACTTGCCCATGATCGGCATCGGCGAGAGCACGCCCGGCGTCCAGTACTGGTTGGGCACCATCCAGCCCTTGCGGGCGTAGCCGACGTACATGAACGGGTCGAGCACTTCCTTGCCCTTGTCGCGGGCCAGACGCCGAGCGAACTTGCGGGCGCCCTCGCTCAGATTCAACAGCCCACGCCGCTCGATGATGGCGTCGAGCAGGGCCACCCCCAGGTTGGCGTTGTGCGCCGAATCGGTCTCGACGCTGAACGCCGAGGGCGTGAACACGGGCCGCTCGGCGACGCCCAATTCCACGGGATGCACAAGCCGCCGGTCCAGGCATTCCATCAGCCAAGCCAGCACGCCGCCCGCGGAGATGGCGTCGAATCCGTAGGCGTCGGCGTGATGGTTGAGTCGCTCGGCGGCGCGCTGATCGAAGATGCCGCACAAAGGCCCCATCGTTTGGTACGGCTCGTAGTCCTTCTTGTACTGGTCGCGGTATTTCTTGCAGACGGCCGGGCAGGGCTCGCCGCAGGTGCGATGTTGCTTGGGGACGATGGTCTCCTCGTTGAACTGCCGCAGGTAGTGGTCCACGACGAAGCGCTGGTGCAGGTCCAGCCGGTCGCTTTCGTCCATGTAGATGGATCGGTAGTTGAAGGCGATCACCCGGCCGCCCATGGTGGCGTAGTTGGCGCCGAGCGTCCCGCCGGTCTCCAGTCTGGGGTCGTAGCGGTACTTGACCGTTGCCTCGAGATCTTTCGCCCCCATCTTCTTCTGATACTTGTCCTCGAACCACTGGTCGGCGACGGTGCGATCGCGGAAATCCTCGTCGATGAAGGTCCCGCCGTAGATGACCGCGGCGACGTCGTGCTGCTGGAGCATTTTGCTCCCCATGCCGCCGCGGCCGGCCCAGGTGTCGATGGTCGTCAACTTTCCGGCCGAGATGGGCACCGAGGCCACGGCGCCGAAGTCGGTCGCCGCGGCGGCCGGCCCGGTCGCCAGGATGCGGGGGTCCGTCTCGTATCGCGCCGCGTAACGTTCGAACACGAGGTCCATCAGGCCGTAGACGCCGCCTCGACCGCCGCGCCAGACTTGCTCGACGGCGACGGGCTCGATTACGACCTCGATCTCCTCGCCGTGCGTGCGGTTCAGGACGAGGACGGAAGGCGTGGCCGCGCGTCCCACGATCGCGAGCATGTTGATGCCCAGGTTGTCGAACACCAGGCCGGCCCCGCCCATCGAAGAGACGTAGAAGCCGCCCCAGCACGGCGAGAACGCGCTGAAGACGAGCCGGTTCGATCCGGGAAAGATCGAGCCGGCCAGAAGCCCCGTGCCGATGTTCAGGCTGTTGTGCTTGCCGGCCAAGTAGAGGCCCAAGTCGACCGGCCCGAAGAAGTCGCCCAAGGCGTAGCGTTCCACCCGGTAATAACCCGTGGCGGCATCGACGAGGAGAACCTTCTGGTGGACGTCCATGCGAGAAACCATCCGCTTTCGTTTCGTTCCCGAGAACCGTACACTGACCAATCTACCCGACTCGTTGCCGGGGTTCAATTCGCCGCGCGTGGATGCCCCATCGAGACCCTGTTCAGGGGGGCCGTGTTGGCCGAAAGTCCGCGGACCGGCAATTCGCGACGGGCTCGACGACGCGCCGAACGCGGGCGCGTGGTCCGCTTCGCCTTGAGAAGCCACGACACCGCAAGGCACAACACGGCAAACCACGACACGGCAAGGGCGTTCACGCCCTTCCCCCGGCGCAGCCGGTATTAGGCCCGAGGTTCACGCCGGGTTCTTTGGGCTGCCTCGCCACCATGTTCCTATCCCCACCCACCAACAGGCCCCTTCAGGGGCGTTCTCGCCGCGGAACACCTATGCGTCCGTCGTCGTGATCCGCTCCAAACGGTCAACCGCGGTTCCCTGCCCGTGATGCTGCCGCTGATTGCGCACGTAGGCCCTGACCCAATCGAGATCGCCCCGACCGCGAATCCCCCCTTGCGGAGCGGCACGGGAAGTGATAAGCTATAATGGAAAGCCTCGCCGAGGGGGGAAAGATAGCCCATTGGTTAGGTGCTATGGTCCGCTCGTGTTGCGGCGAATCGTTTGACTTCGTCGCGCTACGTCAGGCACGCTCGCGATTGATAGTGGATGGAGACTATGGCTCAGGATGGCTCTCGCTTAAGGAAGCGGTTCAACGTCGGATGCCTCTTCGCCGCTATTGGCGGGTTTTGCAGGGCGTTCGAGCAGGTGGGAACTCGCGTGATGTGGGCGAACGAGAAGGACAAGTTCGCCAAGGAGACCTTCGAGGCGAACTTCCCAAGCCGCATCCGCTACCTTTGTAAGCCGGTCGAAGACCTTGGCGTCAAAAGCGACCGTTTAGAACCAGTTGACATCCTTACCGCCGGCTTTCCGTGCCAACCATTTTCGGTTGCGGGCGAGAAGCTTGGGTTTAAGGACGAGCGAGGACTGCTGTTTCTCGACATAATTCGGATCATCAAGGAGTTCGGACGCGACAAACCCAAGATACTGCTCTTGGAAAACGTGAGGAACTTTCGCACGCACGACCGAGGGAGGACGTTCAAGCGCGTCCAAGTCGAAATTCAGAGGGCCGGGTATTGGTTTAGCGAGCAGAACGCCGCCATCTTGAACACGATGACGCACACCGATATACCGCAGAATCGTGCGAGAGTATTCATGGTCGCGATGAGTTGCCAGCACTTTCCAAGCAACACGTTTTGTTTCCCGGAGCCGTTACCGGCCGGGTCGCTGCGGTCTGTCTGGGACTTCCTGGATACCCGCTACAAGCAGGACTCAGTTTACTATTTCACGGAGGAATCGCAGTATTACAAGCCGTTCAAGCGCGCGATCGAACGCAGCGATCGGCGGTCAATCTATCAGTTGCGCCGGAGCTACGTTCGGGAGAATATGTCGGGGGTCTGCTTCACCCTCATGGCAAACATGGGAGAGGGGGGGCACAACCAGCCGGTGATAAAGGACAGGTGGGGTATTCGGAAGCTTACACCGAGGGAATGCGCTCGGCTCCAGGGATACGAAGACTCCTGGTTCAAGATTCCGCCGCAACTCTCCAATACCCAAATTTATAAGCAGATTGGCAACTCGGTGACTATTCCCCTGGTCGTCAAACTGGCAGATGCGTGTGTTTCTGAACTCGAAAGGGCCGAGAGCGCGAACCGAGCTAGGGAGCGGAAGAAACGAATCGGGGTATAACATGCAATGGCTTTTTCCAAAAAGTGATTTGGGCCAAGAAAGCGGCTTGCACGATGCGGGGGTTGAGACCTTCAAGGGCAATTACTACCGCTACCTTGCCAGGGAGATACTCCAGAACTCCCTTGACGCGCGCTCCGATCCTAACCGACCCGTCGTTGTGAAGTTCCAGTGCGTTGAGATCGGCCGCGACAGAATACCGGACATGGACGGCCTTGGTACCGCTCTTTCTCAATGCCGCGCCTACTGGGCCGACGATCAAAAAGCCGCAGCGTTCTTTGACAGAGCTGTCCAACTCGCTCAAACCGCGACGGTGACGGCCCTGCGCATAAGCGACCACAACACGACGGGGGTTGTCGGAAGCGACACTGAACGCAGGAAGAATTGGTACAGTCTTATTCGTTGCAGTGGGTCTTCGTCCAAGTATGGGGGAGAGGGCGGTTCCTATGGCATCGGTAAGAACGCTCCGTTCGCCACCAGCGACCTTCGCACGGGGTGGTCTCAAATCTCAATCGCAATTTAATTTCAGGTTTTCTTCGGAAATTCAGCACTGCTGGCAATGCTATCAGGAGCCGCACACCTTTGAAAAGAAACAACATGCGTCAACGCACGACGCAACTGCTTATTTCCAGTATCAAGGCGTTGCGAAGCTTGTCACGCACGAGTTGAGCGACGGTGGAAAAGCTCAGCCCGTGGGATACCTCGGCGGGCTGCAAGGCGAGTCGATTCGGACGCGAAGCCAGATTCCGAAGCTGTTCCGCCGCGATGAACGCGGGACGGACATCATTATCTTGGGGTTTAGGGCGGAAAGAACGTGGGATGAGGAGCTTGAACTTTCCGTCTTGGAGTATTTTTGGCCAGCTATCAACTTTGGTGATCTCGAAGTGCGCATTGGGGATCGGACGATCGCAAAAGACAACTTGGGCGCGCTCTTGGAAGCCCGCAGCGGCGCGGAGAACTTCACGGCCCATCTCTACTACTCCGCATACTTGGACCCGACCGCGTCCTTCGACAAGAGCTTGCGTCATCTGAAAGCCGTCTCTGTCCGCATCCGAACCGGAGAAACCGAACTGCCAAAGCGAATCGCGATGGTCCGACAGTCTGGCATGGTCATCTACCACAGGCAGTCTCGCTGCGCCATCCCATTCTGCGGCGTATTCATGTGCCGGAACGACGTGGGCAACACTCTGCTACGCGACATGGAACCACCCCGGCACGACACCTGGAACCCAGACTTTCCTGACAGGGGCGCGAACAAGAAGATTGAAAACGAGTTTGTTACCTATATCCGCGAATGTACCAGGCAGCTTTCTGTCAGAGACGACGTGAAGATCATCCCGTTCCCTGAGTTGAGCAGGTTTCTCCCGGATGACGACGAAACGCCGGAGGAGCCATTCGGATCGCCGGCGAGCGAGGAGCAGCCTCCGGCCGACGGATTTCCCGCGACGCCGCCCGCACCGAAACCGAGGTCCCCAATTCCGGTCCAGAAGATGCCGGAACGAAAGCCAATGCAGCCGGATGGACATAGGCCAGCACCGCACGAGTCGGGCGAGACAGAGGAAGGGTCGTCGGAGGCGGGAGGCACCGGGGGCGGCCCAGCAGGAGATGGAAACAACAACGTGGAAGGAGGCGCGGGGAGTGGCGGGGCAGTGGGAGCCGGCAGTTCCAGCCCGACTAGCGGCGCGCATGGCGGGGGCGCGCATGCTAAACCGGCCATACCCATTCGTTTTCGTGCTTACCCGAAGGACGGGACGGCGAGCGTCTACGCAGTGACGATTCATCCCATACACGACGGCCAGCGCAACGGCATAATAAGCCTCTTGGCCGTTGGAGACGATGCAAAGGAGCCGTTGTCCATTCGCGCCGCCCGGCTCGCCGATGGAACCTCGCTGCCGTCCGAGACGGTCGGGAAGATCGGGCCATTGGCCTTCCCTCCAACTGGCCCAATCAACCTCGAAGTAGAGCTTTGCGAATCCCGCAAGGTGGCGATGGAGGTTTCCGCACATGAAGCTTAGTCAACGCGCGTTCCCGCATCCCGTTGTTGGAAATGCGGACGATGTGCTTGAAGCCGCCTTCCAATCGCCCATCACCGTCTCGCACGATGGAGTGAACTACTACCTGAGCGTGGACGTTCAGTGCAGCAGCCCAACGATTTCGGCTTTGATTGAAAAGGGCGATGCAGCCTACATTGTACACGTGGAGTGCAGCAACACGCTGTACCGAAGCGTTTTCGAGTTCACTGAAACGAAGAAGGAATTGATGATACCTGGCGAGAACCTTAACGCGACGGTTGAGGTAAACGTGTTCGTTCGGGCGAAACAAGACATTTCCGGTTACACGGTCGAGAACTCGCATTCGGACTACGGGGATACGGCCTTCAATATCAGCACCGGAGACGTTCTCGCCATAGCGGAGGGGATGACCTTTGACGCAGACATTGATTTTGATGCTCTACGGTCGGTCAGCTCCATAATGCAAATACGCCAGCACCCGGCCGACGGCGATATGCCGATGGAGGTCGATTTCGACGACGAGAAGATCACAATTCTCTTGTCAGCGCGCGACTTCGAGAACTACAAAATCGTAAAAACGGCCAAACCGTTGTCTGCAACTGTGGCGGCAGCATTGGTGCTTCCCGCGTTGTTGGAGGCTTTGCGAACGCTGCAAGGGGATCATTCGGAGTACGAGAACCTGCGATGGTCCCGCTGTCTCAAACGCCGAGTTGAGCAGGTGGGGCTTTCTCTGACATCCGAGCCGCTTACCCTTGCCCAGAAGCTGCTGGAACTCCCCATCAGGCGTGCTTTGACGAATGCACGCATGGTTCTCGATGAGGGCGTCGAATAGACGGAGAGCGGTCCTATGCCACATCAATATGCACTGAACCGAGTGTTCATCCGCCGATTGCAGGAATCAATCCCGGCCAATCTTGACCGCTATGGTGAATCCGACTCGTGGGTAGCGGACTATGCAGGTGCCACGCAATGGGAGTTCCCCACGCCGTGCGAGCCTGCTGCGCCACTGGACATGCTGCCATCCGAGAAGGGAAATCACCATGACCTGGAGAATTGCATCCGACTGCACAAGGCGTTCCCGAGCCTCAGTCCGCTTCAAGCGCGCGATGCGCGCCTATGGACCAGGCTCACCCATGTCGAACTCTGGAAGTATATGAGGGCACGATGGCCGGTCGAGAAGCACTTGCCTGATCGTGAGAAGGCGCAAAGGTTCACGCTATCCCATTACTTCGTTGCGCAGACTCAAAGCCGTGCTCTACTAAGGAATGGCGCGGCGAGATTGTGGTGGACGGCAAAGATGACCTATGATCCGACTCGGGAGAATCCATACGAACTGACCGCCGTGCTTCTTTCGAGTTTGGACATTGCGAAGAACCTGTTCGAGCGAAATCTGGGACGCATAACCTCCTTGACTCGCGTGTTCCTGGATTACCTGTTGCGAAACAAGGCGGAATGCCTCGACAACGGCGATTCCAGCCGGCGAATCGTTCGCCGTCTGTCGAAAGCCATGAATCTGCACGGCGGCGTGTGCATCCTCGACTGCATGAAGGCCCAAGAGATCATCGCGTTTCTTGAGCAGGAGAAGGCCCGCATTTTGCTGGCCGGCAGCTTGCCGGAGGACGGGGGCAATGGCGACGCGGCGGACGAGGACGAGGAACTGTGACGATGTGGAATGGCTGACTGCTTCACCCCCAAACGCCGATCCGAAATAATGGGGCTGATACGGAGTCGCGGCAACCGGACGACCGAACTCCGATTAGTTCGCATAATGCGGCGCTACAAGATCAAGGGATGGCGCAGAGGCAGCAAGTTGCCGGGGAGGCCGGACTTCGTATTCCCCCGGTCGCAAGTCGCCGTGTTTGTTGACGGCGATTTCTGGCACGGCAATCCCAGGAAGAAGCGGCTTCCCAAATCGAACACCAGCTATTGGCAAGAGAAGATTCGCAGCAATCGTGCCCGGGACCGGAAGATCAATCGGGCGCTTAAGGCATTGGGGTGGCGAGTTGTCCGTATTTGGGAGTCCTCTCTCCGCGACGAGGAAGCCGTCGCTGCCAGATTACGTTTGTTGCTTTAGCGACTTGCCGGGTCGGGTGGCATGCGCTGGGGGATGAACGGCGTGCGTGAACCGTCGCGGATGCCGGGTGCCATGTCCACGCTTGTCGTGGACATGCCTCATACCTTCGGCAAGAAGTCCGGGCGGTTCTTACGCAGACACAATAACACCATGAGCCCCGCCCCTGGCGTCAAATGGTTTGCAGCGTTTTCGACCACCCCTGATCACGGCTCGATTCTACGCCCCAATGCATCTCCACGGCTAGCGTGGACATGCCACCCATCGCCCCCCTACCACTCCTTCCCGCCTTTGCGGGTGCCGCAGATCGAGACGTGCATGCCCATGGCGTCGGCCAGCGCGGCTTTGGCTAACATGGCGTCGTCGGCTTCCTTGGCGGAGTTGGCGTAGGCGACTTGGATGTGGTTGGCCTTGTGCCGGGCCATGAACTGGTCGCGGGAGACGCCGTAGGTCACCGCGTGCATGATCGGCCACTGCGGCGTGGTGGCGTCCCAGCGGCGCTGGGTTTCTGCCAGCGGCAACTCGACGACGCCGGCGCGGCCTAGATCCATCCGGAGCTTGCCCGCGTCGACGAAGATCCGCGACCAGACGATTTCGCCCGGCTTCGAGATGCCCTTGATCGTGCCGCCGCCGCGGCGGAAGTACATCGGCGGCTGACGCTCGCTGGTCACTCCGCGCCAGCCGTCGACCAGATGGGCGGGCGGGACCGAGCCGCTGATTTCGAGGACCCAGACGAAGTCCGGCACGGTGCCCGACTGATCCCAGTCGCCCCAACGGACGTCGTGCAGCGTGTTTTCGACCGGTTGGCCCATCGCCTCGTGGATGCGGTAGGTCATCAGGCCGTCGACGCCGGCGCACTCGTCGACCTCGTTGAAGTGCACAAGCGGCCGGCCGTCGTAGAGGATTCGCTTGCCGTCGCGGCTTCGGACCGGCGGGCGGTCGACGTTGTTAAGCGTGCCTTCGACGAGGTCGCTCGCCGGCAGGAGGTCTTTGAGGCCCTGCTGGTACTGGATGCCGATCAGGTCGCAGCCGAAATCGTCGGCGATTCGCATGGCGGCGACGTACATCTTGCACTGGGTGAGGATTTGGGCGTCGGTCAGGTCGCTGGCTTCGTCCGAGCCGGTGACGAACTTGACGCCGTGCTGGTCGTACCAGTCGCGGACGGCCTGGGCCTCGGCGTCGCTGACCTGGGTGGTCTCGTAGTAGAGGGCGGACTGGCTGAGCCGTTCTTTGTAGATGCCCGCCGGGTTCAAGAGTTCGTCCTGGATGATCGCGTTGTACATGCCCATGCAGCCCTCGTCGAAGATGCCCATGATCGCCTTCTCGCGGCGAAGTTGTTCGGCCAGGGCCTCGGCGAGGCGTCGCAGGGCGCCGGGCACCTTGATTTTCCGAAGCGGCGTGACGTGGGACATCGAGTGGCGGACGGAGCCCTTATCGAGCCACTTCTTGAGATTCTTCACAAACGGCTTGTCGGTGAAGTCCTCGCTCCAGAGGGTCGAGTAGGCCTTGCCGGCTTTGGTCAGCGAGGCGTTGAGGTTGAGCATGCCGACCAGGCCCGGCCACGTGCCCGACCAATTGGCCACGGTGAGGATCGGGCCGCGGTGGCTCAAGAGTCCGGCCAGGACGTGGTGCGAATACTGCCAGACGGCCTCGGCGACGATGAGCTTGGCGTTCGGGTCGATGCCGGCGAAGACGCACATGCCTTCCTTTTGCGAGCCGATGAACCCGTGCTTCTCGTCTTCTTTGTAAGGATGGGCGCGGACCAGATCGTAGCCGGCCTCGGCGACGGCCTGGGTGAGCGCGGCCTCCATGTCCTTCTGCGCGGCCCAGCAGTTCTGGTTGGCCGAGAGCCGCAAGTCGCCGCTGGCCACCAGGAGAACCTGCTTCTTGGAGGTTTTGGGGAGTTTCGCCAGTTTGGGGATCTGATAGGTTGCCATGAAAGTCGCTCCTTGTTCGAGGGGTGGGGTCGATGACCATGCTAGCAGATCCCCCGGCGGCGTCCAGACCCCCCCGGCTGCCGAAATCCGGTCTTGTCGGCCCAACGAAATCGGATAAATTGGTGGCGCGTTGGAAAAGGGGACTGGCTCCGTCGCCCAGACACGGTCTGGTACGGCCGATACGCGGTGCGGCGACGGCGCCTGTCCCCTTGTCCGGAGTCGAGAAGCGGCCTGTATTGGCTTGATAAGGAGGTTGAGTCCATGGCAAACCCGAGAAAGAGCAAGCTCCGCAAGATCGAGAGGAAGCGTCGCAAGGAGAAGGAGAAGCGTCGGGCCGAGAAGACGCCGCCGCTGGCCTATACCGGCACGAAATACCGGAAGGCCAAGTACGTCCGCCTGCTGCTGGTGACGGAGACGGCGATCCACGAGGCCGACGTGGTCGCGGATCGCAAACTGACGGACGACGTCGTCTGGGCGGCCCTCGTGGACTTGATCGACCTTCTTCGCAAGGGGCCTTTGCCCAGCCTGGACAACTTGGCCGCCGAAAGCCCAGAGACGTTTTCCATCCAAGACTTTCTCGTGTACAACATCGTGGACTGCTGGAAGTTGTACTTCGAGGACTCACCCCCTGTCGGGCGGGACGTTCTGGTCGGCATCCTCCGCTCGACGCTCGGGTCGATCGAGGTCTGGGGGACGAACCGTCCCGGGTCGCGCGGTTACCTCGACTACCTCGAGGGGTTTCTCCACAAGTTGGGCGTTTCGACGCGCCGCATCGACCCGTCGTCACTCGTTTCGTCTCCAGCGAATTCCCGCCTCTTTGCCCCTAGTTTCGACCGGGGTGACAAATAGCTGTCACCTGGGGCGGCTATACTTCTCACGCGCCGCTGGATGAGCCAACTCTGACGCCCGGCACGGCAGCCGGCTTGAATGATGCTTCCCTGACACCACACCACGGCCGGGGTCGGCAATGAGCCTGATCGACATGCCGCCGTCCGTCGCGATGCCGCGCGCCGAGCCGTGCATCCGCCGCCGCGCGCGAGTCACTTTTTGCCCCGGCGAACGCGGCGACGTGCTCGGGATGGTCCGGCGACTGTTCGGTCGGACGCTGCAACTTGCGGAGTTGGCGGGCCTGGCCGGAGCGCCAGGCGACGCGGAGTTGGAGGTGGGCGTCTACCGGGGCGGTCTTTACCTGGAGTTCTCCGACCCGCCGCGCCACCATTATCACGGCGTCTTCCAAGTGTCGCGATGCCCCGGCGGCCCGATCTTGCGGATCGACGCCTTGCACATCCGGCAGCCGGCGCTTCGCGGCCGGGGCCTCGGCCTGCGGATGTTCGCCCGACAAGTTGCCACCGCCGTCCGATTGGGCGTGACGCGGATCGAAACCGAGGCGGGTCGCCGGGACGACGAAAACGGCTACTACACGTGGCCGCGCTACGGATTCCACGGGCCGCTGCCGGCGTGCGTCCGAGAGCGTCTCCCGGCGGATCTGGCCGGCGCGCTCGACGTGCTCGATCTGATGCAGTCCGATTCGGGCCGCCGCTGGTGGCGCGAGCACGGACTGACCCTGCCCGTCGTCTTCGACACGCACCCGCAAGGCCGCTGCCGAGAGTCTTTCCGCCGCTACCTGGCAAGCCGCCAGGCGGCACCCCTCGGCGAAACCGAGCCGCGACCGTAAATGAGCGGCGCGACGTCACGCACGGCGCGACTCGAATCCCGAACACACGAAGGGACGAAAACACGAAATGGGGAGTCCAGACCCCGCCGGCTCTTCTTTCGCGTTTTCGTCCTTTCGTGTTTTCGTGATCAAAAGAAGCTGGGGGTTGGGGGGCCAACCCCTGCCGGTTGCGGCCGGCTTGGGCGGTCAATAGAATGGGGGCCAGGCTGCGACGTGTCCATTCCCTGAGCAACGAGAGGTGTCCCCATGCGCCGAAACGCAAATGAGCATCGTCGGAGGATCCTGATTGGCTTGCTGTTGCTGGGGTGCTTCCCCGTGTTGCCCACGCCCGTCTCTGGCCAGACGCCGGCCGGGGCGTGGTGGGAGGCGGAAACCGCGATGGACCAGGACGGGCGAATCGCGTTGGCCTCGCGGCCGTGGTGGCAGCGGGCGCAGGCTCTCGCCGTCGGCGAGCATTTCGTCGTCCAGAGCACCCAACCGGGCGGAGGGCGGATGCTCGTTCGCCGCGAGCAGTGGACCACGCGCGGCAAGCCGCAGCCGGTGATCGTCTGGGTCATCGACGACGACGGCGACATGCGGCCCGACGATAAGGACGGCGACAAGGACAGCGATTGCTACGTGGCCGACTACGACGCCGACGGCACGGTCGATCGCATGGTCGACTACCTCGACAACAACGCCGACGGCAAGCCCGACGAAATGGAAATCCGCTACTTCGACAACGGCCGGCTCCGCCGCGCGTGGTTCGGCATGGACCTCGACGGCGACGGCCACATGTGGAAGATCGACCGCTACGAGTATCCGCCGGGCAGCTTCTTCGAGTGCGACGCCTACGGCGACAACATGATCTACTTCAACGGCTACGACGCCCAGCGCCGTGCGTGGTTTCCCGCGAGCGAGTGCCCGTTCGCCTTCTACGACACCGACCGCGACGGCCAGTCGGAGGCAGTGGTGCGCGTTAGCGGCGTTCCGCTTTCGTTCGATCCGGCGAGCAACGAGGACCCCGCCAACGACGTCAACTACAGCAGCGCGCCGCGAACCGACGCGACGCGCGACATGGGCGCGATGAACGTCCGCTACGGGATCGACGTCGACGCCCTGAGCGACGCCGAGCGTCCGCTGCACTACGACCTGGGCTTCAACATGATCGGCCGCCTGCCGTACCAGTTCAAGGGAATGGAGCACACGAACCCGCTGCGGCGCGAACCCAAGACGACGATCTGCATCCCGCACGGCTCCGCCCGGGCGATGGCCGAAAGCTATTCGGCCGACCAGACCAGCTTCAGTTGGCGCGAGTTCAGCGACAACACCGAGCGGATTGGCTTCGGGCCCCACGCCGACGAAGGACGCCGCTGGGAAGGGATTTTCTGGGTCTGGGGACGCCGGGTGATGCACAACACGGGCGGGCCGGTGCAGGAGTGGAACACGCGGCGCGAATTCCAGCCCACGCCCTCCACCCGCCGCGTGCTCTACTACTCCCGCGTCGATCGGCGGATTCACCTCAAGGGAGCCGCCGAGGGCTGGCTCCGCGTCGGACACCTGGCGAGCCAAGACCGGCTGGGCGAAGTCCGCTGGTTCGACACGAACGCCGACGGCTACTCCGACCGCTGGGAGGTCTATCGCGAGGGCCAGGCCGCGCCGGCGCGCGTCTCGACGGTGCTCGACCCGGGCGTCCGCGAACTGCCCGGCGAGTGGGACAAACTCACCGCGATTTACACCCAGGAGTTGCTGCCCGAGGCACGCCGGGCGAACCAACAATTGATGGCGGCGATGCGTCGGGTCGATCCGGAATTCGCCGGCTCGGAGGAACTGGCCAAGGCGCTCGCCGCGGCGCCGAGCGAGACGGAAAAGCGTTACATCGAGGACATCCAGCGCGAGCAGCAGTATCTGGCCCTGCGCGAGAAGCTGTTGGCCAAGAGTGCCGCGTGGCTGGCGAAGGAGTCGGCGACCGAGCGGGCCCTGAGCCGCGGGCCCGAGCGGCTGACGGACTCCGAGGCCGCCTGGACGTTCACCCAGCGGATCGCCCGGCTCGACGTCGCCTACGGTGAAGGCCGCTACGACCAGGCAGTCGAAATCCTCGACGTCCTGTCCAAGCCCGCCGGCGACAAGGCCGCCCGCGCGGCGCGGACACCTGTCCGACTCGTGAATCACGCGACAAAACAAGGATCATCGCCATGAGAGGCGTAATCATGCTGCTGATGACCGCCGCTGTCCTTCAGGGCGTCGTCAAATCGTCGGCGAGTGAGCCCGCGCCGCCGAAGCGCGCGATCCTTCTCGTGATCGACGGTCTGCATCATCAGGCGCCCGATCGCTTGGGCCTTCCGTGCTTCAAGCGTTTGGCGGCGGAAGGGACGTGGTTCCGCCGCGCCCATCTGTTGCAGCCCTACCATCCGACCACCGGTGATTGGGCCGCGCTTCACAACAGTTCGTTGCCCAACCCGGTGATGTTGGCGGGCACGCTGTTTATTCGTCCGAACCAGAAACTGATTCAGGACTGCTTTTTTCCCAGCCAATTGACGGCCCAGGTGGCCAACTGCACCGACTACTCGTCGATCAACCGTTCCAACAGTTTCTCGATGCTCGTGAACACGACGGATGCGGCCGCCATCGACCACGCCATGGAATTGCTCGACCGGCACGATATCCGCTTCATGCGCATTCACCTCCAAGACACGGGGGCGGGCGGATGGACCTGCCATCGGACGAAAGAGAACGTGCCCTGGCGACGCAACATTTGGGCCGAGGGGTCGCCCTACGTCGCCGCCGCGCGAAATGCCGACCAACTCGTCGGACAGTTCGTCCAGCGGCTCGAACAGACCGCAAAGATGGCGGACACGCTTCTGGTGCTCACGGCCGACCACGGCAACGCCCCGTCCGGCGCCCATCCGCCCAACTGCGAGGAGGCGTGGATCACGCCGCTCGTGTTCGTCGGGCCGGGTATCGCCAAGGGGCGAGTGCTCGACTACGCGGAGCATATCGACATTGCGCCGACGATTTGCCGTCTGATGCGCGTCGAACCGCCCAACGTGGACGGCGCGGCGGGCCGCGTCTTGCGGGAGGTCATGGCCGGCGAGCCACCGCCCACCGTCGAGCCCCGGCAACGACTCCGCGAGTTGAATCTGCTGCTGTCGCGCTATGCGGCGATTCAAGCCAAGATGCTGTTGGCGTCGCGAGACAATCCCGCGCTGGAAACCGAAGTGAATCTGGCGGAACGCAAGTTCTTCGGGCTGCACCGGATAACCGAGTGGCCCCAGGCCGGCTCGCTGGACAACCTGATCACCGTCAATGAAGAAGTGCTCCGGACGCTTGAAGCCGAACTCGACGCCGCGGGGCGGCCGGTCGTCGCCCTGGACCGCTACTACAATCACGAGACCCGCGACGGAAAGCCGTATCACTACGCCTGGGAAGACACAACGCCCGCGGGCTACTCGGAATTGGAGAAGCTGATCCAGGGGCTTGGCGCGAAGACCGTTTCGATCGACCGGCCCGCCTCCAAGGAATCCTTGGCCGGGGTGAGCCTCTACATGATTGTCGCCCCCAATACGCCGGAGAAAGTCAAGCAGCCGAACACCATCGAGCCCGACGCCGTCGAGGCGATTGCCGATTGGGTTCGCGGCGGAGGCGTGCTTGTGTTGTTCAATAACGGCAAGGGCTATGCCGAGTTCGAGCACATGAACCAACTCGCCGGCCGTTTTGGCATCCGTTTCAACGAGGACACGCGATTCGGCCTCGACGCCGACCCCGCGAAGCTCCAAATGCACTCGTTTCCGGACCATCCGTTCTTCCAGGGAGTCAAGAAGCTCCACATGCGGTCGATCTGCACCCTTGCCATTGAGCCCCCGGCACGGACGGTCTATGCCTTTCAGGGCGACAACATCATGGCCGTCTGCACGCATGGAAAAGGCACGGTCTTCGCGCTGGGCGACCCCTGGGGGTACAACGAGTACATTGGCGCGTTCGACAATCGCACCGGTCTCGCCAACGTCTTTCGATGGCTGTTGGCTCGGGCGCAAGTCCGGTAGGAGGCCTTGGCAGGTGGCACGTCCCTGAGCGCAGCGAAGGGCGTGGTTTGCAGGGGGCAGCACTGCTGGGCAGGCCAGCAGTGGCAGACAGCACAAGGAGAACAAGGAGACTCGCGATGAAAAAGAAGTATGTTCTGGTGGTCGTCTGCGTCGTGTTGGTGGCGATCGGCATGGGCGCGGTCTGTCTGGTCCGATGGAACCACGATTCGGCTTTCAGTGAAGACGACTTGCTCATGGCCGACGCGGCGGACCTCAAGAACACGATCGTGTCGGCCCACTTGGATGTGCCCTTGGAGCCGGGAAAGAACGTTCTCTGGTGCGGGACGTTTCAACTGGCCCACAACGAGACGTGTTCACTGGTGGGCGAGGACCTGCGGTTCGACACGCCGTCGCCCGTGGTCGACGCACTGAACAAGAAGGCGTTCACCAAGACTGACCTGGACGAGGCAAGCTACGTGGCCCTTGCCGGCTTCGTTCGCGACGGAATCCACGAGCGGATTCGCCGCGAGTTGGACGATAAGTTCGACGGCCAAGCCACGCCGCGCCTGGTGCCCGAGGAATCGTCCGCGTGGCGCCCACAGGACATCATCGCCTACAGCTACCTGTTCAAGACGCTGGAGTTCCCGCGGCCTTTCGAGCGACTCGAAGAACCGCTCGTTTTCGCCGGGCAAGAGTTGCCGGCCTTCGGTATCGAGGAGTACAGGGAGGCTAAACACGATCTGTACCGCCAGATCATCATCCTGGACTACCAGAGCGAGGAAGACTTCGTGGTCGAACTCAAGACCAAGTCGGAAGCGGATCGCGTCATCCTCGCCCGAGTCAAGCCGGAGGAAACGCTGGCCGCCACGGTCGCGTCGGTGGACCGCCGGGCAGGGGCGGCCGGCGAGCCAGCCTCGCCCGGCGACGTGCTTCGCGTCCCCAATCTCAACTTCGACATCACTCGCCGCTATTCGGAATTGGAGGGCAGGAAGCTCGTGACGAACAATCCGGCAGTGGCCAAGGATCTGGTGATTGTCAGTGCCGTTCAGAACACGCGGTTTGCGATGGGCGAGCAAGGCGTCAAGCTCCGGTCGGAATCACACATCGAGGCCAAAACGTCGATGGTGGTTGGCCAACGGACCATGGTCTTCGACAAGCCGTTCCTCCTCATGCTCCGGCGCACGGACGCCAAGTCGCCGTACTTCGCCCTCTGGGTGGACAATCCTGAGTTGCTCGTCAAGTGACGGAGCGACTCATAGAACGCTCGTTCTCCCTATCCTTCCCATCCTGTCGATCTTGTCAATCCTGTCGAAAACCTCCCCGATCTCGTCCCCCGGCTAGCGTTATCGCCTTCCCTGCGGCACAATAGGCGGCAAGTCGTGGGGCCGGCTGCCATTGTCCAGAACAATCACGCTATTACAGGGGATTCTGCCATGACTACCGCGTCCGGATCAGGGAAACTAGCCATTGATGGGGGACCCAAGGCTGTCACCGACAAGCTCGTCGGCTGGCCTAAGTTCGACGAGAAGGCAATCCAGGCCGTCGAGGCCGTCTTGCGGTCCGGAAAGGTGAACTACTGGACCGGCAATCGCGGCCGCGAGTTCGAGGAAGCCTTCGCCAAGTGGCAGGGCAGCAAGTTCGCCGTCAGCGCCGCCACCGGCACCGCCGCGCTGCACGTCGCGCTGGCCGCGCTGGGCATCGGGCCGGGCGACGAAGTGATCGTGCCCAGCTACACCTTCATCGCGTCGAGCTTCTCCGTCGTCCAAGCCGGCGCGATCCCGCGGTTCGCCGACGTCAATCTCGACGACCACTGCATCAGCGTCGAGTCGGCCGAAAAGCTCGTCACGCCGCGGACCAAGGCGATCATGCCCGTACATCTCTACGGCAACGTCTGCGACATGGGCAAAGTCAACGCCTTCGCCAAGAAGCATAACCTCAAGGTGATCGAGGATAACGCCGAGGCGTTCGGCGGGAGCTACAAGGGCAAGAAGACGGGCACGCTGGGCGATGT